>NZ_JAQYZY010000051.1:108987-343141 GCF_028640825.1 Pseudomonas sp. LA5
GAAAATGGCTGAGGAAGCGGACCGGGCTCGCGAACGAGTTTACGAGTGGTCAATGAGCATTCCGAAGCCATTTTCAACATAGTTTGGCCGACGCGCAGCAGGCTTTGAACAGGTTCTCAGGCGCCGCGCGCCTCGACGGCGTGTCGCAGGGTCTCGATGAGCGCCTGGATACGACCGTGCTGCATCTTCATCGAGGCCTTGTTGACGATCAACCGCGAGCTGATGTGGGCGATCAGCTCCTGGGGTTCGAGACCGTTGGCCTTGAGGGTATTGCCGGTGTCGACCACGTCGATGATCTTGTCGGCCAGCCCCACCAGCGGTGCCAGCTCCATGGAGCCGTACAGCTTGATGATGTCGACCTGGCGGCCCTGCTCGGCATAGTAGCGCTTGGCAACATTGACGAACTTGGTCGCCACCCGCAGCCGGCCACGCGGCGCCGGAGCGCCAACGGCGCCCGCGGTCATCAGCTTGCAGCGGGCGATGCGCAGGTCCAGCGGCTCATAGAGGCCATCGCCGCCGTATTCCATCAGCACGTCCTTGCCGGCCACGCCCAGGTCCGCGGCGCCATGCTCCACGTAGGTGGGCACGTCGGTGGCGCGGACGATGAGCAGGCGCACATCGTCCTGGGTGGTCGGGATGATGAGCTTGCGGCTCTTGTCCGGATTCTCGGTCGGCGCGATCCCCGCCGCTGCCAGCAGCGGTAGGGTGTCGTCGAGGATACGGCCCTTGGACAGGGCGATGGTCAGCATCGGAGGTCCTTACTTGGGCGTACGACGGATCTTGGCACCGAGCAGCTGGAATTTCTCCTCGATGCATTCGTAGCCGCGGTCGATGTGGTAGATGCGATCGATCAGGGTATCGCCTTCGGCCACCAGGGCCGCGATGACCAGGCTCGCCGAGGCGCGCAGGTCGGTCGCCATGACCGGGGCGGCCTTGAGGCGCTGGACGCCGGTGACGATGGCGGCATTGCCTTCGATGGCGATGTTGGCGCCCATGCGCACCATCTCGTGAACGTGCATGAAGCGGTTCTCGAAGATGGTCTCGACCACGGTACCGGTGCCTTCGGCGACGGCGTTCATGGAGATGAACTGGGCCTGCATGTCGGTGGGGAACGCCGGGTAGGGCGCCGTGCGGATGTTGACCGCGCGGGGGCGATTGCCCTTCATGTCCAGCTCGATCCAGTTGCTGCCGGTCGAGATGTGGGCACCGGCCTCTTCCAGCTTGGCCAGCACGGCCTCGAGGATGGTCGGATCGGTGTCCTTGAGCTTGACGCGACCGCGGGTGGCAGCGGCGGCAACCAGGTAGCTACCGGTCTCGATGCGGTCCGGCAGCACCGAATAGGTGGCGCCGCCGAGGCGCTCGACGCCTTCCACGGTGATGGTGTCGGTACCGGCGCCCTGGATGTTGGCACCCATGGCGATCAGGCAGTTGGCCAGATCGACGACCTCGGGCTCGCGAGCGGCGTTCTGGATGACGCTGCGACCCTTGGCCAGGGTAGCGGCCATCAGCACGTTCTCGGTACCGGTCACGCTGACGGTATCGAAATAGTAGTGGGCACCGCGCAGGCCACCGGCCGGCGCCTTGGCCTTGATGTAGCCGCCTTCGACGGTGATCTTGGCACCCATGGCCTCCAGGCCGCGCAGGTGCAGATCGACCGGACGCGAGCCGATGGCGCAACCGCCGGGCAGGGCGACTTCCGCTTCGCCGAAGCGCGCGACCATCGGACCCAGCACCAGGATCGAGGCGCGCATGGTCTTGACCAGTTCATAGGGCGCGACCAGGGTCTTGATGCTGGACGCATCCACCTCGACATTGAGCTTTTCACCGATCACCGGCTGGACGCCCATTCGGCCGAACAGCTCGATCATGGTGGTGATGTCGTGCAGGTGCGGCAGGTTGGCGATGGTCACCGGGGTGTCGGCGAGCAGGGTCGCGGCGAGGATCGGCAGGGCGGAGTTCTTGGCCCCGGAAATGCGAATTTCACCGTTCAGGCAGTTGCCGCCGGTAATGATCAGTTTGTCCATAGCGAGTTCTCGGCGCTGCGAATCAGGCGCGTTCGGCCCAGGCAGCACGGGTGAAGAATTTCATGGTGACAGCATGGATGCTGCCATCGGCGATCTGCGGCTGGAGATGGGAGTAGACCTGCTGCTGACGCTTGACCGGGCTGAGTGCCTGGAGCTCGTCGCTGATCAGGTAGAGCTGGAAATTGCAGCCCTCGCCTTCCACTTCGACCTGGGTATCGGCCAGTTTTGCCTCAAGGAGGCTTTTGACTTCTTGGGCCTGCATGGCGGCACCTCGGCAATCTAGTACAGCCGGCGATCATACAAAAAAACCGGCTGTACGGCGACTGCGATGACCGTTACCCGTGAGCGTCGTCCGCCAGGGGCAGCAGTTCGAGGGCATCCGAGACCTCGGCGATCTGCCGCAACTCGGAGGGCAGGCCAGCGATGGTCAGCGAGCACCCTGCGGCCTGGGCATCGCGCAACCAGGCCAGCAACAGCGCCAGGCCGGCGCTGTTGGAATGTTCAACGCCAGCGCAGTCCAGCACCAGCGGACCGCTGCCCTGGGCGATCAGGGTACGACCTTGCTCGCGCAGGGACGGCACACTGGCGTGATCGAGTACGCCCGACAGCTGCAGCCGGGCGCCCTCGCGGGTGATGGCGGCGCGACTCACGAACCGACCTTGGCCTTCTGGGCCTCGGGAGAATCCTTGGCCTTGGCCACGGTGCCCGCCCAGTTGTTGATGGTCTTGTCCAGGTCGTTGCCGTTTTCCTGCATCGCCTGGGCGAACTGGTCGCGGAACAGCTTGCCGAGATTCAGACCATTGATGATGACATTGCGCACCTTCCAGTCATTGCCCTGCTTGACCATGCTGTACTGCACCGGGTAGACGGCGCCGTTGTTGCCCTTGACCTCCATGCCCACGCTGGTGCGATCGGGACCATCGGACGGACCTTCGGGCAGTACCCGGATACCCTGGTTGTTGTACTCCAGCAGCGCGTTGCCATAGAACTGCATCAGGCTGCGCTTGAAGTTTTCCTGGAAGCGCGTCATCTGCTCGGGCGAGGCGCTGCGGCTATAGCGCACGGTCATGATGCTGCGCGAGATGCCTTCGGCATCCACCACCGGGCCGAGGATGTTGTTGAGCGACTCGTAGAAGGCTTCCGGACTGCTGCGATACTTGTCGCGATTGGCCTCGAGATCGCTGAGCAGCGTGCTGGTGGTCTGCTGGATCACGTCGTGGGCCGAGGGTGCCGCCTGGGACACCAGGGGCAGCAGGGCCAGGATCGCGATCACTCCGTGACGAAGTAGCTTGAGCATGGAGAAGCCTCTCATCATTTATTGGCGGAAGAGTCTTTATTGACCGAATTGAGCAGGAATTTGCCGATCAGGTCTTCGAGAACCAGGGAGGATTGTGTATCTCGAATGGTCGAGCCTTCCTTGAGCACCTGTTCGTCCCCGCCCACGCTGATGCCGATGTATTTCTCGCCGAGCAGGCCGGCAGTCAGGATCGAGGCGATGGAGTCGGTCGGCAGGTTGTCCACCTGCTTGTCGATCTGCATGGTGACCCGACCACGGTAGCTGTTGCGGTCGAGATCGATGGCGGTGACCTTGCCGATGGTCACGCCCGACATGGTCACCCGCGATCTCACGGTGAGACCGGCGATGTTGTCGAAGTAGGCATAGACCTTGTAGGTATCGTGATGGTCGCTCATCGTCAGACCGCTTACCCGCAGCGCCAGCAGCAGCAATGCGAGCACGCCGGCCAGCAGGAAGAGTCCGACACCGATTTCCTGGGTGCGGGTTTGCATCAGAGATCTCCAAACATCAGGGCGGTAAGAATGAAGTCGAGGCCCAGCACGGCAAGCGACGCATAGACGACGGTACGGGTGGTGGCGCGACCGATGCCTTCGGAGGTCGGCTCGCAGTCATACCCCTGGAAGACGGCGACCCAGGTCACCACGAAGGCGAACACCAGGCTCTTGATCACGCCATTGAGCACGTCACTGAGCATCACGCTGTTCTGCATGGTGGCCCAGAAGGAGCCGTCGTAGACGCCGAGCCAGTCGATGGCGACCATGGCCGCGCCCCAGATACCCACCACATTGAACATGGCGGCCAGCAAGGGCATGGAAATGAAGCCGGCCCAGAAACGCGGCGCGACGATGTACTTGAGCGGATCCACGCCGATCATTTCCAGGCTGGACAGCTGCTCGGTGGATTTCATGTTGCCGATTTCGGCGGTCAGGGCGGAACCGGCCCGACCGGCGAACAGCAAGGCCGTCACCACCGGGCCCAATTCGCGCAGCAGCGTCAGGGCGACCATCTGCCCCACGGCCTGCTCGGAGCCATACTTGACCAGGATGTTGTAGCCCTGCAGGGCGATCACCATGCCAATGAAGAAGCCCGACACCACGATGATGGGCAGTGACATCACGCCCACCGAATAGAGTTGCTTGCCCAGCAGCTGCAGGCCGCTGCCCACGCCACCACGACCGAACACCGCCAGGAGCAGGACGATGACGGAGCGGCCAATGGCCGCCACGACGTCCAGCCCGGCCTTGCCCAGCCGACGAATCCGCTCCACGGCGGAGACCTTACGCATCAGTGTTTCCCCAGCAAGGCATCGCGCAGATCAGGCGCGGCGTAGTGGAAGGGTACCGGGCCATCGGGGATGCCCTGCATGAACTGGCGAACCCGCGGATCGGGCGATTCGCGCAGCTCCTTCGGCGTGCCCTGCCCGAGCACCTTGGTATCGCCGACCACATAGAGGTAGTCGGCGATGCTGGCCGTCTCGGCCAGGTCGTGGGAGACCACGATGCTGGTCAGCCCGAGCGCCTGGTTGAGCAGGCGGATGAGCCGTACCAGCACGCCCATGGCAATGGGGTCCTGGCCGACGAAGGGCTCGTCGTACATGAGGATCTGCGGATCCAGGGCGATGGCCCGCGCCAGGGCGACCCGGCGCTTCATGCCGCCGGACAGCTCGTCCGGCATCAGCTCGACGGCACCGCGCAGGCCCACCGCCTGCAGCTTGAGCAGGACGATGTCGCGGATCATCTCTTCGGGCAGCTTGGTGTGCACGCGCAGTGGAAAGGCCACGTTCTCGAACACATCGAGATCGGTGAACAGCGCGCCGCTCTGGAACAGCACGCCCATCTGCCGGCGCATGTCGAACAACTCACCCCGGGACAACTGCGGCAGGTTGGCGCCATTGACCCAGATCTCGCCACTGCTCGGTCGCAACTGGGCAGCGATGAGGCGCAACAGGGTGGTCTTGCCACTGCCGGACGGTCCCATGATCCCGGTGACCTTGCCCCGCGGGATGCGGATATCGACCCGGTCGTAGATGAGACGCGTGCCGCGCTTGAAGGAAACGCCCTTTAGCTCCACGGCGTACGGGCTATCGACGGTCATCGAGACTCCTAAGGTTCAACTCTGTGCAGGGAGACGCCGCTCCGCCGCTTCAGGGCACGCGGCTCTCGCGTTCGGCGACCCCGGCAAAAGGGCGGCACTATAGCATTCGTTGCCGATGTGACTCCTGAACTGCGGGCGGCGTTGCTGAGTGTCGCGGCTTTGCGCATATAATTTCCGATTGTCCCGTCACCTGCCTTCTGACCCATGCCCGACTCAATAGATTTCATCGCTTCCGCCAAGCGCACCATAGATGTAGAGCGAGCGGCCGTGGCCGCCCTGGGCGAACGCATCGACGAAAGCTTTGCCGCCGCCTGTCGCCACCTGCTCGCCTGCCGTGGGCGCATCGTGGTCCTGGGCATGGGCAAATCCGGGCATGTCGGCAACAAGATCGCCGCGACCCTGGCCAGCACCGGCAGTCCGGCCTTCTTCGTACACCCGGCCGAAGCCAGCCATGGCGACATGGGCATGATCACCCGCGATGACGTCATCATCGCCATCTCCCAGTCGGGCACCTCCAGCGAGATCCTGACCCTGCTGCCGCTGATCAAGCGCCTTGGCGTCCCGCTGGTCAGCTTTGCCGGCAATCCGGCCTCGCCGCTGGCCAAGGCCGCGGACGTCAACCTGGATACCAGCGTCGCCACTGAGGCCTGCCCGCTCAATCTGGCGCCCACCTCCTCCACCACCGTCGCCCTGGTACTGGGCGACGCCCTGGCCATCGCCCTGCTCGAGGCCCGCGGCTTCACCGCCGAGGATTTCGCCTTCTCCCATCCGGGTGGCGCCCTGGGTCGGCGCCTGCTGCTCAAGGTGGAAAACGTCATGCATGCCGGCGCCGACCTGCCGCAGGTCAGCGAAGACACCCTGGTCTCCGATGCCCTGCTGGAGATGTCGCGCAAGGGGCTGGGCATGACCAGCGTGCTCGCCACCGATGGTCGTCTGGCCGGTATCTTCACCGACGGCGATCTGCGTCGCGCCCTGGATCGCGGCATCGACGTGCGCACCACGGCGATCGCAACCGTGATGACCCGTGGCGGTCGAACCGCCAGGGCGCAGATGCTCGCCGCCGAGGCGCTGAAGATCATGGAAGAGCACAAGATCAACGCGCTGGTGGTGATCGATGACGAGCACCGGCCGATCGGCGCCCTCAACATGGGTGACCTGCTACGCGCCGGGGTGCTGTAGGCCGGGTTATACTGCCCGACTAATACGCCGCAATCTCGTGTTCAACCCGCCGCCCCTGGTGCGGCCCACCACAGGTACCCTCATGTTTCGCAGCTTGCGCCGCCCCGTGCTGTTGGTCCTGATCGCCGCCGCGCTCATCGCGATCGGCTACTGGAACATCCTGCCGCAGCGCTTCGTCGATGCTCCGGCCTCGTCGACCCCGCAAGACAGCGCCATCGACGGCTATGCCCTCAATACCCGGACGATCCAGTATCGCCTGGACGGCAAGATCCAGTACGAACTCAAGGCGGAGCGCAGCGAACACGTCAAGGCGACCGACGTCACCCTGGTGACCCGGCCCGACATGCTGGCCTTTCGCGGCACCGACTATCCCTGGCACATTCGCAGTGCCCGCGCCGAGGTCGCCCCCGGTGGCAGTCAGGCGGAGCTGATCGATGACGTGCGTGTCGAGCGTACCGATGAAAAAGGCCGCCCGGTGGTGTTGACCACCACCCGCATGACCGTCTTTCCTGACAAACAATATGCGCAAACCGAGCAAGCCGTTAGAATCGAGGCCGCCAATGGGGTGACCACGGCCAATGGCATGAAAGCGTATCTAGAAGACGGCAGAATGCTCCTGCTGTCCAACGTAAGAGGCCAGCATGAGGTTCGTTAAAACCCTCCCCTTCCTGTTCACCCTCGGCGCCACCTTTGGCAGTGCCGCGGCTTGGGCCCTGCCGACCGATCGCACCCAGCCGATCCGCGTGCAGGCCGACAGCGCCGAGCTCGACGACAAGCAGGGCGTGGCCGTGTACCGCGGAGACGTGGTCATCACCCAGGGCAGCATGAAGATCACCGGCAACACGGTGACCTTGACCCAGGACAATCAGGGCAACATCAAGGTCGCCACCGCAGTGGGCAAACCGGCCTACTACGAGCAGAAGCCCTCGGCAGACAAGGACATCGTCAAGGCCTATGGTCTGACGATCCAGTATTTCGCCCAGGAAAATCGCATCATCCTGATCGATCAGGCCAAGGTGGTCCAACAGGGCAACACCTTCGAAGGCGAGAAGATCGTCTACGACACCCAGCGCCAGATCGTCAACGCCGGGCGCGCCAACGGCAGCAAGGTCACCACGCCGCGGCCGCGCATCGACATGGTCATCCAGCCCAAGGATCAGCAGCAGTCGGGGCAGGGACAATGACGGTCACGCTCAAAGCCCAGCATCTGGCCAAGAGCTACAAGGGTCGTCAGGTCGTTCGCGACGTCAGCGTCAGCATCGACAGCGGTCAGATCGTCGGCCTGCTCGGTCCGAACGGCGCCGGCAAGACCACCTGTTTCTACATGATCGTCGGCCTGGTCAAGGCCGATCAGGGTCGCGTGCTGATCGACGATCAGGATGTCACCGCCCTGCCCATGCATGGCCGGGCCCGCGCCGGGATCGGCTACCTGCCGCAGGAAGCCTCGATCTTTCGCAAGCTGACCGTGGCCGACAACATCCTCGGCATCCTGGAAACCCGCAAGGATCTGGACAAGGCCGGTCGCCTGCGCGAACTGGAAAGCCTGCTGCAGGAATTCCACATCACCCATATCCGCGACAATCGCGGCATGAGCCTGTCGGGTGGCGAAAGACGTCGCGTCGAGATCGCTCGCGCCCTGGCCACCGCACCCAAGTTCATCCTGCTGGACGAACCCTTCGCCGGCGTGGACCCCATCTCGGTGGGCGACATCAAGCAGATCATTCGCCACCTCAAGGCCAAGGGCATCGGTGTGCTCATCACCGACCACAATGTCCGGGAAACCCTGACCATCTGCGAAACGGCCTACATCGTCAACGACGGCCAGCTCATCGCCGAGGGTACCGCCGAGGAAGTCCTCGCCAACGATCTGGTCAAGGAAGTCTATCTGGGCCACGAATTCCGCCTCTAGGCAAACCCGGGGAAACAAGGCATATAATTTGCTAACGCTCGCAGGGTTCGCGAGGTTCGGTGGCGCTGTTCGCGTCGGTAGACAAGGTGTATTTCCGCAGCCATGAAACCATCGCTAGTCCTCAAGATGGGCCAGCAGCTGACGATGACGCCGCAGCTGCAACAAGCCATACGTCTGCTTCAGCTCTCGACGCTCGACTTGCAGCAGGAAATCCAGGAAGCCCTGGAATCCAATCCGATGCTGGAACGCCAGGAAGAAGGTGAAGACTTCGACCAGAGCGAAGCCTCGAGCGAAGGCGATGAGAGCTCGGGCGCGGGCAACCTGGAAACCACCTTCAAGGAAACCTCGGTCGCCGTCAACGAGATGGCCGACGACTCCGAATGGAGCGAGCGTATTCCCAGCGACAGCGAGCTGCCGGTCGATACCGCCTGGGAAGACATCTACCAGACCAGCGCCAGCAGCCTGCCCAGCAATGACGACGACGAGTGGGACTTCACCACCCGCACCTCGGCGGGCGAGAGCCTGCAGACCCACCTGCTCTGGCAACTCAACCTGGCGCCCATGTCGGATCTCGATCGCCTGATCGCCGTGGCGATCATCGACGGCATCGACACCGACGGCTATCTGCAGGAAAGCCTCGAAGACATCCATGCCTCGCTGGATCCCGAGCTGGAAGTCGATCTCGATGAAGTCGAGGTGGTGCTCAGACGCGTCCAGCAATTCGAGCCGGCCGGCGTCGCCGCCCGCAATCTGCGCGAATGCCTGCTGATCCAGCTGGCCCAGCTACCGGCCAATCTCCCCCTGCTCGGCGAGGCCAGGCGCCTGGTCAGTGACTATCTCGATCTGCTCGGCAGCCGCGACTATGCGCAGCTGATGCGGCGCATGAAGATCAAGGAAGACGAGCTCAAGCCCGTCATCGAACTGATCCAGACCCTGCATCCGCGCCCCGGCTCGCAGATCGAATCCGGCGAAGCCGAATACGTGGTGCCGGACGTCATCGTCCGCAAGCACAACGAGCGCTGGCTGGTGGAGCTCAATCAGGAAGCCGTGCCGCGTCTGCGGGTCAATCCCCAGTACGCCGGCTTCGTCAAGCGCGCCGACAGCAGCGCCGACAACACCTACATGCGCAACCAGCTGCAGGAAGCGCGCTGGTTCATCAAGAGCCTGCAGAGCCGCAACGAGACCCTGATGAAGGTGGCGACCCAGATCGTCGAGCACCAGCGCGGTTTTCTCGAATACGGTGAAGAGGCGATGAAGCCGCTGGTCCTGCATGACATCGCCGAGGCGGTGGGCATGCATGAGTCGACCATCTCCCGGGTGACCACCCAGAAGTTCATGCACACCCCGCGTGGCATCTACGAACTCAAGTATTTCTTCTCCAGCCACGTCAGCACCGCCGAGGGGGGCGAATGCTCCTCCACCGCGATCCGCGCGATCATCAAGAAATTGGTGGCGGCGGAAAACGCGAAAAAGCCGTTGAGTGACAGCAAGATCGCTGGTTTACTGGAATCGCAAGGTATACAAGTCGCTCGTCGCACGGTGGCTAAGTATCGGGAATCCCTGGGTATCGCTCCGTCCAGCGAACGCAAGCGTCTCATCTGACGCGTCCTGATGTGTGACCGTGCTTCGTTCGATCCTTGTCATGTCGGCGAGCAGCTTCGCCGATCGCAGCCCGGCAATAAGGAGAAGCGGTATGCAAGTCAACATCAGTGGCCATCAGCTTGAAGTGACAGAAGCCCTGCGTGACTACATCGGCGAGAAACTCGCCCGCCTCGAACGGCACTTCGACCGTATCACCAACGTCCAGGTCATCCTGGAAGTGGACAAGCTCAAGCAGAAAGCCGAAGCCACCCTGCACGTCGCCGGCGCCGCGGTGGTTGCCAATGCCGAGCACGACGACATGTATGCCGCCATCGATCTCCTGGCCGACAAGCTCGACCGCCAACTGATTAAACACAAGGAAAAATCGATCGAACGCCAGCAGGGCGTCGGCGTCCGCTGAGGTTTCGATCGCCGCTTTATGATCAGACTCGAAAACATCCTGACCCCCGGCCGCACCCAGACGGGTGCGCCGGGTGGCAGCAAAGCCGCTGTACTGGAACGCATTGCCGAACTGGCCGCGCAGGAACTGCCCGGCCATGACGCGGCGCACATCCATGAATGCCTGATGGCGCGCGAGCGCCTGGGCTCGACCGGTTTCGGCAATGGCATTGCCATTCCCCACTGCCGCCTGGCGGGGCTGCAACAACCGCTGTGCGTGCTCTTCCACCTGCAGCAACCGGTGGACTTCGATTCCCTGGACGGCGCTCCGGTAGACCTGGTGTTCGTCCTGCTGGTCCCGGAAGCCGCCACCGAGCAGCACCTCACCCTGCTGCGCCAGATCGCCGGCATCCTCGATCGCGCCGACATCCGCGAGCGGCTGCGCAAGGCCAGGGATAGCCAGGCGCTCTATCAGATCGTCGTCGAGGCCCAGAGCGGACACTGACATGCACCTCATCATCGTGAGCGGACGTTCCGGGTCGGGCAAGAGTACGGCGCTCAACGTGCTTGAGGACAATGGCTTCTATTGCATCGACAACCTGCCGGCCAGTCTGCTGCCCGATCTGGCCCAGCATGCGCTGACCGACATGGAGCGCCCCCAGCCCAAGGTCGCCCTGTCCATCGATGCGCGCAACCTGCCCAGTCAGTTGCAACGCTTTCCCGAATTGCTCGAACAGGTGCGCAGTCGCAACATCCGCTGCGACGTCCTCTACCTGGATGCCGATGACCAGGCGCTGCTCAAGCGCTTTTCCGAGACGCGCCGCCGGCATCCGCTGTCGAACCAGGAAAGGTCCCTGGCCGAAGCTATCCATGACGAGCAGGTGCTGCTGTCGCCCATCGCCGACCTGTCCGACCTGAAGATCGACACCACCCACCTGAATCTCTATCAGCTGCGTGACATCCTCAAGTTGCGCCTGCTGAACGCGCCGGAGCCCGGTACCGCCTACCTGGTGGAATCCTTTGGCTTCAAGCGCGGGCTGCCGGTGGACGCGGACATGGTGTTCGATGTGCGCTTCCTGCCCAATCCCTACTGGAAACCGGACCTGCGCGACTTTTCCGGACTGGATGCGCCGGTACGCGACTATCTCGAGCAACAGCCCGAGGTAGAGACCCTGTACAATGACATCCGCGATTACCTGGTGAAGTGGCTGCCGCGTTTTGCCGCCAACAACAGGTCCTATGTGACCGTGGCCATTGGCTGTACCGGTGGTCACCACCGTTCGGTCTATCTGGCCGATCGCCTGGGTCGCGAACTCAAAGACCTGCTCAAGAACGTCCAGATTCGTCACCGCGATCTCTGACGCCCGTTTTGTTTCGACAAGGACAGACTCAATGCCTGCCCAACAGATCACCATCATCAACAAGCTGGGCCTGCACGCCCGTGCGGCTGCCAAGTTCGTCGGCGTGGCCGGCCGCTATCCTGCCAGCATTCGTGTCGGCCGCAGTGGCGAGCCGCCCGTGGATGGCAAGAGCATCATGGCGGTCATGATGCTGGCCGCTGGCAAGGGCACGGTGCTGCAACTGGAAACCGAGGGTGAACAGAGCGACGAGGCCATGCGCGCCCTGGTCGAGCTGATCAACAACTACTTCGACGAAGGTGAGTGATCGGCCCTCCTCCAGCATCGCCCAATAAAAAAGCCGCCCGAGGGCGGCTTTTTTATTGGGCGTCGACTCAGGCGTTCAGCGCCGCTTCGTAGCGACGGGTCACTTCCGGCCAGTTGATGACGTTGAAGAAGGCGCCGATGTACTCGGGACGGCGGTTCTGGTAGCGCAGGTAGTAGGCGTGCTCCCAGACGTCCAGGCCGAGGATCGGGGTGTTGCCGGTCATCAGCGGGCTGTCCTGGTTACCGGTGCTCTCGACCACCAGCTTCTTCTCGGGGGTGACGCTCAGCCAGGCCCAGCCACTGCCGAAGCGGGTCAGGGCAGCCTTGGTGAAGGCTTCCTTGAAGGCATCGAAGCCGCCCAGCTGGGACTCGATGGCTTCGGCCAGGGCGCCTTCGGGCTTGCCACCGGCGTTGGGGGCCATCACGGTCCAGAACAGGCTGTGGTTGGCATGGCCGCCACCGTTGTTCTGCACGGCGCCGCGCTTGTCCTGGGGCAGCTTGTCCAGCTGGCGAACCACGTCTTCGGCCGACAGGTTGGCGAACTCGGTGCCTTCCAGCGCCGCGTTCAGGTTGTTGATGTAGGTCTGGTGATGCTTGGTATGGTGGATTTCCATGGTCTGGGCATCGACGTGCGGTTCCAGCGCGTCGTAGGCGTAGGGCAGCTGAGGCAGAGTATGCGGCATGCGGATTGTCTCCATGGTGGCTTTGGTAAGGACCCATTGCCCTTGGGCGATGGGGTGTACGGCTGGTGCGCCACGGCGCACCGTCTGAAGCCTGGGCCGTCCGGTCAGCAGATTCGACCGCACGGCTATGTCCTAGTGCATTGCTAGGATACTAACGAGTAACGGGGTGGGCTGTCTCCCGTTCGACAGGATTTTCCTTTCCACGACGTCTGCGGTGACCTGCACTAGCTGCCCGCCAGGGTCATGCCATCGATCAACACCGAGCCGGTGCGCAGACCGCCGCGGCGTTCCACGTCGCTGCCCACCGCCAGGATCTGGCGGAACATGTCGCCCAGCCGCCCGGCGATGGTGACCTCCTGGACCGGAAACTGGATCTCGCCATTCTCGACCCAGAAGCCGCCCGCGCCACGGGAATAGTCGCCGGTGACCAGGTTGGTGCCCTGCCCCATCATTTCCGTGACCAGGAAGCCGGTGCCCATCTGCCGGATCAGTTCGGCCTGGCCCGCCGTGCCGTGGCTGACATGGAGGTTGTGCACGCCGCCGGCATTGGCCGTGCTTTGCATGCCCAGCTTGCGTGCGGAATAGCTGCCGAGCACATAGGAGACCAGGCGGCCATTCTCGACGAAGGGCTTGGCGTAGGTGGCCAGGCCCTCGCCGTCGAAGGCGGCACTGCCCAGGGCGCGCGGCAGGTGCGGCCGCTCGTCCAGGGTCAGCCAGTCGGGAAACACCTGCTGGCCCAGGGCGCCTTCGAGGAAGGACGACTTGCGATAGAGGTTGCCGCCGGAGATGGCGGCGAGAAAGGTGCCGAACAGACCGGCCGCCATTTCCGGGGAAAACAGCACCGGGACCTTGGCGGTGGGCACCGGCCGCGCGCCCAGGCGGCTCACGGCGCGCTCGGCGGCGCGGCGGCCGATTTCCTCGGCACTCATCAACTCGCTGCCGATCCGGTTGACGTCGTAGTAGTAGTCGCGCTGCATGGCCTCGCCACTGCCGGCGATCATCACGCAGCTCAGGCTGTGGCGGGTGCTGGCATAGCCGCCGACGAAGCCGTGGCTGTTGCCGTACACCCGACAGCCCTGGTGGGTATTGAGGGTGGTGCCGTCGGCGTTGCCGATGCGACTGTCGGCGGCATAGGCCGCCGCCTCACAGGCCAGGGCCTGCTCGATGGCCTGCTCGGGGGTGATGTCCCAGGGATGATAGAGATCGAGATCGGGCAACTCGCCGCGCGCCATCAGCTCGGCGTCGGCCAGGCCCGCACAGGGATCCTCGGAGGTGTGCTTGGCGATGGCCAGGGCCGCAGCCACGGTTTCGCGGATCGCCTCGGGACCGGTGGCGGAGGTACTGGCCGAGCCCTTGCGCTGACCGGCATAGAGGGTGATGCCAAAGCCCTGGTCGCGATTGAATTCGACCGTTTCCACCTCGCCCTTGCGGACCGAGGTGGACAGGCCCTGGTCGACCGATACGGCCACTTCACCGGCACTGGCGCCCTGGCGCCGGGCCTCGGCCAGGATGGCCTCGACCTGTTCGCGCAATTCGGGGAGCGCAGCGGGACCCACGGCGGCGTTGCGATTCATGACGTTCTCCTTACGGACGGCGCCGGCCAGGCCGGACAACCGTGCGGCAACTCGTTATGATGGCGCCCATTCTTAGCTGGACCCCATAGTTCATGGTTGATTCTTACGACGACGACGCGCCGCTGGGCGAAAAGAGCAAGACACAGGTCAAGCGCGAGCTGCATGCGCTGCAGGATCTGGGCGAACGCCTGGCCGGTCTGCCGGCCGAGCAGCTGGACCGCCTGCCGCTGACCGATCCGTTGCGCAAGGCCCTGGCCGAGGCGCCCAAGCACAAGACGCACATCGCGCGCAAAAGGCATGTCCAGTACCTGGGCAAGCTGATGCGCGACCAGGACCTGGAAGCCATCCTGGCCCTGGCCGACCAGATGGACACCTCGACGCGGCAGTACAACGAGCGCTTCCACGCCCTGGAGCGCTGGCGCGACCGCCTGATCGCCGAGGGCGACCAGGCCCTGGAAGCCTTCGTGGCGCTCTATCCGGAAACCGACCGCCAGCATCTGCGCGGCCTGGTGCGGCATGCCCAGCACGAGGCCGCGCACAACAAGCCGCCCGCGGCGGCGCGCAAGGTGTTCAAGTACATCCGCACCCTCGACGAGAGCCAGCGCGGTCTGCGCTAGGTCCCTGTCCGCGATGGCCACGGCCGGCGCCTGCATCAGGCGCCGGTGCCGCCCACGGTGATGGCATCGATCTTCAGGGTCGGCTGACCCACGCCCACCGGCAGTGACTGGCCGTCCTTGCCGCAGGTCCCTACCCCCGCATCCAGCGCCAGGTCGTTGCCGACCATGGACACCCGGTTCATGACCTCGGGGCCGTTGCCGATCAGGGTGGCGCCCTTCACCGGGCGACCGAGCTTGCCGTTCTCGATCAGATAGGCCTCGTTGGTGGTGAAGACGAACTTGCCGCTGGTGATGTCCACCTGACCGCCGCCCAGGCTGGCGCAATAGATGCCCTTCTCCACCGAGGCGATGATCTCGGCCGGATCGCTCTGGCCGGCCAGCATGTAGGTGTTGGTCATGCGCGGCATGGGCAGGTGCGCATAGGATTCGCGGCGACCGTTGCCGGTGGGCGCCACGCCCATCAGCCGGGCGTTGAGCTTGTCCTGCATGTAGCCCTTGAGGATGCCGTTCTCGATCAGCACGTTGTAGCCGCTGGGCGTGCCCTCGTCGTCGATGGACAGGGAGCCGCGGCGATCCGGCAGGGTACCGTCGTCGACGATGGTGCACAGCGAGGACGCCACCTGGCGACCGAGCTGGCCGCTGTAGTTGGAGCTGCCCTTGCGGTTGAAGTCGCCTTCCAGGCCATGGCCGACCGCCTCGTGCAGCAGCACGCCGGACCAGCCGGCCCCCAGCACCACCGGCAGGGTGCCCGCCGGGGCCGCGGTGGCTTCGAGATTGACCAGCGCCTGGCGCACCGCTTCGCGGGCATAGCCCAGGGCGCGGTCGTCACGCTGGAAATAGCGGTAGTCGCAGCGACCGCCGCCGCCGCTGTTGCCGCGCTCGCGGCGGCCGTTCTGCTCGACGATGACACTGACGCCCAGGCGGACCAGCGGGCGTACGTCGGCAGCGAGGGTGCCGTCGACCGCGGCCACCAGGGTGCGCTCCCAGACCCCGGCCAGGCTGATGGTGACCTGCTGGATGCGCGGATCCAGGGCGCGGGTCGCCTCGTCCAGCTGCTTCAGGAAGGTGACCTTGGTGGCGCGATCCAGCACTTCGAGGGGATTGTCCTGGCCATAGAGCCGCTGCGCCGGCTCCACCGCGCGGAACGCCTGGACCTGGCCTTCGGCACCGCTGCGGGAGATGGAACGCGCGGCCTGGGCGGCCAGATCCAGGGCCTCGCCGGTAATGGCGTTGCTGTAGGCGAAACCGGTCTTCTCGCCGGACAGCGCCCGCACCCCGACGCCCTGGTCGAGGTGAAAACCGCCTTCCTTGACGATGCCGTCTTCCAGCAGCCAGGACTCGGAGACGATGCTCTGGAAATACAGGTCGGCGGCGTCGATGCCGGGTCCGGCCAGACGCTGCAGCACGGGTTGCAGATCGTCCACCGCGAGTCCGCCGGGGCCCAGCAGGGCCGAGCCGACGCTATTCAGGTAATCACTCATGGAAACTCCAGACGACGCCACCGGGGGCGTCGGAACGATGAAAGGGTCGCGAGGTGACCTCTAGCCTACTCGCGGAAGTGACTGATCCCTGATGCAAAAGACCAATGGCCGTCATTGCCGTTCGGCCAGGCGCGCCGGCAGGAAGCGGCGGTGCTGGGTGACGGGCATTCGCTGGCGCAATTGGGCCTGGCGCTCGGCATCGCGCTCGATGAGCAGCACGGCCTCGCCGCTGGCCTGGACGGCAAGCACCTCGCCCCAGGGATCCACGGCCATGGCGTGGCCCCAAGTCGTGCGGCCATTGGCGTGGACACCGCCCTGGGCAGCGCCCAGCAGGTAGCTCTGGGTCTCCACCGCCCGGGCGCGCAGCAGCAGCTCCCAGTGGGCCTGGCCGGTGGGCACGGTAAAGGCCGAGGGGGCGCTGATCAGCTCCGCACCGGCAGCGCGCAGGGCGCTGTAGAGTTCGGGAAAGCGCAGGTCGTAGCAGACGGTCAGGCCCAGGCGGCCGACCGGGGTATCCACCACCGTGAGGGTCTCACCGGCGGCATAGTGGTCGGATTCCCGATAGCTGCCCTGGCTGTCGCTGACGTCGGCATCGAAGAGGTGCAGCTTGTCATAGCGGGCGACGCGGCGACCTTGGTCGTCGAACAGCAGCGAACAGGCACAGGGCTTGCCCTCGGTGGCACCGTCGGGCAGCAGCGGCAGGGTACCGGCGAGCAACCAGAGCCCCAGTTCGCGCGCCCGACTAGAGAGCCAGGGCAGGATCTCGCCCTGCCCCAGCGCCTCGGCCCGCGCCAGCTCGGCGGGGGCCGGATGGCCGATGGCGACGAAGTTTTCCGGCAGCACCGCCAGGCGCGCGCCCGCTCCGGCAGCGCGTTCGAGCAGTCGCTCGGCGGCGCGCAGATTGGCCGCCACCGCGGGGCCGCTGACCATCTGCAGGATGGCTATGGACATGCAGGCACTCCAGAAGGGAGCGTCCATCCTAAGCAGCGGTGCGGCCGCAGGGCAATGCTCAATCGCGCTTGCCCGTGGTCATGGTCGGATTCTGCCAGGGGCCTTCGATGTGGTAGTTGATGCTGGCCATGCGCGTGATGCGATCACCGATCAGTCGATCGACGATGAACAGCGCGCCACCGATGGCCGGTGACCCGGCGATCAGCGCGGCCAGCGGCAGGGAGTTGCTGACCGGCAGCCCCACCTTGAGGTTGGCATCGACCCGGTTGCTGGCCATGTCCAGCAGGCCCTGCAGACTCATCTCGGCACCCGGCCCGCTGAGGCTGATGGGCTTGCGGGTGCGGAAGGCCCCCTGCTGGGCGTCGAGCACCCCGGTGATGCTGTCGTAGCTCAGGCCCTTGCCGAACAGATCGGAGAAATCCAGCCGCAGGCGGCGGCGGATGGATTCGAAATTGAGCAGACCGAAGATGCGCAGCGCCGAGGCCGTGCCTTCCACCTGGCGCAACTGGCCGTCATTGAAGCGGGCATCGAGGCTGCCATTGAGGCGGGCCAGGGCGACATAGGCTGGCGAGCCGGGCCAGTCGACCCGGGCATCCAGGCGGAAATCGCGACTGGTGACGCTGGAGGCGAAATTCCAGCCCAGCAGGATATCGGCGATGTTGCCGCCGGCGAGGCGGCCCTGGTAGTAGCTGTGGGTCGCGCCCGGCGCACCTTCCCAGCGCAGCGCGCCCTGCACCTTGAGGCCCCGCAGGTCGAGATCCAGGGCGTTGAAATTGGCGCCTGAGGGCGAAGGCCTGAGCTGCAGGCGCTGGGCACCCACCAGACGGCCGCCCAGCTCCAGGCGATCGATGACCAGATTCAGCGCCGGCAGGCTGCGCGGATCGACGTCGGCCAGCGGATCGGGGCGCGGCGCCTCGCTTTCCACCGAGGGGTCCGCCGGCGTCTGGGGGATGCGCAGGTGCTGCAGGTTGATGTCGATCGGCTGGCCGGTCTGGCGCGGGATGCGCACCTGGCCGGCAATGGTCTGGCTGGCCAGGCCGAGTTGCCAGGCGCTGCCCTGGGGTTCATAGGTGAGGCGCAGGTTGTCGATCTGTTGCCCGAAGGCCAGGAAGCGCCCGAAGTTGAGATCGCCCCGCCCGAGGCTGGAGACGTCCAGGGTGTTGCCACCGCCCTGCCCTGCACTGCCGCCGCTCCCCGCCTTGCCATAGCGCTGGTAGATGTCCTGCCAGGCGGCCAGGTCGAATTCCGCCAGTTGCCCGCGCAGGTCGTAGCCGGCGGCGGTGGGCAGATTGGCGGTGCCGCCGCCCAGCACGATCTCGCCGCGGCCCTTGGCGATAGCCTTGGGATCGAGCAGCAGCACGGCATCGGCGAGGCCCTTGTAGGTCGCCTCCACCCGCCGCTCGCCGTCGTTGAGCGCCAGGCTGAAGAAGCCGTCACGTGCCTCGTCAGCATTCTTGCCGAAGGGCGCCGGCAGATCGATGGCCAACCCGAGCAGATCCGAGGTGACCGCCAGTTCGCTGTGCTCGGCCAGGGTCAGGCCGAGGCGATAGCCGAGCAGGCCACGCGCCGGGATGGGTCGTCCTTCGCTGCCCAGCCAGCGCGCCAGCTGGTCGACGTCGACCCGGCCGTCCACCACCAGCCGGGTGCGCGGATCGTCGGGTTTGCCCTCGGCCAGCGCCTGACCGCGAATGGGCTGGTCGAAGACCCGCGCCTGGATGTCGGGGGCACTGAGGCCGCTGCGGGTGTCGTAGCGGAAGGTGCCGCGCAGCTCGGTGAGGGTCAGCGGGGGATCGGCCAGTTCCAGGCGCGCCTTGTCCGGCGTCAGCTCGACCACCACCACCGGTGGCTGCCCCTTGGCCAGGGGGATGTCCAGGTTCAGGCTGCTGTTGGCGAGCGCGCCCTCGCCCTTCCAGCCGGCAAAGACCTTGGCGGTCGGCAGCGGCGTTTCCTGGAGGATCTTCAGTCCATCGCGCACACTGCTGTCGAGTCGCGCGCTGAGCCGCAGGTGCGGCGCGCTGCCATCGTGCAGCAGCGGGATGCGCGCCTCGACGTCCCTGACCCGGGTGTCGAGGATGCGTCCTTCGGGGACCTGCACCTTGACCCCATCGCTTTCGATGAAGACATCGCCGCGCGCCTCGCGCAGGGCGGGCCAGCCAGGCTGATAGGCCAACTGGGCGTCGTGCACCCGGAAGAACAGACTCATGGTGCGCGAGTGCGCCGGCGAGCCGTGGCGCAGCGATCCCTGGTACTGGTAGATACCCTCGTCGATGCGACCGCCGACGATGGCGGTGCTCAGCCACTGGGCCAGCTCCGGGCTGAAATCCGTGGCCGGCAGTTTGGTCGGCAGGTACTTGCGGGTGTAGCTGGCGTCGCCATCCTTGAGGCCGACGCGCAGGTCCATGTAGCTGTCCACCTCGGGATGCAGGCCGAGCTGGATATGCATGTCGCCACTGGCAGCGCCTTCCGGGCCGGTGACCTGCATCAGGGCACTGCCTAGGGTGAAGCGCTGGTCGTCGAGACTCCAGGTCAGCCGCGCCCTGGCGGTGCGATAGCGCCAGGGTTCGGGAAAGAGATCGCTCAGGTGCAGCATGAAGTCGGTGGTATCCAGACGCAATTCGCCACCGCCCAGGCTACCGCTCAGGCTGCCGGTGACGCCCTCGGCGGCCGGGGCACCGTGATAGGCGGCAAAGCCCACGCGATCCAGGTTGGCTGCATAGGAAAGGCGCTCGCGCAGCGGCTTCTGCGGATAGAAGTCGGCATTGAGGTTGCGCAGCTGGCCATGGGGCGCCAGGGCCTGGAGCGCCTGGGCAACCGGTGCCGGCAGGGGCGCCAGGTCCCGCGCCAGCCTGGCGGCCTGCCTGAGATCCAGCTGGTCGCCGCGCACCTGCAGGTGCTGGGCGGTGCTGTCATAGCCAAGGCCATAGCGGGCCTCCAGCGGCTTGCCGTCGAGCTGGGCCTTAAGCGCCAGGGCACCACGGTACTGGCTGGCGTCGCCGGCCTGCTGGTCGGCGTCCAGGGTCAGGGCCTGCAGGCGCACCGGCGGATGATCGGCGTAGGCGAGCGTCAATTCATCCGCTTTCAGCCGCAGGTGGGAGCGCTCCAGTCGACCTTCGGCCCAGGCGAACCAGAGCTCGCCTGCCGCCTGGACACGCCGCAGTTGCCACTGCCGGGTCAGGGCCGCCGGCACCCAGCGGGACCAGTCGCTGGCGGGCAGGCTGAGATAGCCTTCGACGGTGCTGGCACGCCAGTCTTCGGGACGCGGCATGGCGGTGAAGTGCGCCGCTACCGTGCCACCGTCGGGCAGCCGGAAACGGGTCGCCAGTTCCAGGGCGCCACTGAGCTGCCGGGACAGACTGGCCTCGGCGTACCTCAGGGTCACCGGCGAACCCTGCTGGGGAATCAGGCTGAGCTGGCTGTCCAGCAGACTGGCATGCCCCAGACGCGCCAGGCCATCGAGCAGCGGACCCGGATCGAAGGGCTTGGCATCCGGCGCTCGCGGCGGCAGGCCGCGCAATTGCCAGTGCCCCTGGGCGTCCTCCTGCAGGACCAGATGGACGCCATCAACCTGCACGGACTTGAGTCGCAGTTGGCGATGCCAGAGGCTGCCGAAGACATCCGGCACCACCTGGAGATGATCCAGCTGCACCATGCCCTCGCCGCGTCCCAGGGACAGATCGCGCAGGATCAGCACCGGATTCCAGCGGGCCCAGCGTCCTTCGAGTCGGCCCAGGCGCACCGGCTCGCCGAGCGCCGCCGCAGCGCGCGACTCGACTTCGTTGCGGTATTCGCCGACCCAGGGCATGAGCAACCGCCCCAGGCCGAGGTAGAGCGTCAACAGGACGAGCACCAGCAGCGCCAGACCCAGCGCGCCGCGTTTGAGCAGGGATATCAAGACCCGGACCTAGAGCAGCACGACATCGTACTGCTCCTGGGAATACATGGTCTCGACCTGGAATTTGACGGTGCGGCCGATAAAGGCCTCGAGATCGGCGACGTTGCCCGATTCCTCGTCCAGCAGCCGATCCACCACCTTCTGGTTGGCCAGCACCAGGTAGGAATTGGCCTGGTAGGCCCGCGCCTCGCGCAGGATCTCGCGGAAGATCTCGTAGCAGATGGTCTCGGCGGTGCGCAGGATGCCGCGCCCCTGGCAGTTGGCGCAGGGCTCGCAGAGCACCTGGGACAGGCTCTCGCGGGTGCGCTTGCGGGTCATCTGCAAGAGGCCCAGTTCGGTGATGCCGATGATGTTGGTCTTGGCATGGTCGCGTTCGAGCTGCTTTTCCAGGGTACGGATCACCTGGCGCTGGTGCTCTTCGTCTTCCATGTCGATGAAGTCGATGATGATGATGCCGCCGAGATTGCGCAGCCGCAGCTGGCGGGCGATGGCGGTGGCCGCCTCCAGGTTGGTCTTGAAGATGGTCTCTTCCAGATTGCGATGGCCGACGAAGGCGCCGGTGTTGACGTCGATGGTGGTCATGGCCTCGGTGGGGTCGATCACCAGATAGCCACCGGACTTGAGCAGCACCTTGCGCTCCAGGGCCTTCTGGATCTCGTCTTCCACGCCATAGAGGTCGAAGATCGGCCGCTCGCCCGGATAGTGCTCCAGCCGCGTCGCCACCTCGGGCATCAGCTCCTCGACGAACTGGCCGATGCGCTGGAAATTCTCGCGACTGTCGACGCGGATCTTTTCCGTGCGCGGCCCGACCAGATCGCGCAGGGCGCGCAGGGCCAGGGTCAGGTCTTCGTAGATGGGCACCGGCGTCGGTCCCTGGAGGTTGCCGGAAATCTGCTGCCAGAGCCGTCGCAGGTAGCGGATGTCGGCGAGGATGTCTTCTTCGCGCGCCGCCTCGGCGGCGGTGCGCAGGATGAAGCCGCCCTCGTGCTCGATGCCCTCGCTCTCCACGCAGCGCGCCATGATCGCCTTGAGCCGCTCGCGCTCGGCTTCGTCCTCGATCTTCAGCGAGATGCCGACGTGGGAGGTACGCGGCATGTAGACCAGGTAGCGCGAGGGAATCGACAGGTGGGTGGTGAGGCGGGCGCCCTTGGTGCCTATGGGATCCTTGGTGACCTGCACCACCAGCGTCTGGCCCTCGCGTACCAGGGCGTTGATGCTTTCCACCGCCGCACCCTCGCGCTGGGAGATCTCGGCGGCATGGATGAAGGCCGCCCGCGCCAGGCCGATGTCGATGAAGGCCGCCTGCATGCCCGGCAGCACCCGCACCACCCGCCCGCGATAGATGTTGCCGACGATGCCGCGTCTCAGGGTGCGCTCGACGTGCACCTCCTGCAGCACACCGTTTTCCACGACGGCGACACGGGACTCCATGGGAGTGATGTTGATGAGGATCTCTTCGCTCATGGAGGACTCTTGGACAACGTGGAAGGGCAGAAAGGGGACCGTGGCGCCAGGCGCCTCAGCACGGGATATTCGGCCGTCAGACAGACCGCCAACAAGGGATGGCGAAAGCGCTCAGCAGTTCCGCGGTCTCGCACAGCGGCAGCCCTACCACGGCGCTGTAACTACCCGTCAGGCCGCGCACGAAGACCGCGCCGGCGCCCTGGATGGCGTAGCTGCCGGCCTTGTCGGCCGGCTCGCCGGTGTCCCAGTAGCGTTCGGCCTCGCCGGGCGCCAGGGGGCGGAATTCCACCTCGGCGGACACCACGCGACTGAGGCAGCGCTCGCCATCGACGACGGCGACGCCGGTCACCACCCGGTGCCGGCGTCCGCTGAGGGCGGCGAGCATGGCCAGGGCGTCGGCGCGATCCCGGGGTTTGCCGAGCAGCTGGTCATCGAGCACCACACAGGTATCGGCGCCCAGCACGCAGCCGGCGGAGGCACTGCCCAGCACCTGTCGGCCCATGGCTGCCTTGGCCCGCGCCAGGCGTTCGACATAGGCGTCCGCCGCCTCCCCCGGATGCGGGGTTTCGTCCACCGTTGCGACGACCTTCTGGAAGGCCACGCCGATCTGTTCGAGTAGTTCGGCGCGGCGGGGCGAAGCGGAGGCGAGGTAGAGCTGGGACATCGACAACAACCAGACGGCGGGGGGATGACGGGAGAATGCCAGCCTGTTGCAGGTGAAACCAGCTTAGTTGACGCCGAATCTGAGGCGCAGCCCGCGGAGCAGCAGGTAGATCCACGGCCAGAGCAGCGCGCTGACCAGCGAGGGGGTGAGAAACACCAGGGTCGGTGGCCGGCTGCCGGCCAGGGCGTTGAGCCACAGCGCCAGCAATTGGGCGATGCCGTAGACCACCAGCAGCACGAAGCTCTGCTGCCAGATGGGAAAGGCCCGCAGTCGCTGCGCCAGGGAGCGCACCAGAAAGACCACCAGGCTCAGCACCAGGGCGGTCTGGCCCAGCAGGTTGCCGTAGAGCACGTCTTCGGCGATGCCCATCGTCCAGGCGGTGAACAGGCCGACACGGTGCGGCAGGGTCAGGGTCCAGAAGGTCAGCAGCATCGCCAGCCACAGCGGCCGGCCGATCTCCATGAACTCGGGCATGGGCACGACGGACAGCAGCAACCCGACCAACAGGGTGAGCCAGATCACCCACCCGTTGTGGCCGATGCGCAAAGCCATCAACGATCACCCTCGTCCGGCAGTTCCGGCGCGGGTTGCTGGACCCGGCGCTGTGATTGAGCGGCGTTAGCGGCCGGATGGCTCGGCGTGGCGGTCGCGCCCTGCGCCGGCGGCTTGGCCGGTGTCGCCGGATGCGCCGCGCTGCCGCTCGCGTTCGCGGGTGGCTTGGTCGGCGTGGCGGGATGGGCCGAGCTGCTGCCCTGGCCCGCGGGCGGCTTGGCCGGCGTCGCGCTGCGACTGCCGGTGCCGGTGCCGGGCGCCGGCGTGACATTGGCGGCCGCCGGCTGCGCAGCCGAGGCGCCGGCCGGCGGCGGATTCGCCGGCGCGGCCGGGCGCTGGGCCGCGTGGCGATCGGCGGCCTCCTGGGCCTCGGCGGCGTCGTTGGCGCGCTGCTCGGGTGTGCGGGTATCGCTGAACACCAGCAGCATGTAACGACTGCGATTGAGCTTGGCGGTGGGAATGGCGCGCACCACGGCGAAGGGTTGCCCCGAGTCGTGGATCACCTTGGAGACGGTGGCCACCGGATAGCCCGCCGGGAAGCGCTGGCCCAGGCCGGAACTCACCAGCAGGTCGCCTTCCTTGATGTCGGCGGTGTCGGCCACATAGCGCAGTTCCAGCCGCTCGGGATTGCCGGTGCCGACGGCGATGGCGCGCAGGCCGTTGCGATTGACCTGCACCGGAATGCTGTGGGTCACGTCGGTGAGCAGCAGCACCCGCGCCGAATAGGGCATCACCTCCACCACCTGGCCCATCAGGCCGCTGGCGTCGAGCACCGGCTGGCCGACGAAGACGCCGTCCTTCGCGCCCTTGTCGATGATGATGCGATGGGTATAGGGATTGGGGTCGACGCCGATCAGTTCGCCGACCAGTACCTTGTCGTCCACCAAAGCGGCGGAATTGAGCAGCTCGCGCAGGCGCACGTTCTGCTCGGTGAGGGCGGCGAGTTTCTGCAGGCGGCGCTGCAGCAGCAGTTGCTCGGCCTTGAGCCGCTCGTTTTCCGCCATCAGTTCGGTGCGGCTGGAAAACTGGTCGCTGACGCCTTCCCAGGCACGCAGGGGAAAGCCCGCCACCTCATAGAGGGGCGAGAGGACCAGCGCCAGTTCGCTGCGTACCGGTTTCAGGTAGTCGAAGCGCGCGTCGGTGACCATGACACCCACCGAAAGGGCGGCCAGGATCAGCAGACGAATGCCCAGCGCCGGGCTTTTGCTGAAAATCGGCTTGATGGTGAGTTCCTCGCAGAACGCGCCCGGCGCTCCGGCCGCCAGGGGCGGCCGGAGCGGGGCCTGTAGCCTGGAACTGCCTTATTCGGTGGACAGCAGGTCCATGGCGTGGCGATCCATCATGTCCAGCGCCTTGCCGCCGCCACGGGCCACGCAGGTCAGCGGGTCTTCGGCGACGATCACCGGCAGGCCGGTTTCCAGCGACAGCAGCTTGTCCAGGTCGCGCAGCAGGGCGCCACCACCGGTCAGCACCAGGCCACGCTCGGCGATGTCGGAGGCCAGCTCCGGCGGCGACTGCTCCAGGCAGCTCTTGACCGCCTGGACGATGGTCGCCAGGGATTCCTGCATGGCTTCGAGCACCTCGGTGGAATTGAGGGTGAAGCTGCGCGGTACGCCTTCGGCCAGGTTGCGGCCACGGACGTCGATCTCGCGGACCTCGCCGCCCGGGTAGGCGGTACCGATTTCCTGCTTGATGCGCTCGGCGGTGGATTCGCCGATCAGGCTGCCGTAGTTGCGACGCACGTAGGTGACGATGGCTTCGTCGAAGCGATCGCCGCCGACGCGGACGGATTCGGCATAGACCACGCCGTTCAGCGAGATCAGGGCGATCTCGGTGGTGCCACCGCCGATGTCGACGACCATGGAGCCATGGGCTTCCTCGACCGGCAGACCGGCGCCAATGGCCGCGGCCATCGGCTCCTCGATCAGGAATACCTCACGGGCACCGGCGCCCAGCGCGGATTCGCGAATGGCGCGGCGCTCGACCTGGGTCGACTTGCAGGGCACGCAGATCAGCACCCGCGGACTGGGCTGCAGGAAGCTGTTCTCGTGCACCTTGTTGATGAAGTATTGCAACATCTTTTCGCAGACGCTGAAGTCGGCGATGACGCCGTCCTTCATCGGGCGGATGGCGGCAATGTTGCCCGGCGTCCGACCGAGCATGCGCTTGGCGTCGGTACCGACGGCGACGACGCTCTTCTGGTTGCCATGGGTACGGATGGCGACGACCGACGGCTCGTTGAGCACGATGCCACGCTCGCGGACATAAATCAGGGTGTTGGCGGTTCCCAGGTCGATCGACAGATCGCTGGAGAACATGCCACGCAATTTCTTGAACATGAGGTGACCCTAGGCGGTGACAAGCAGGCACGCGACAGGACAAACGTGCGGGTAAAAAAGTGCGGCAGACTCTAACAATCGCAGGGATTTAGGGCAAGGCGCCGATATGCTAGATTGAGAGCTTTTCCGGGCCGTTAAGCCCCTGTTCAACGCGGCGCCCGACCCGCCCAGCCCGTCTCCAGCATACGCGGCCGCCAACCGGGTCACGCCGCCTTCCTGCTTGGAGAAGCCGATGGCGCTCGAACGCACCGACGTCGAAAAGATTGCTCACCTGGCCCGCCTGGGTCTCGATGAGGCGGATCTCGCCGCTACCACCGCCACCCTCAACGACATCCTCGGCCTCGTCGACCAGATGCAGGCCGTGGATACCACGGGTATCGCCCCCCTCGCCCACCCGCTGGAAGCCACCCAGCGCCTGCGACCCGACCAGGCCACCGAAGACGACCGGCGCGAGGCCTACCAGGCCATCGCCCCGGCCGTGGAAGCCGGCCTGTACCTGGTTCCCAAGGTGATCGAGTGAGACACGACATGCATCAGCTGACCCTGACCGAAATCGCTGCCGCCCTGGCCGCCAAGGATTTTTCCGCCGAGGAGCTGACCCGCGGCCTGCTGCAGCGGATCGAGCAGCTCGACCCCCGGCTCAACAGCTTCATCACCGTGACCACCAACCAGGCGCTGGCCCAGGCGCGGGCTGCCGACGCCCGGCGCGCCGCCGGCGAAAACGGCGCCCTGCTCGGTGCACCTCTCGCCCACAAGGATCTGTTCTGCACCCAGGGGGTGCTGACCAGCTGCGGCTCGAAGATCCTCACCGGCTTCAAGGCGCCCTATGACGCCACCGTCGTGGAGCGGCTGGCCGCGGCGGGCGCCGTCTCCCTCGGCAAGCTGAACATGGACGAATTCGCCATGGGTTCGGCCAACGAGTCCAGTCACTACGGCCCGGTGAAGAATCCCTGGGACGTCACCCGGGTACCGGGCGGCTCTTCCGGTGGCTCCGCCGCGGCCGTGGCCGCGCGCCTGCTGCCGGCCGCCACCGGCACCGACACCGGCGGCTCGATTCGCCAGCCGGCGGCCCTGACCAACCTCACCGGCATCAAGCCCACCTACGGCCGCGTCTCGCGCTGGGGCATGATCGCCTACGCCTCCAGCCTCGATCAGGGCGGCCCGCTGGCACGCACCGCCGAGGACTGCGCCCTGCTGCTGCAGGCCATGGCCGGTTTCGACCCCAAGGACTCCACCAGCGTCGACCAGCCAGTGGACGACTACCAGGCGGCCCTGCAGCAGCCGCTGAGCGGCCTGCGCATCGGTCTGCCGCGGGAATACTTCGGTGCCGGCCTGGATGCCCGCATCGGCGAGAAGGTGCTGGCCGTGGTCGAGGCGCTCAAGAAGCTCGGCGCCACCGTCAAGGACATCTCGCTGCCCACCCTGCAGCACGCGATTCCGGCCTACTACGTCATCGCCCCGGCCGAAGCCAGTTCCAACCTGTCACGCTTCGACGGCGTGCGCTTCGGCTATCGCTGCGAGAATCCGGTCAATCTGGAAGATCTCTACAAGAGATCCCGTGGCGAAGGCTTCGGCGCCGAGGTGAAGCGCCGCATCATGGTCGGTACCTATGCCCTGTCGGCCGGTTATTACGACGCCTACTACCTCAAGGCCCAGCGCATCCGCCGGCTGATCAAGAACGACTTCGTCGCGGCCTTCGCCGAGGTCGACGTCATCCTCGGCCCGACCACGCCGAACCTGGCCTGGAAACTCGGCGAGAAGAGCAACGACCCGGTCTCCGCCTACCTCGAAGACCTCTACACCATCGCCGCCAACCTCGCCGGCATTCCCGGCCTGTCGATGCCGGCCGGCTTCGTCGATGGCCTGCCGGTGGGCGTGCAACTGCTCGGCAACTATTTCCAGGAAGGCCGTCTGCTCAACGTCGCCCACCAGTACCAGCAGGTCAGCGACTGGCATCGCCAGGCGCCGAGCGGCTTCTGAGGAAGGATAGAGACATGCAATGGGAAACCGTGATCGGGCTTGAGATCCACGCTCAGCTCAGCACCCAATCGAAGATCTTCTCCGGCAGCGCCACCAGCTTCGGCGCCGAGCCCAACGCCCACGCCAGCCTGGTCGACCTCGGCATGCCCGGCACCCTGCCGGTGCTCAACGCCGAGGCCGTGCGCATGGCCTGCAAGTTCGGCCTGGCCATCGATGCCGAGATCGCCGAGCGCAACGTCTTCGCGCGCAAGAACTACTTCTACCCGGACCTGCCCAAGGGCTACCAGACCAGCCAGATGGACCATCCCATCGTCGGCAAGGGGCACCTGGACATCACCCTGGAAGACGGCACAGTCAAGCGCATCGGCATCACCCGCGCGCACCTGGAAGAAGACGCTGGCAAGAGCCTGCACGAAGACTTCCACGGCATGAGCGGCATCGACCTGAACCGCGCCGGCACGCCGCTGCTGGAGATCGTCTCCGAGCCGGACATCCGCAGCGCCAAGGAAGCCGTGGCCTACGTCAAGGCCATCCATGCCCTGGTGCGCTACCTGGGCATCTGCGACGGCAACATGGCCGAGGGTTCGCTGCGTTGCGACTGCAACGTCTCGGTACGCCCCAAGGGCCAGGAGGCCTTCGGCACCCGCGCCGAGATCAAGAACGTCAACTCCTTCCGCTTCATCGAGAAGGCCATCAACCACGAGGTTCAGCGCCAGATAGAACTCCTCGAGGACGGTGGCAAGGTGGTGCAGGAAACCCGCCTGTACGATCCCAACAAGGACGAGACCCGCTCCATGCGGAGCAAGGAAGAAGCCAACGACTACCGCTACTTCCCCTGCCCCGACCTCTTGCCGGTGGTGATCGAGCCGGCCTTCCTGGCCGAGGTGCGCAGTCAGTTGCCCGAGCTGCCGACCGAGAAGCGCGATCGCTTCCAGAGCGAGTACGGGCTGTCGGTCTATGACGCCAGCGTGCTGTCCGCCAGCCGCGAACTGGCCGACTACTTCGAGGAAGTCCAGCAGGTGAGCGGCGACGCCAAGCTGGCGGCCAACTGGGTGATGGGCGAATTGTCGAGCCTGCTCAACAAGCAGGACCTGGACATCGCCCAGGCACCGGTGAGCGCGGCCCAGCTGGGCGGCCTGATCCTGCGCATCAAGGACGACACCATCTCCGGCAAGATCGCCAAGATGGTGTTCGAGGCGCTGGCCGCCGGCGAAGGCGCGAGCGCCGATGCCATCATCGAAGCCAAGGGTCTCAAGCAGGTCACCGACAGCGGTGCCATCGAGGCGATGCTGGACGAGGTCCTGGCGGCCAATGCCGCCCAGGTCGAGCAATACCGCGCCAGCGACGAAGCCAAGCGCGGCAAGATGTTCGGCTTCTTTGTCGGCCAGGCGATGAAGGCCTCCAAGGGCAAGGCCAACCCTGGCCAGGTCAACCAGCTGCTCAAGCAGAAACTGGAAGGCTGACGGCAGTCGTACGGGGTTACGGACCGGGGCTGACAGCCTCGGTGCGAGCCCTTAAGCTGCTGCCGGTCGTTTTGCCAGGAGGCATCGAGATGCATAGGATCCACCGTGCCGGACTGCTGTCGCTGGTCCTGCTGTTCGCCGGGTGCGCCAGTCAGGAAAGCTTCCCGCCCACGCTGTCCCCTACCGCTGCCCATGACTATCAGGACACCGGCATGGCGTCCTTCTACTCCAAGTGGCACGCCGGTCGCCGTACCGCCAGCGGTGAAAAATACGACCCTGGCGCCCTGACCGCGGCCCACCGCACCCTGCCCTTCGGCACCCGCGTCCAGGTCACCAACCTGGCCAACGGCCGCAGCGTGGTGGTGCGCATTAACGATCGCGGCCCGACGGTTCGTCGACGCCTGATCGACCTGTCGCGCAGCGCGGCCGATCGGCTCGACATGGTGGCCGACGGCACCTCCCGGGTCAGCATCCGCAGCCTGGACTGATAGGGGCGCTAGCCCTGACAGGCCGGGGCATAGGCCCACAGCATCCGCGGCGGTGCCGCAGCGAGCTGGCGGGCGATGGACGCATAGCGCGGATCGAGCAGACTGGCCGACCAGTACAGGTTTCTGGCACCCCGGGGCTGCCAGGTGCCTGCATAGCCGGGTAGCCCGGCCTGGGCACGCTGCACATCGAAGCGTACCGTCGTATTGCGGAACTCCTCGTGGCTGCGCTGGCCCTGCGCATAGGGCAGCAGCCAGTCGAGCGCCCTGGCCAGGGTCTGGCCTTCAGCGCCTGGCAGGTGCAACCAGTCCTCGCCGCGCCCCTGGGCCACCGCCGCCGCCAGCACCAGGGGTTCGAGGTCGTAGACGACATAGTGCAGGGCATCGCGCTCGCCGAAGTCCAGCACCTCGCCATCGGGCTTGAGATTGACCGACAGCTGCGCCACGAAGGCCGCCCGCGCCTGGGCGAACAGCGCCGGATCGTCCAGCGCGCCAGCAGCCAGGGTCGCCAGCTTGATCCTGTGACTCTGCCAGTTGTTGCTCCAGACCCCGTGGGTGTCCCCCCGATGCGCCGCCATCTGCTGCAGATAACCCTCGGCCAGGGTCTTGATGAAGGCGCGGGAACGCCGGGCCGTCGCGGCGGGCAGGTCTGCCGCGGTCAGCTGATAGGCGACGATGAGATTGCTCAGATTGGTCTCGTCGATGGGCTGGAAGCTGGGCCGATACCCTGGCAGCCAGGCATCGAGATAGCTGGCCAGGCGCGCCAGGGCCGCGGCATCGCGACTGTCCCGCCAGGCCAGCGCCAGATCGAGCATGTAGCCGAAATCCCGTACCGCCGCGGCGGACTGGTCGTGGATGCCGGTATGCGGCAGGGTGCCTGCGGTATGGATGACCGGCAGCGCCTGGGGCCCGGCCGCGGGAGGATGACTGACCGCCTGCGCCAGCGCCGCGGCCGAGGGCGGTCTTGCCGCCAGGCAGGTCGTGTGTCCGGGGGCTGTAGCCAGGGCGAGATACAGCAGGGCGGCGCTCATGGCGGGGACCTCCAAGCGAAGCGTTGCTCAGGAAAGGGCTGGAGCGCCACCTTGCCCGGCTTCACGCTCAGGCGCGCTGGTCTGCTCAGACTCGCACCCGGTCCTTAGCGATAGCTTAAGCCGATCGCCTTTCGCCGCGTGCTGCCGAAGGTCTGCCAACCCCGGCGAGCGGGCAAAAAAAAGCCCGCGACCAAGCGACTGGCCGCGGGTTGTGCAACGGGAGGAGAGATGCCGGAGCACCTCCCGGGTAGCAGACCTTACTGCGGACCGAGCTTGTCCATCAGCGCGGCCAGCTGCTCGTATTCGTCCCGCTTGAGATCGGTCAGCGGGGTCCGCACGGGACCGGCGTCGTAGCCGGCGATCTTGGCGCCCGCCTTGACGATGCTGACGGCGTAGCCGGCGCAACGGTTGCGGATTTCCAGGTACGGCAGGAAGAAGTCGTCGATCAGCTTGCCGACCGCCTCGTGATCGTCACGGGCGATGGCCTCGTAGAATTGCACGGCGGTCTTGGGCACGAAGTTGAACACGGCCGAGGAATAGACCGGTACGCCCAGCGCCTTGTAGGCGGCGGCATAGACTTCGGCGGTGGGCAGGCCGCCCAGGTAGCTGAAGCGATCGCCCAGGCGACGGCGGATGGCGACCATCAGCTCGATGTCACCCAGGCCGTCCTTGTAGCCGATCAGATTCGGGCAGCGCTCGGCCAGTTGCTCCAGGTGATGGGGCTGCAGGCGGCAGACGTTGCGGTTGTAGACCACCACGCCGATCTTGACCGACTTGCAGACGGCTTCGACATGGGCGGCCACGCCGTCCTGGCTGGCTTCGGTCAGGTAGTGCGGCAGCAGCAGCAGGCCCTTGGCGCCCAGCCGTTCGGCTTCCTGGGCATAGGCGATGGCCTGGCGGGTGGAGCCACCGACCCCGGCGAGGATCGGCACGCTGCCCTGGCAGGTGTCCACCGCGGTCTTGATGACGCCGCTGTATTCGCTGGCTTCCAGCGAGAAGAATTCACCGGTGCCGCCGGCGGCGAACAGCGCGGTCGCGCCATAGGGAGCTAGCCACTCCAGGCGCTTGGCATAGGTATCGGGGCGGAAGTCGCCGTTGGCATCGAAGTCGGTCAGCGGGAAGGACAGCAGACCGGAAGAGAGGACGTGTTTGAGTTCTTGTGGAGTCATCTTGAGTGCCTCGGCATAGGTTGGACTGAGGTGCGGCAGGTCCGCTACCTGTTGTAAGTCATCGTACAACCTCTTTTATGGAAGGGGCAAGCCCCAACCAGAAAAATGCTCCTCAAGACGCTCCAGCCCCGTTTCAGACCTCTTCCGCCTGGCGCTCCATTTCTTCGTGAGCGCGTCTCAGGCGCTCGCGGCTGTTGCTCAGGTGCAGACGCATGGCTGCGCGAGCCGCTTCCAGGTTGCCGTCTTCGATGGCCTGGAGGATGGCTTCGTGCTCGGCATCCAGACGACGCTGGTAGAGCTGCTGGTCATCGTGGGCGAGATAGGCGGAATTGAGGCGGGTCCGGGGAATCAGCACCGTGCCCAGGTAGCTCATGATGTCGCTGAAATAGCGATTGCCGGTCGAGCTGGCGATCAGCAGATGCAGCTCCAGGTCGGCGCTCACCGCACGATCGGGCTGCTCGACGCCGGTACGCATGGCTTCCAGCAACGCCCACATGGCCTGCAGTTGCTCGGCCGAGCGGCGCTGGGCGGCCAGGCCGGCGGCCTCGACTTCCAGGCTGATGCGCAACTCGAGCATCGCCAGCACGTCCTTGAGGGTGGTGATGGTGGCCGGATCGATCGGCAGCGGCGACTCGGGGCGCCGCTCCAGCACAAAGGTGCCGATGCCGTGGCGAGTCTCCACATAGCCACCGGCCTGCAGTCGGGAAATGGCCTCGCGCACCACGGTGCGGCTCACGCCCTGGGCCTGCATGATGGCCGACTCGGTGGGAAGCTTGTCGCCGGGCTGGAATTGGCCGTCGCCGATCTGCTGAATCAGCACCCCGACGACCTCTTCTGCCAGGCTACGGGGTCTTTTTCGGGGGCGGGATACGGTGGGTGCTGACATGGATTCTCGTACCGATTGAAGGGACTCTGGAATCATAGCACCCCCCTCCTCCCAAACGCCCGATTTAGACCGCTTAGTCCATATCAGGATGCCTCGCCGACCGCTCTAGGACGCAACTCTTGCCCCTCCAGCAGCAGGTGGCGACGGTGGTAGGCGCGCAGACTCGGACGATGGCCGACGCTGACCAGGGTCAGGCCGGGGTTCTCCGCCAGCAGGCGCTCATAGAGCGCGCGCTCGTCCGCTTCGCTCAGCGCCGAGCTGGCTTCGTCGAGAAACAGCCAGTCGGGTGCATAGAGCAGCGCCCGGGCCAGGGCGACGCGCTGCTGCTCGCCCGGCGACAGGGTACGTTCCCAATGACGGCTTTCGTCGAGGTGCTCCACCAGGTGATCCAGGCGACAGTGCCGCAGGACTTCGGTCAGGCGCTCGTCACTGTAGGCCGCCACGGGTTGCGGATAGGCCAGGGCTTCGCGCAGGGTGCCAATGGGCAGATAGGGTTGCTGCGGCAGGAACAGCTGGCGCCCCGGCGGTACGGCGATACCGCCCTGCCCTTGCCGCCAGAGTCCGGCGAGGGCCCGCAACAGGGTGCTCTTGCCACTGCCCGAGGCACCTTCGATCAGCAGGTGTTCGCCACGGGCGATGCGCAGATCGGTGGGATGCAGCAGCAACCGGCCGGCGGCGCCCAGTGAAAGCCCTTCCAGGATCAGGTCGCTGTCACTGGCATGGGGCACCAGGATGTCGGTCTCCTGGCTGAATTCGGCCATGGTCTCGCGAAAGGTCAGCAGACGGTCGGAGACGGCGCGCCAGCCGGCCAGGCTGACATAGGCGTCGACGAACCAGCTGAGACTCTCCTGGACATTGCCGAAGGCCGAGTTGATCTGCATCAGGTCGCCCAGCTGGATCTTGCCGGAGAAATAGCGCGGCGCGGCCAGCACGAAGCCGGCGATGATGGCGATCTGGCTGTAGCCGGCGGTGAAGAAGGTCAGCCGCTTGGTGTAGTTCATCACCAGGTGGTAGTTGCCCCAGACGTAGCCGAAGCGATCCAGCAGGCGCCGGTGCTCGTTGGCTTCGCCGCGGAACAGCGCCACGCTCTCGGCCTTTTCGCGGACGCGGATCAGGCCGAAGCGCAGGTCGGCTTCATAGCGTTGCTGCTGGTTGTAGAGGCCGATCAGTCGCCGGCCGATCAGATGGGTCAGCCAGGTGCCGATGGTGGCGTAGATCAGCGCGGCCCAGAACATATAGGCCGGGATGGTGATGCCGAACAGGGTGATGTTGCCGGAGATGCCGAACAGGATGACGCTGAAGGACACCAGGCTGACCACCGTACGGATGAAGCCCAGCCCAAGGCTCAGGGTGGTGTCGGCGAAGTCGCGGATGTCTTCGGTGAGGCGCTGGTCGGGGTTGTCGGCGCCGCCTTCGCGTTCCAGCTGGTAGTAGTTGCGATCCGACAGCCAGAGGCCGAAGTGCTTTTCGGTCAGCCAGCGCCGCCAGTTGATGGTCAGCGCCTGGGTCAGATAGAGGCGGTACACGGCCAGCAGGATGGCGGTGGCGGCCAGTCCGCAGAAGTACAGCATCAGCCGGATGAAGGCGGCCAGATCGCGATTCTGCAGGGCATCGTAGAAGTAGCGGTACCAGGTGTTCAGGGCCACCGACAGGCCGACCCCGGCGAGGGACAGGGCGATGACCACGGACAGCAGGAGCCAGGCCTTGCCTTTCTCTTCGCTGCGCCAGTAGGGGGTGATCAGGGCCCAGACGCGGGCCAGGAAATGCCCACGGGAAGCACCGTAGACGGAGGGCACGGGTACGGCGGATTCGGACATGCTCGGACTCTCAGGGACTGCTCAAGGAGACGCTTGCACAGCCTATGCCGGAAAGCCTGAATGAATTCTGACTGAAACAATGTAACAGTTTGTCGCCCACGCTACCGTGGGCGATGGCGAGCAGAAAGAGCCTGTTCAAAGTCGCGCGAGCTAAAGCCAAACAAGGCAAAAAGACCTGAGGAAGCGGATCGGACCCGCGCTCGGGTTTACGAGTGTCAAATGAGCATTCCGAAGGTCTTTTCAACGCTGATTGGCCGACGCGCAGCCGACTTTGAATAGGTTCTCAGCGGCGGACCGGACGCTTCTGCAACTTGCGCTGCAGAGTACGGCGATGCATGCCCAGGGCGCGTGCGGTCGCCGAGATGTTGCCTTCGTGCTCGGACAGCACCCGCTGGATGTGCTCCCACTGCAGGCGGTCCACCGACATGGGATTGTCCGGCACCAGGGTATCCAGATCGGCGTGCTGGGCGAGCAGGCCGGCCAGGACGTCGTCGGCATCGGCCGGCTTGCACAGGTAGTTGGTGGCGCCGCGCTTGATGGCTTCCACCGCGGTGGCGATGCTGGAATAGCCGGTGAGGATCACCACGCGCATCTCCGGATGCAGCTCCAGCAGCTGGGGCAGCAGCACCAGCCCCGAGTCGCCTTCCATCTTCAGGTCGAGCACGGCGTAGTCCGGCAGGTCTTCCTTGGCCAGTTGCAGGCCTTCCTCGGCGCTGTCGGCGATGGACACGCGTAGACCGCGGCGGTCCATGGCGCGGGCCATCACCCGGGTAAAGGTGGGATCGTCGTCGACCAGCAGGATGTGGGGCTGGTCGTCGAAACCGCTGTTGAGGTCGTCAGTCATAGAATTCTCCAGGCATTCACGCCAGGGCGTAGTGCCGCGGCAGGCGCAATTCGGTCAGGGTGCCGCCTTCTTCGTGATTGTAGAGCTTCACCGTGCCGCCGGCGCGGGTGACGCTGGCCTGGCTGAGAAACAGGCCTAGGCCGAAGCCCTTGCCCTTGGTAGTAAAGAAGGGCTTGCCGAGCTGCTCGGCGATGGCCAGGGGCACTCCGGCACCGTGATCACGAATCGACAGGCACAATTCGCGGGCGTCCCAGTGCAGACGGATGGCCAGGTTTTCCGGGCAGGCGTCGGCGGCGTTGTTGAGTAGATTCAGCAGTGCCTGGGTAAGTTCGACCGGCGGCGTCAGGCGCGGCGGCGTGCCCAGACTGACCACCTCGAAGCTGTAGGTGGCTTCCGGTCGCATCAGGTGCCAGCGATCCATGGTCGCCTCCAGCCATTCCACGGCGGTCTGCTCCTGCACCGTCTGGCGGCGGTCCGCTTCGGCGGCGCGTACCAGTTGCTGCAGGGTCTGCTTGCACTGCCCGACCTGGGCCTGCAACAGCGCCAGGTCTTCGCTCAGGGTCGGCTGGCCGGCGTACTCCTGCTGCAGCTCCTTGAGCAGCACGCTCATGGTGGACAGCGGCGTGCTCAACTCGTGGGCGGCGCCGGCGGCCTGGGTGGCCACGGCCAGCAGTTGCTGATCGCGCATGGCCTGCTCGCGGCGCTGGGCCTGCAGGCTTTCCTGCTCGCGCAGGGCGGTGGCCATGCGCGCGACGAACAGGGTGATGACGGCGGCGGACAGGGCGAAGCTCAGCCACATGCCGTAGCTGAGCACCGCGCCATCGTTGGCCACCAGCAGGTGCAGCGGCTCGTAGGACAGCAGCATCAGCGAGAAGACCGCCAGGGTCAGGGCCGCCAGCACCAGGGTATAGAGCCAGGGCAGCGTGGCCGCGGCGATGGTCAGGGGCACCAGGTAATAGGAGGCGAAGGGATTGGTGGGTCCGCCGGCGAAATACAGCAGGGCGCTGTGAATGGCCAGGTCGCAACCCAGGTGCGCGGCGTACTCCTGCTCGGTGACCGGCCAGGGGCGGGTCAGCCGCAGGGCGGCGAACAGGCAGAGCACCGCCGAGACGCCCAGAGTGATGGCCAGGGCCGTCCAGGGCAGCTGGACGATGCCCGACAGCCGGGCGATACCCACCGAGCCGGCCTGGGCGGCCAGTACCAGCACGCGGATAAGGACCAGGCGCCCGAGATTCTGGCGATTGGCGGACAACCATTGAACGGGCAAGGAGAACATGCGAGGTTCCAGGCGCAAGAAACGATCGAGACGGCAGCCCCGAGGGACCTGCCGGTCAGAGCAGACTTGGCATTATAGCGATGGGTATCCGTCCGCAGCCGCCGACGCGGCAAAGCGACGCACCATCCGCCGGGTCCGCGGTCACACCGCTGTCGTACTGCCAACCAGGAGAACACCATGACCCCTTCCCTACGCCCGCTCGTGCTGGGCGCCGCCCTGTTCAGTACCCTGCTCGCCACCGGCGCCCAGGCCGACGAAGCGCGCTACAACCAGATCAGCCTGAGGGCCGAGGTCAGTCGTGAGGTGCCGCGCGACCGCATGCAGGTCATGCTCTACACCGAAAGCCAGGGCCAGGATCCGGCGGCCCTGGCCAGCGACACCACCAAGACCCTCAACGCCGCCCTGGAACAGGCGCGCAAGGTCGCCGGCGTGGACGTTTCCCTGGGCAATCGCAACACTTACCCGGTCTACGAAGACCAGGGCCGCGCCATCAATGCCTGGCGCGAGCGCGGCGAACTGCGTCTGGAAAGCGCCGACTTCGCTGCCCTGTCCAAGCTGACCGGCGAGTTGCTGGGCAACCTGAAGATGGGCAACCTGCAATTCACCATTGCCGATGGCACCCGCAAGCAGCAGGAGGATGCCCTGTTCAAGGACGCCGTGGCCGCCTTCAAGGCGCGTGCCCAGCTGGCCACCGAAGCCCTGGGTGGCTCGGGCTATCGCATCGTCAACCTGGACCTGGGCACCAGTGGCGTACCCCAGCCGCTGCCGATGCTGCGCATGTCGGCGATGAAAGCTGCCAGCGATGCCGTGACTCCGGACGTTGCCCCCGGTACCACCACCGTCGAAGTGACTGCGGGCGGTACCATCGAGGTACAGATGCCCTGATCTAGGGCAGAAAAGTAACAACGCTGTATCGGTGCGCACTTTTGGTGCGCACTGCCTTCCCGTCGTGATACCTCGTCTTACATCTTTGCGACATCTGTTTCCTGTTTGGGTCGCTCAGGGTCAATAGCTCGCCTGAGCTATGGACATGGGCATAAGCTGTGCATGTGGGCTCATCTGTCCACAAGACATCGGCATTCTGTTTCGCAACGCCACATCGTGTTGCGCCGTCCCCGACATGAGGTCTCCATGCACAAGAACGTACTCGCTGCCCTCTTCGCTTCCGGTCTGCTGGCCGGCGCACCCCTGGCCCAGGCAACCAACCTGGTGTTCTGCTCCGAAGGCAGCCCGGCCGGTTTCGATCCGGCGCAATACACCACTGGCACCGATTTCGATGCGTCGGCGGAAACCATCTTCAACAAGCTGACCCAGTTCGAGCGCGGCGGTACCCAGGTCAAGCCGGGTCTGGCGGAGAGCTGGGACATCAGCGAAGACGGCAAGGTGTACACCTTCCACCTGCGCAAGGGCGTGAAATTCCACACCACGGACTACTTCAAGCCGACCCGCGACTTCGATGCCGATGACGTCCTCTTCACCTTCCAGCGCATGCTGGACAAGGACAATCCGTTCCGTAAGGCCTACCCCACCGAATTCCCCTACTTCACCGACATGGGCCTCGACCAGAACATCGCCAAGGTGGAAAAGGTCGACGACTACACGGTGCGCATGACCCTCAACGAAGTGGACGCCGCCTTCCTGCAGAACCTGGCGATGCCCTTCCCGTCGATCCAGTCGGCCGAATACGCCGACAAGCTGCTCAAGGCCGGCAAGGCTGCCGAGATCAACCAGAAGCCGATCGGCACCGGTCCCTTCGTCTTCAGCCGCTACCAGAAGGATGCGGTGATCCGCTACAAGGCCAACCCGGACTACTGGGACAAGGTCGATGGGCCCAAGGTGGACAACCTGATCTTCTCCATCAACACCGATCCTTCGGTACGGATGCAGAAGCTCAAGGCCGGCGAGTGCCAGATCACCGTCTATCCGCGTCCGGCGGACCTGGACGGCCTGAAGAAGGACCCGAATCTCAAGCTGCCGTCGCAGCCGGGCTTCAACCTGGGCTACATCTCCTACAACGTCGAACATGGCGATCTGGCGAAGCTCAAGGTGCGTCAGGCGATGGACATGGCCGTCAACAAGGAGGCCATCATCAACGCCGTCTACCAGGGCGCCGGCCAGGTGGCGGTCAACGCCATGCCGCCGACCCAGTGGTCCTACGACAAGTCCATCAAGGACGCGCCCTACGATCCGGAAAAGGCCAAGGCCCTGCTCAAGGAAGCCGGCTTCAAGGAAGGCACCGAACTTACCCTCTGGGCCATGCCGGTGCAGCGTCCCTATAATCCCAATGCGCGCCTGATGGCAGAGATGCTGCAGCAGGACTGGGCCAAGATCGGCGTCAAGACCAAGATCGTCAGCTACGAATGGGGCGAGTACATCAAGCGCTCCAAGAGCGGCGAGCAGGACATCATGCTGATCGGCTGGAGCGGCGACAACGGCGACCCCGACAACTGGCTGGCGACCCTCTTCGGCTGCAAGGCCATCGGTGGCAACAACTTCTCCCGCTGGTGCTACCAGCCGTTCGAGGACCTGGTGGTCAAGGCCAAGCGCGTGACCGACCAGGGCGAGCGCACCAAGCTCTACGAACAGGCCCAGCAGGTGCTCAAGCAGCAGGTACCCATGACGCCCATCGCGCATTCCACGGTCTACATGCCGATGCGCAAGGAAGTCCAGGACTACAAGATCAGCCCCTTCGGGTTGAACGAGTTCTACGGCGTCAGCGTCAGCAAGTGAAGCCTCTTGGCCAGGGTCGGGAGCCAGACTCCCGGCCCTGGCCGTTCATTTGACTGATGGAGTGAGACCCATGCGCCTTCCCTACGCCTACTCGTTGCTGGCGGCGAGCCTGCTCGCCTGTGCTCCGCTCGCCCAGGCGGCGAGCAATCTCGTCTATTGCTCGGAAGCCAGCCCGGCCGGTTTCGATCCGGCGCAATACACCTCGGGCACCGAATTCGATGCCTCCGCGGAAACCGTCTTCAACCGCCTGGTGCAGTTCCAGCGTGGCGGTACCACCCTGGAGCCGGGCCTGGCTACCAAATGGGACGTGAGCGCGGATGGCAGGACCTATACCTTCCACCTGCGCCAGGGCGTGAAATTCCATACCACCGACTACTTCAAGCCCACCCGCGACTTCACTGCCGACGACGTGGTCTTCACCTTCCAGCGCATGCTCGACAAGGAGCAGCCGTTCCGTAAGGCCTACCCCACGGAATTCCCCTACTTTACCGACATGGGGCTGGACCAGAACATCGCCAAGGTGGCCAAGGTCGACGACCACACCGTGGTCTTCACCCTGAACAAGGTCGATGCCGCCTTCGCCGCCGACCTGGCCATGAGCTTCGCCTCCATCCAGTCGGCGGAGTACGCCGCGCAGTTGCTCAAGGAGGGCAAGCCGGAGCTGCTCAACCAGCAGCCCATCGGCACCGGCCCCTTCGTCTTCAGCCGCTACCAGAAGGATGCGGTGATCCGCTTCAAGGGCAATCCGGACTACTGGAAGCCCGAGGACGTCAAGCTCGACAACCTGATCTTCGCCATCACCCCCGACGCCGCCACCCGCCTGCAGAAGCTCAAGGCCAACGAGTGCCAGGTCAGCGGCTATGCGCGTCCGGCGGACCTGGTGGAGATGAAGCAGGATGCCAACCTCAAGGTCCTGCAGCAGCCGGGCTTCAACGTCGGCTTTCTCGCCTACAACGTCCAGCACCCGCCGCTGGACAAGCCCGAGGTGCGGCGTGCCCTGGACATGGCCATCAACAAGCAGGCCATCGTCGACACCGTGTTCCAGGGCGCCGGTCAGGTCGCGCAGAACGTGATCCCGCCGAATCAGTGGTCCTACGACAAGAATATCAAGGGCGCGCCCTATGATCCGACCAAGGCCCGCGCGCTGCTCAAGCAGGCGGGGATCAAGGACGGCACCGAGATCGCGCTCTGGGCCATGACGGTGCAGCGCGCCTCCAATCCCAACGCCCGCCAGTCGGCGCAGATGATCCAGCAGGATTGGGCCAAGGTCGGCATCAAGGCCAAGATCGTCAGCTACGAATGGGGTGAGTACATCAAGCGCGCCAAGGCTGGCGAACACGATGTGCTGACCTATGGCTGGACCGGCGACAACGGCGATCCGGACAACTGGCTGGGCGTGCTCTACGGCTGCAGCGCCATCGGCGGCAGCAACTATGCGCGCTGGTGCGACAAGGACTACGACGCCCTCATCCAGAAGGCCAAGACCAGCAACGATCGCGCCGAACGCACCCGGCTCTACGAGCAGGCGCAGCAGCTCATTCGCCAGCAGATGCCGGTGAGCCCCATGGCCCACTCGGTGGTGTCCCAGCCCATGCGCAAAGAAGTGCAGGGCTTCAAGATCAATCCCTTTGGCGTCACCGGTTTCTATGGCGTAAGCCTCGACCGCTGATTCTGTCCGGCCCGCCCTGCGGGCCTTCACGAGGAGCCTTCCGTGTCCAAACCGCTATTCTCGCTGTCTCTCGCCGCCCTCCTCTGCCTGACGGCCAATGCCGCCCTGGCCCGGCCCCTGGTGGTCTGCACCGAGGCCAATCCGGAAGGCTTCGATCCGGGTCGCTACACCTCCGGCTATACCTTCAATGCCTCGGCCACGCCGCTGTACAACCGCCTGGTGGAATTCAAGCAGGGCACCGCCGAGCTGGAGCCGGGCCTGGCCGAAAGCTGGGAGGTCTCCCCCGATGGCCTGCAGTACACCTTCGCCCTGCGCCAGGGGGTGAAATTCCACACCACCGACTACTTCAAGCCGACGCGTGATTTCAACGCCGACGACGTGGTGTTCAGCTTCGAGCGCATGCTCGACAAGAACAATCCCTGGTACAACCTCTCCCCCAGCGGCTATCCCTATGCGGCGGCCATGGAGATGGGCAGCCTGATCAAGTCCATCGACAAGGTGGACGACAGCCACGTGCGCTTCACCCTCAACCAGCCCGAGGCGCCCTTCCTCGCCGACCTGGCGATGGCCTTCGGTTCGATCCTGTCCAAGGAATACGCCGACAGCCTGCTGGCCAGCAAGAAGACCGACGACATCAACCAGAAGCCCATCGGCACCGGTCCCTTCGTCTTCCAGCGCTATGCCAAGGACTCCAACACCCGCTACAAGGTCAATCCGGACTACTTCGGCAAGAAGCCGCAGATGGATGGCCTGGTGCTGGCGGTGACCCTGGACCCCAATGTGCGCATCCAGCGGGTACGCAACAACGAATGCCAGATCGGCCTGACGGTGAAACCGCAGGACGTGCCAATGCTCAAGCAGGACAAGAGCCTCAAGCTGGCCCAGGTGGAAAGCCAGACCACCTCCTACCTGGCGATGAACACCAAGCACAAGGCGCTGAGCGACGTGCGGGTGCGCCAGGCCATCGCCATGGCCTTCGATCAGCAGAACTACCTGAAGACGGTGTTCGGCGAAGGCGGCGCCAAGGCGGCGATCAATCCCTATCCCTCTTCGCTGCTGGGCTACGCCAAGGACATCAAGCCCTGGCCCCATGACCTGGAAAAGGCCAAGGCGCTGCTCAAGGAAGCCGGCTACGCCGATGGCTTCACCCTCAAGTACTACATCAGCACCGGTACCGGCCCCGGCGGCAGTCCGGCCCTGGTCGCCCAGCTGATCCAGGGCGACCTGGCCAAGATCGGCATCAAGGCCGAGATCACCCAGTTCGAGTGGGGCGAGTTCGTCAAGCGCACCAAGGCCGGCGAGCACGACCTGATGATGATGAGCTGGACCGGCGACAACGGGGATCCGGACAACTTCCTCACCAACAACCTTAGCTGCGCCGCGGTGCAGGGCGGCGAAAACCGCGCCTTCTGGTGCGACAAGGCCTTCAACGATGCCATCGAAAAGGCCAAGCGCATCAACGACCCGGCTCAGCGTACCGCGCTCTACGAGCAGGCCCAGCAGATCTTCCACCAGCAGATGCCCTGGATTCCGCTGGCGCACCCGCTGTTTACCGATGTCCTGCAACCCAAGGTGCAGGGCTATGTGCAGAGTCCGCTGGGGGTCTACGACTTCTCCACGGTGACCCTCGACTGATCGGCAACTGATGCCGTAAGCGACCGGGCCCGGGCGGCCCGTCCCTCGACCTTTCCCGCCTCGCGCCGTGTTTCGGCGCGACGGGTTCGGCCATGCCGGAAAACGCCCAGATAACAGAAAAAACGACCGCTTTGGAGCACACCTGATGACCAACGTCCACCGGGGAGGCCTCGCCCTCTCCCTGCTCACCCTGGCCCTGACCGCCCACGCCCAGTCCCCGGCGCCGGAAGATCCCAGCTACGCCAACGAGGTCCAGACCCTGCCCAACGTGCAGAAGCCGGTGAAGGGCCAGGCAGGCGCCAAGGGCTTTTTCGCCGACGACAGCCTGACCCTGACCACGCGCAACTTCTTTGCCCGCGAGACCAGCTCCGATCCGATATTCAGCTACAGCAAGAACGGCACCCGGGTGCGCACCCACTCGCGCAATACCTGGGTCCAGGCCACCGCGCTCAAGTACAGCTCCGGCTACACCCAGGGCCCGGTGGGCTTCGGTATCGACGTGGCCGGCTATCAGGCCACCAACCTGGAGCGGGGCAAGGGTCAGATCGGTGGCGGCGGCAACCGCACCCTGGCCAACGCCGAGGGCGAGGGCCATGCCGAGTGGTCCAAGCTGGGCATCGCCGATGCGCGCTTCCGCGTCTCCAACACCGAGCTCAAGATCGGCCGGTTCATGCTCGACACCCCGGTGATCAGCTACAACGACAACCGGCCCTTCCCCTCCGGTTTCGACGGCTTCGCCCTGACCAGCGACGAATGGGACAACCTCTCGCTGCAGGGTGGCAGCTTCACCCGCGTCAGTCCGCGGACCGGTGCCGGCGACGAGAAGTGGACCACCGAGTACGGTACCCGCGAGGTCACCGCCGACCGCCTGAGCTTTCTCGGTGGCAACTACAAGCTGCCCCAGGGCTGGGAAGTCAGCGTCTATGGCGCCAACTTCGAGGACGTCTGGAATCAGTACTTCCTGAGCGTCACCCAGGCCGGCGGTTCTCTTGATACCTTCGCCTGGAAGGCGGTGGCCAACGCCTACCGCACCGTCGATGCCGGCAGCGCCAAGGCTGGTGACATCGACAACACCGCCTGGAGCCTGGCGTTCACCGGCAGCCACCAGGCCCACAGCCTGACCCTGGCCTACCAGCAGATCGACGGCAACGAGTACTTCGACTACGCCCACGAGACCGCGGCCATCTACCTGGCCAACTCCCTGGTCTCAGACTACAACGGCCCCAACGAGAAGTCGCTGCAGATCCGCTACGAGACCGACTGGAGCTACTTCGGCGTGCCCGGCCTGAGCACCGGCGTCTGGTACGCCAAGGGCTGGGACATCAACGGCACCCACTATGATGCCGGCGCCGGCAAGTACGCCAACTATGCCGAGGTCCTGCAGCAGGATGGCGAGAAGCACCATGAGATCGGCCTGGTCACCACCTACAAGGTGCAGCAGGGCGCGCTCAAGGACAGTCGCTTCCGCCTGCTGCTGACCGATCACCGCGCCAGCCAGAACCAGGTCGACGGCAACGTCAAGGAATTGCGCCTGGTCTCCACCCTGCCGTTCAACCTGCTGTAATGGCGGGACCCGGCGGCTTCCACGCAGTGTCCGGCATCTGGCCGGGATCGCGCTGCGAACACCGGCGAAGCCCGGGCCGTGTCGAGGATATCGACGCCCGTGGCAACGTGGTAGTCTGCCGGGTTTGGAGCCTTGCTCCAGAGCGCTCTTCGAACCTATTCGTAGGACCGAACGAGCCTGCTGTCCGCAGGTGTCGTTCGTTGCGGACCAGGATGGTCTCGTCAGGGATGAATCCAGACCCACAAGGTCTGAGAGTCAGATCAAAAGCTCATTAGCTTTTGCGCGGGCTCTCACTTAAAAACGCGGCCGGGCATGTACTCGCGCCGTCTTGATCAGCCTCAAGAGGAGATACCCCCTCCGATGCTCGCCTTCATCGCCCGTCGCTTCGGGCTGCTGATACCGACGTTCTTTGGCGTCACCCTGCTGACCTTCGCCCTGATCCGCCTCATCCCCGGCGATCCGGTGGAGGTCATGATGGGCGAACGCCGCGTCGATCCGCAGATGCACGCCGAAGCCATGCACCGCCTGGGCCTCGACAAGCCCCTGTACCAGCAGTATTTCGACTACATCGGCAACCTTGCCCAGGGCAACCTAGGCGAATCCCTGCGCAGTCGCGTCGGGGTCTGGGACGAATTCCTGACCCTGTTCCCGGCCACCCTGGAACTCTCGGTGGCGGCCATGCTGTTCGCCACGGTCTTCGGTGTGCTGGCCGGCATCATCGCCGCCCTCAGGCGCGGCACCACGGTGGACCACGGGGTGATGGGCGTGGCCCTGACCGGCTATTCCATGCCGATCTTCTGGTGGGGCCTGCTGCTGATCATGCTGTTCTCCGTGCAGCTCGGCTGGACCCCGGTTTCCGGTCGCCTGGACCTGCTCTACGACATCCCGCCGCGCACCGGCTTCATGCTCATCGACACCCTGCTCTCCGACGAGCCCGGCGCCTTCGTCGATGCCCTCAAGCACCTGATCCTGCCGGCCATCGTGGTGGGCACCATCCCCCTGGCGGTGATCGCCCGCATGACCCGCTCGGCCATGCTCGAGGTCCTGCGTGAGGACTATGTGCGCACCGCTCGCGCCAAGGGCCTGTCGCCGGGGCGGGTGGTCTTCGTCCACGCCCTGCGCAACGCCCTGATCCCGGTGCTGACGGTGCTCGGCCTGCAGGTCGGCAGCCTGCTCTCCGGCGCGGTGCTCACCGAGACCATCTTTTCCTGGCCCGGCATCGGCAAGTGGCTGATCGAGGCCATCGGCGCCCGGGACTATCCGGTGGTGCAGAACGGCATCCTGCTGATCGCCACCCTGGTCATCCTGGTCAATTTCGTCGTGGACATCCTCTACGGCCTGGTCAATCCGCGCATCCGCCACCAGCGTTGATGCGCCCATACGGACAGAGCCTATGACAACGGTAAACACCCCGGCCGCCCAAGACCCGAGCGCCCTCTATCCCTCTCCCTTCAAGGAGTTCTGGCACGCCTTCGCCCGCAACAAGGGCGCCCTCGGCGGGCTGATCTTCATGGTCATCGTGGTGTTCTGCGCGCTCTTCGCGCCCTGGGTCGCACCCCATGCGCCCAGCGAGCAGTTCCGCGACTTCATGCTCACCCCGCCGCTGTGGCTGGACGGTGGCAACAGCCAGTTCCCCCTGGGCACCGACGAGCTGGGACGTGACCTGCTCAGCCGGCTGATCCATGGCGCCCGGCTGTCGCTGCTGATCGGTCTGGCCTCGGTGGTCTTCTCGCTGATCCCCGGCATCCTGCTCGGGCTGGTCGCCGGCTTCTCGCCCAACCGTGCCGGTCCGGTGATCATGCGTCTGATGGACATCATGCTGGCGCTGCCCTCGCTGCTGCTGGCCGTGGCCATCGTCGCCATCCTCGGCCCAGGCCTGATCAACACCGTGGTGGCCATCGCCATCGTCTCGCTGCCCTCCTATGTCCGCCTGACCCGCGCCGCGGTGATGGGCGAACTGCATCGCGACTATGTCACCGCCTCGCGGCTGGCCGGCGCCGGTACCCTGCGGCTGATGTTCGTCAGCGTGCTGCCCAACTGCATGGCGCCGCTGATCGTCCAGGCGACCCTGAGCTTTTCCTCGGCGATCCTCGATGCCGCCGCCCTGGGCTTCCTCGGCCTCGGCGTGCAGCCGCCCACCCCCGAGTGGGGCACCATGCTGGCCTCGGCCCGCGACTACATCGAGCGCGCCTGGTGGGTGGTGACCCTACCGGGTCTCGCCATCCTCTTCACCGTGCTGGCCATCAACCTGATGGGCGACGGCCTGCGCGATGCCCTCGATCCGCGTCTGAAGGTGCAGTCATGAGCCTCCTCGAAATCCAGAACCTCTCGGTGCGCTTCGGCGGCACCGACGCCCCGCCGGTGGTGGAAGGCCTCGATCTCACCGTGGATCAGGGCGAGATCGTCGCCATCGTCGGTGAATCCGGCTCCGGCAAGTCGGTGACCATGATGGCCGTGATGGGCCTGATCGATCACCCCGGCCGCATCACCGCCGACCGCCTGGCCTTCGACGGCCAGGACCTGCTCAGCCTCAAGGGCCGCCGCCGGCGACATCTGATCGGCAAGGAGCTGTCGATGGTCTTCCAGGACCCGATGACGGCGCTCAACCCCAGCTACACCGTGGGCTTCCAGCTGGAAGAGGTGATCCGCCAGCACCTGGGCCTCAAGGGTCGCGCCGCTCGCCAGCGCGCCCTGGAGCTGCTGGAAAAGGTCGAGATCCCGGCCGCGGCCAGTCGCCTGGGCGCCTATCCGCACCAGCTGTCCGGGGGCATGAGCCAGCGCGTCGCCATCGCCATGGCCATCGCCGCCGAGCCGCGCCTCTTGATTGCCGACGAACCCACCACCGCCCTGGACGTGACCATCCAGGCGCAGATCATGGAGCTGCTGGTCAATCTGCAGCGCGACGAGGGCATGGGCCTGATCCTCATCACCCACGACCTCGCCGTGGTGGCCGAGACCGCCCAGCGCGTGGTGGTGATGTACGCCGGCCAGGCGGTGGAGAAAGGCGTGGTGCCGACCCTGTTCGACGCCCCCGCCCACCCCTATACCGAAGCCCTGCTGGCGGCCATTCCCGAGCACAGCCAGACGGACCGCCTGCACACCCTGCCCGGCATCGTTCCCGGTCGCTACGACCGGCCCGCCGGCTGCCTGCTGAGCCCGCGCTGCCCCTATGTGCAGCCGCGCTGCCAGGAGCGTCCGGCGCTGGAGCCCTACGACCGTGGTGCGGTGCGCTGCTTCTTCCCGCGCAACGTCGCCCCGGGCGAGGCGCCTGCGGTGCTGCCCGAACATCAACGTCCCAGCCAGTTGCCGGAGGATCGCCATGGCGCCGTCTGAAGCCACCGTCCTCGCCCGCTCCACCACCCCGGAGCAGGCGCCCGAGCACCTCGTGCTCGAAGCCAAGGGCCTGACCCAGCACTATCAAATCTCCCGCGGCCTGTTCAAGGACAACGCCACGGTCAAGGCGCTCAACGGCGTCTCCTTCGACCTTCAGGCCGGGCGCACCCTGGCCGTGGTGGGTGAGTCGGGTTGTGGCAAGTCGACCCTGGCCCGCGCCCTGACCCTGATCGAGCAGCCCACCGCCGGCAGCCTGGTCATCGGCGGTCAGGACGTGGCAAACGCCGACGCCGCCCGCCGCAAGGAACTGCGCCGCGAGGTGCAGATGGTGTTCCAGAATCCCTATGCCTCGCTCAATCCACGCCGCAAGATCGGCGACCAGCTGGCCGAGCCGCTGCAGATCAACACCAGCCTCTCCCGCACCGAAAGGCGCGAGAAGGTACAGGCGATGATGCAGCAGGTGGGCTTGCGGCCGGAGCACTACCAGCGCTATCCGCACATGTTCTCCGGTGGCCAGCGCCAGCGCATCGCCGTAGCCCGCGCCATGATGCTGCAGCCCAAGGTGCTGGTGGCGGACGAGCCGACCTCGGCGCTGGACGTGTCCATCCAGGCGCAGGTGCTCAACCTGTTCATGGATCTGCAGCAGCAGTACCGGACCGCCTATGTGTTCATCTCCCACAACCTGTCGGTGGTGCGCCACATCGCCGATGAAGTGATGGTGATGTACCTGGGCTGCATCGTCGAAAAGACCAGCCGCGACCTGCTGTTCGAGCGGCCCCTGCATCCCTATACCCAGATGCTGCTGTCGGCCACCCCGAGTCTGCACCCGGACCCGAGCAAGCCGCGCATCCGCATCCAGGGCGAGCTGCCCAACCCGCTGGATCCGCCACCCGGTTGCGTCTTCCACCGTCGCTGCCCCTATGCGACGGAGAAGTGCAAGACCGAGGTCCCGGCGTTGCGCAACGTGGAAGCCCGCCAGGTGGCCTGCCACTATGCGGAGAACTTTCTCTAGCTGGAAAAGCTGATCGCGGCCATGGGCCGCTCCTACAGGGTGTACCGTAACCTGTAGGAGCGGTCGCTACGGCGCACCGCCATGGCCGCGATGGAGATCCCGCCCCATGCACATCCGCCCCTTCCAGTCCGCCGACACCGAGGCCGTGATCAATCTGTGGCAGGCCTGCGGACTGACTCGCCCCTGGAACGATCCCTACCGCGACATCCAGCGCAAGCTCGCCGAACAACCCGAGTTGTTCCTGGTGGGCGAAGCGGACGGCACCCTCATGGCCAGCGCCATGGTCGGCACCGACGGTCATCGCGGCTGGCTCTATTACCTCGCAGTTGCCCCGGAGCATCAGCGCCGCGGCCATGCCCGGCGGCTGGTGGCGACCGCCGAACAGCTGCTGAGCGAACGCGGCTGTCCCAAGCTGCAGCTGATGGTGCGCCGGGACAATGCGGCGATCCTCGGCTTCTATGCGGCCCTGGGCTATGCCGAGGCCGAGGTCGTCACCCTGGGCAAGCGGCTGATCGCCGACGACTAGGGTGGAAGGCGGCGAAGCCCTGTCCGCTGCCGATACTCAACGTCCAATGGAGAACCCCCTGCGGTTTTCCACGCTACGGGCTCACGGCTGATCGTAGGGTGGGTAACGGCGCAGCCTTACCCCGCGGAGCCGAACCTGCTGTGGAAATCCCTGGACGGTTTTCACCGCGTGTAGCCGGTGTAGAGTGGATGGACAGGGAAGACCCTGTCAGGAGACGGGCTTCCGCTCTTCCCTGTCAGCGAGGCCGTCAGGTCCCTGTCACCTCGCTGTCAGGCTGCTGTCGGGTTGTCGTCGTGTCGGACAGAGGGCCTTGCGGCTAGGCTTTTGCTCGTCCACCACCGCTGGAGAAACCGAGATGCAACTGCCCAACAAAATCAAGGAACACCGCCTGGCCCGAGCGTGGTCGCAAGAGCAGCTCGCTGAACTCGCGGGCATAAGCACCCGTACGGTGCAACGCATCGAAAATGGCGAGCAGGCCAGTCTGGAGACCCTGAGCGCCCTGGCTGCCGTTCTGGAAATCAGCGTTGCCGACCTGACAGGTCAAGCCACTCAAGCAGTGGGATCCGCTGCAGACGAGCGAATCGCGAATGCCCGTGAACAGGTCGCCGCCGAGATCGGCTTCTATTGGCAGGTGCTGCGCGGCATGGTCATCTGTGTCTTTCTCTATGTGCTCAATCGCGCGACCTCGCCTGACAGCCACTGGTCCCTGTGGGTCGCCGCCATCTGGGGAATCCTGTTGCTGGGTCGTGGCATCCAGACCTTCTTCCTGCGCGACAGGATCGCCCTCTGGCAGCACGCCCGGCTGCAAAAGCTCTTGCGGAAGTAGGAAAAGCCACCGATCGGCACCAGCGTTAGGCGCAGCTGAACCGCCTAGCTGGTCATGGTGCTGCTACTGGGCAGCCAGACCTTCGAGGCAGGCGGCGCTGTTGGGCTTCGCTGCGCTCAGCTCCAACCTACGTCAGCGGGGCAGGAGGTCCACCAGCGGCCCCGGATGCTTGCGGACTTCGGCGTAGGGCACCAGGGTGCCGCCGGGTTCGTCGCAGTTGCGGGCGGCGCGGAAGAAGGTCGGGCCGAGATAGAGGCCCTTGGGCGTCAGGTACCAGGGCGCGAATTGCCAGACGTCGGCGCTACGATAGTCGCAGCCGTCGCCGTCGGCGGGCGCCTGCATCAGTTGCGGATACAGGCGGGTGAACAGCCGGATCACCCAGGGCGCCAGGGTCTGTTGCCTATAGTCTGCCAGGGCCTGGGAATAGCGATCCTCCGGCTGCGGACGAATCGGCTGGCCGTGGCCCAACCAGAGAAAATCCTCCAGCGCCAGCTCCTCGCCGGTCTGCAGATCCAGGGTCAGGGGCGCGCTGCCGAAATCCGGGTGAGCCGCGCCGCTGCAGCTGTACTGGCTGAACAGATTGACGCTGAGCACCCGCTCGCTGAGCAGCTGCGGGGTCACCTCCAGGCTGTGCTCGCCGTCAGCGCCGATGCAGCTCAGGTGGGCATCGACCTCCGCCCAGAGGCGTTCGCGCAGTACGGCATTGGCTGCCTCGCTGGCACCCTCCACGGTGAACAGCCGCATGCCCGAGACCGGCTCGCGCCACCAGCGCAGGCCCCGGCCCATGAAGGTCTGGCGCTCGCCCTGTTCCAGCCTGAGTCCCTGCAGGCGGCGATACTCATAGGGATCGTCCTGGCGCAATTTCTGCCGATAGCGATCCGCTGCCGCGGACTGCCCCGGTTGCAGCGGCGCCAGGGCGAGCGGCAGGGTCTTGCCGGCACCGCTCCAGGTGCCGGTCCAGGAACCATCCTTGCCGCGCGTCAGTGACCAGCTGGCCTTGGGACCGTCCTGCCAGGGCGCACCCTCCTCCAGCTTGAGCCGGTCGCCCGATTGCGCCGGACCGCTCAGGCGCAGGTCGCGGCGATAGCGGTCGTAGAAGTAGCGGCCATAGGCTTCGTCGTTGGCGGTGGAATCGACCTCTACCACCACTCGGACCTGGCCCAGGGTGCCCTCCAAGAGCAGCTTTTCGGCATGGGCGACGCCAGTGGTCAACAGCAGGGCCAAGCCCAGTCCGGTCAGGCAAGATTTCATCAGGGCTCCAGCAACCGGGGTGTCGGTGATGGGCCCCAGGGTAGAACAGCGGCGTCAGGCTGTCGCGCAGGCCGGCGGACGACAGCCGTCTCGCCATGGGAGAATGGCGTTTTGTCGACCCCCGGACGCCCATGGACCTCCCTGCCCTGCTCACCCGCCTGCACGCGATCCGCGATGCCAACGCCTGGCGCCGCTATCACAATCCCAAGAATCTGGCGATGGCCGCCAGCGTCGAGATGGCCGAGCTGGTGGAGATCTTCCAGTGGAAGAGCGATGCCGAAGCCCGCACCTTGAGCGCCGCCGAGCGCGAACACGCCGGCCAGGAAATCGCCGACGTGCTGCTCTATCTGCTGCAACTGGGCAGCGAACTGGAGCTGGACGTGGAGCAGGCGGTGCTGGCCAAGCTGGCCGACAACGAGAGGCGTTTCCTGCCGTGACCGATACCTTCTTCGACGACCGCGCCACCCGTTTCGCCGCCAACATCTATGGCGGCACCAAGGGCGCCATCCGCCTGGCCGTGCTGCAGGCGGATCTGGCCGAGGTACTGCCCGCGCGGCCGCTGCGGGTGCTGGACATCGGCGCCGGGCTCGGCCACATGAGTCTCTGGCTGGCGCAGCAGGGCCATGCCGTGACCCTGGCCGAGCCTTCGGCGCCCATGCTGGCCGGGGCCCAGGAGGCCTTCGCCGCGGCCGGGGTCAGCGCCGCCTGGCTGGCGCTGCCCTGGCAGGAATTGCCCGCCTTCGCCGAGCCCTTCGACCTGGTGCTCTGCCACGCGGTGCTGGAATGGCTGGAAACGCCCCCGTCGATTCTGCCGACCCTGCAACGCTGCCTGGCCCCGGACGGCTGGCTGTCGCTGGCCTTCTACAACCGCGATGCCCTGATCTATCGCAACCTGCTCAAGGGGCATTTTCGCAAACTCCGGCAGGGTGAATACGCCGGCGCGGGCCAACGCGGCCTCACGCCGCAACGGCCCCTCGATCCGCGCGAGGTCGAGGCCTGGCTGGCGGCGGACTGGCAGGTTCGGGCGCGCAGTGGCGTCCGGGTCTTTCACGACTACATGCCGCCGGAATTCCAGACCCGTGCCGACGGCGAGGAGCTGGTGGCCATGGAACTGGCCCACCGGCGGCACCCGGCTTTCGCGGGCCTGGGGCGCTATCTGCATTGGCTCTGCCAAGCTAAGGCAGGATGACGTAGGGCGCGGTATGCTCTGGCCAGCATTCCTTCGAGGAACCGGTCATGCGTCGCCCCCTGTTCTACCTGTCGCTCGCGCTGCTCGCCCTGGCCGGTTGCCAGACGCCCAATCCCTATGTCGCCAGCAGCCTGCCAGAGGCGTCGCTCCCGGTACTGCCGCAGCAGGATCCGGCGGCCTATCCGCCGGCACCGCGTGACTGGAGTCGCTATCGCACCTGGAGCTGGGCACCGGGCGCCGCGGTGGTCAGCGGCGGCCTGGATGGCCAGACCGTGCAGCAGGCGGTGGCCGATGGTCTCGACCAGCGCGGCTTGCGGCCCGCCATCGGCGGTGCCCGCGCCGATCTGCAGGTACGCGCCCGCCTGACCCAGCAGCAGCGCAGCGAGCAATACACCGACTACTACGACACCAGCTACGGCTACGGCGGCTACGGGCCCTATGGCTACGGCCCGGGCTATGGCGCCACGGTCGGCCAGGCGCGGACCCGCACCCGGACCTTCCTGGTCGACGTGCTGGAGGTGGAATTGCTCGATCCCGCCACCGGCCAGGTGCTCTGGCACTCGGCCGCCGAGCAGGCCAGCAACGGCAAGAGCGGCGAACGCGCGCGCACCCTGCGCGAGACCACCCGCCGCCTGCTGGCCAACTATCCGCCGAGCTGAAGGGATAAGTGGCCCTTAAGCCAGTCCAAGCAGACTAGCGCGCTCACCTCAGAGGATCGCCCATGAAACGTTGTCTCCTGCTGCTTGCGGTCCTCTTGCTGGCGGCCTGCGCCGAGCGCGGCCCGCGCAATCTGGACTATGACGCCAGCCGCGACTTCGCCGCCTATCGCAGCTGGGGCTGGGCGGACCCGGCCATCGAGTACCGCCCCAACGATCCGCGGGTGCGCAGCGATCTCACCGAGCAGCGCCTGCGCGATTCGGTGAGCAGTGGCCTCGACCAGCGCGGGCTGCGCCCCGCGGCGGCGGGCACGCGCCCGGATCTGAAGCTCAAGCTCTATGTGATCCTCGACCAGCGCCAGCAGAGCTACAGCTATGCCGATCCCTACTGGGGTCCGGGCTGGGGCGGTCCCTGGGGCTCCGCCTGGGGTCCCGGCCCCTGGGGACCAAGCTATGTGCGCACCCAGACCGTCACCTACCCGGTGATGACGGTCCAGCTCGACATGCTCGATGGCCGTGACGGCAAGCTGGTCTGGCGTGCCAGCGAAGAGCGCCTGCTGGACGATCAGAACGCCACGCCCAGCCAACGCAGCGCCGCCTTCAGCCGTCTGATCAACGAGCTGCTGGTCAGCTATCCACCGCGGCCTTGAACGGTCGACCGTCCGGGCAGCTCAGCGCTGCCCCTGGTCAGGCCGCGAGCAGACGGCTGGGTGATGGTGGCGGATAATGGCCGCTGGCCAGGCACCCCTCGCGCCGTCCTTGGCCACCTCGCGGGAATCCTGACCGTCGTCCAGCACCGCCCAGGTTCACCATGCCGTCCACGCCCATCGCCACCCGCCGCAGCCACAACCTGCTGCTGCGCCTCTTTCCGGTCATCTGCGCCCTGCCGATCCTGCTTGGCCTCGGCTGCTACCTGCTGATCAGGACCGCCACCAGCCAGGACGCCGACGTCCAGCAACGCGCCCGGACCTACATCGACCGCACCCTGGTGCAGGTCGAAAACGAGATCGGCCACAACATCATCAACTACGCCAAGTGGGGTGAGGCCTACAAGCACCTGCACCTGGCGGTCGACCTCTTCTGGGCCAACGACGAGCGCAACGTCGGCGACATCCCCTATGAGCTCTATGGCTACAACGGGGTCTTCGTGCTGGATCCGCAGGATCGTACCGTCTATGCGGTGATCGATGGCCGGCCGACGGAGCGCGCGGCGGCGCAATGGCTCGAAGGCGATCTGGCCGGCCTGCTGGCGGCCACCCGCCAGCGTCCTGGCGAGACCGAGAGCCTGGTACGGGTGCTGAGCGTGGGTGGTGTCCCGGCGCTGGTCGCCGCGGCCACCATCACGCCCGGAGCGAGCTACAGCGTGGCCCCGGGTCCCGGCGCCCCGTCGGTGATGCTGTTCGTCAACGTGCTCGATCCGGACACCCTGGCCCATCTCAGCGATACCTATGGCTTGCCGCGACTCGAGGCGTCGCGGGTGCCCCTGGTCGATCACGAAACGCTGCGCTTCCTGGATTCACCGCTGCTGCTCAACTGGCAACCGCCGCAACCCGGCGCCCAGCTCCTGCACCGCACCCTGCCGGTCTTTCTGGCCGGGGTGCTGCTGCTCGGGCTGGTGCTGGCCCTGCTGATCCGCCATGCGCTGAATTCGGCGCGGCAACTCGACCAACAGTTCGATGCCCTGATCGCCAGCCAGGCCGAACTGAGTCGCAGCGAAAGGCGCTTTCGCGAACTCGCCGAGGCCGCCTCCGACTGGCTGTGGGAAAGCGATGCCGCGGGCCGCATCACCTATCTGTCCGAACGCTTCGCCCGCATCACCGGGCATACGCCCGGCAGTTGGCTCGGGCGGCCGCTGGCGGAGCTGTTCAGCAGCGAGACGACCCCGCTCGCTGCCTGGCTCCAGGGCAATGCTCGCCAGCTCGACGAGCGCCAGGTGCTGCGCTGCCATTATCGCGACCGCCTGGGTCACTCCCGGGTCTGCGAGATCACCGCCCGACCGCTGCCCAAGGACGCTGGCTTTCGCGGCACCGCCAGTGACATCACCGCCGCGGTCAATGCCCAGGCGGAAATCGAACACCTGTCGCAACACGACAGCCTGACCGGCCTGGCCAATCGCCTGCAATTGCAGCACTATCTGGCGCGCAAGTTGACGCAAGCCAGGACCCCGCTGACGCTGCTCAGCCTGGACCTGGATCGTTTCAAGCCGGTCAACGACAGCCTCGGCCACGCCGCCGGCGATCGGGTGCTGCAGGAAATCGCCCGGCGTCTGCAGGCCAGTCTGAGACCTGGCGGCCTGGTGGCGCGCCTGGGCGGCGACGAATTCATCGTGGTGCTGCTCGGTCACCTGGATGTGGCAACCGTCGACCAGATCTGTGCGCGGCTGGTGAATGCCATCGGCCGACCCATCCTGCTGGAGGAACAGTCGGTCAGCGTCGGCACCAGCATCGGCATCGCCCAGGCGCCGGAGCAGGCCAGCCAGGTCGAGGACCTGCTGCGCCTGGCGGATATCGCGCTGTACCAGGCCAAGGCCGCGGGCCGCAACGGCTGGTGCTTCCATGCCCCGGCGATGGACGCCCAGCTCAGCCAGCGGCGTGACCTGGAACAGGAGCTGCGCCAGGCGCTGGCGCTCGACCAGCTGCGCCTGGGTTACCTGCCCCGGCGGAGCGCCGCCGAGGGTCGGCTGAGCGCCATCGAGGTCCGGCTGCACTGGGCCCACCCGCAGCGCGGCCTGCTACCGCCGGAGGTCCTCCTGCCCCTGGCCGAGGAGACCGGACTCAGCGTTCCCCTGGAATTCTGGTTGCTGGACAACGCCTGTCACGCTGCCGCGACCTGGCCCGCGCCACTGCGGCTGATCATCAATCTGTCCGCACGTCCGTTCGCCGATGGCGAGGCCCTGGTGGCGGCGGTCGCCCGCGCCTTGCAGACGAGCGGCCTGGCAGCGGAACGCCTGGAGCTGCAACTGTCCGAGGCGCTGTTGCAGGCAGACAGCGCCCCGATGTTGATGCCGCTCAAGGCGCTGGGCGTGCGCCTGAGTCTGGCCGACTTCGGCCGAGGTTCAAGCGCCCTGGAGGCGCTGCGCCACCCCGTGCTGGATGGCATCAGCCTGGATAGCCGACTGGTCGCGCACCTGGAAGATCAGCAGGTCGATGCCGCCATCGTCCAGGCTCTGATTGGCCTGGGACGAACCCTGGGCCTCAGGGTGACGGCAACGGGCGTGGAGACGCCCGGCCAGTTGGCCTGGCTGCAGGCGCAGCATTGCGATGAGGTCCAAGGGGCCCTGGTCGGTCCCTCTTTGACTGACCGCGAGCTGGCAGCGCTGCTGGCAACCGACCTGCAGGCGGGTTGACGACCTAGAGGCGCTCCAGCCACCCCAGATCGCCGCCTCGGGCCGGAACCGGATAGCAGCCATAGGGTGCATATCCGTGGGTACAGACCGGATCGGCGCGCAGGGTGAGTTCGCCCACCGGTTGCGCGCGCCAGCCCTCCAACAGGGCGATAGCGGCCAGGGCCGAGAGCAGGGCGATGAACAGCGCGGAGCGAATTGTTCTTGTCAGGCGCATGGTGACCTCCGGCGGGACGATGACCAGGATCGGCAGACAGCGTCCCCGCTCCTTGAGTATCGTCCCCCGGCAGTCATTTCGCCGCCCGGCGCAGGTCCCGATTGCGCAAAGCTGCACTGCGGCAGCTGCAACAATGGGGATAGCGGTATTCGGCGGGGAACCCGGACAAGCCGGCGCCGTTGTCCAGGCTAGGCGCTGTACGGGTTACGCCCGAAGCCCCGCCCCACTCCGGACCGCCCCCTCTCCCTCCGGGAGAGAGTTGGGGTGAGGGCTAAGCCGCCTCAGGCGATCTCCACTCGCTCGCCATTCAGTCGTACCGTCCAGATGGGCAGGGCCTGCTCGGGATACTCCAGGCAGCCGCCGTCCGCCAGCCGGAAGTGCTGCTTGTACAGCGGCGAGGCGATCACCAGATCCGCGCCCAGCTGGCCGACGATGCCGCGGCCGATGACGTTGGCGCCGGACTTGGGATCGCGATTGCCCACGGCAAAGACCTTCTGCTCGGTCTCCGGCAGGTAGAACAGCGCTACCTGCTCACCCTCGTGCAGGGCCACCACACCGGACTGGGGCACCAGGTCGGCCAGGCTGCACAGGGGTTGCCAGCGGGGCTCCAGGGCGCGGGCGGTATTGGTCTGGGTCATGGTCAGGCTTCCTCGGTCAGGTTGATCAGGTGCAGTTCGCCATGGCGAGCCGGCCGGCGCTGGCCGCGTTCCTTGACGAAGTGGATGTCCGGGTCGTTGCCGCGCTGGTTGACGAAGGTACGGAAGCGCTTGAGCTTGTCGGGATCGTTCAGGGCGTTGGCCCATTCGCATTCGTAGCGATCTACCACCAGCTGCATCTGGGCTTCCAGTTCGGCGCCCAGGCCCAGGCTGTCCTCGATGATCACCTGCTTGAGGTAGTCCAGCCCGCCCTCCAGCGACTCGCGCCACACCGAGGTGCGCTGCAGACGGTCGGCGGTGCGGATGTAGAACATCAGCAGCCGGTCGATGTAGCGGATCAGGGTTTCGTCATCCAGGTCGGTGGCGAACAGCTCGGCGTGGCGCGGGCGCATGCCGCCATTGCCGCAGACATAGAGATTCCAGCCGTTCTCGGTGGCGATCACGCCGATGTCCTTGCTTTGCGCCTCGGCGCATTCGCGGGTGCAGCCGCTGACGGCGAACTTGAGCTTGTGCGGCGCGCGCAGGCCCTTGTAGCGGTGCTCGATGTCCAGCGCCATCTTGACGCTGTCCTGCACCCCGTAGCGGCACCAGGTACTGCCCACGCAGCTCTTCACCGTGCGGGTGGACTTGCCGTAGGCATGGCCGGTTTCGAAGCCGGCGGCGATCAGCTCGCCCCAGATGTCCGGCAGCTCGTGCAACTGGGCGCCAAAGAGGTCGATGCGCTGGCCGCCGGTGATCTTGGTGTAGAGATCGTATTTCTTCGCCACCTGGCCGATGGCGATCAGGCCTTCCGGGCTGATCTCGCCGCCCGGGATGCGCGGTACCACCGAATAGGTACCGTTCTTCTGCATGTTGGCCATGAAGGTGTCGTTGGTGTCCTGCAGCGGCACCAGGTGCGGATCGGTAATGGGGGCGTTCCAACAGGAGGCCAGGACGTTGGCTACCGCCGGCTTGCAGATGTCGCAACCATGCTGGCCGCGGCCGTGGCGCGCCAGGAGCTCGTCGAAACTCTGGATGCCTTCAACCCGCACCAGGTGATAGAGCTCCTGGCGGGTGTGGGCGAAGTGTTCGCAGAGACTCTTGTCGACCTCGACGCCGCGGGCGATCAGCTCGTGCTCGAACACCTGCTTGACCAGTGCCGCGCAGCCGCCGCAACCGGTGGCGGCCTTGGTGCAGCTCTTGATGCCGGCGAGGTCGGTGCAGCCGGCGTCGATGGCGGCGCAGACCGCGCCCTTGGTGACGTTGTGGCAGGAGCAGAGGGTCGCTGTGGCCGGCAGGGCATCGGCGCCCAGGGTCGGGGCGCCCTCGCCCACCGGCATGATCAGGCTGGCCGGATCCTGGGGCAGCGGGATGCCGTTCTGGGCGTATTGCAGCAGGGTGTCGTAGTAGCTGTTGTCGCCCACCAGCACGGCGCCGAGGACGTGCTTGCCGTCGGCGGAGACCACCAGGCGGCGGTAGCTGGCGCTGGCTTCGTCGATGTAGCGATAGCTGCGCGCCCCGGGGGTGGCGCCGTGGGCATCGCCGATGGAGCCCACGTCCACGCCCAGCAGCTTGAGCTTGGTGGACATGTCGGCGCCGGTGAAGGGCGTGGCCTGGCCATGGCAGAGGGTGGCGGCCACCAGGCGCGCCATCTGGTAGCCCGGGGCGACCAAGCCGAAGATGCTGCCGTTCCAGGCGGCGCATTCGCCGATGGCATGGATGAAGGGATCGCTGGTCAGGCAGCCGTTGTCCACCGCCACCCCGCCGCGGGCGCCGAGTTCCAGGCCGCAGTTGCGGGCCAGGGCGTCCTGGGGCCGGATGCCGGCGGAAAACAGGATCAGGTCGGTCTCGAGGAAATCCTCGCCGGCGAAGTTCATGCGGTAGCGATACTCGCTGCCGGCGGTGATGTTCTGGGTGGCCTTGGACAGATGCACGCCCACGCCCAGGTCCTCGATGCGCTGCCTGAGCGCGGCGCCGCCGAGGTCATCCAGCTGCACCGGCATCAGCCGCGGGGCGAATTCCACCACATGGGCCTCCAGACCCAGGGATTTCAGCGCATTGGCCGCTTCCAGGCCGAGCAGGCCGCCGCCCACCACCACGCCGCGGCGCGCCCTGGCGGCGGCCAGGCGGATGGTGTCCAGGTCGTCCAGGGTGCGATAGACCAGGCGCGAGTCGCCTTCGGCGCCCTCGATGGGCGGCACGAAGGGATAGGAGCCGGTGGCCAGTACCAGGCGGTCGTAGCCAAAGGCACCCTCGGGCGTCAGTACCTCGCGCTGCTCGCGGTCGATGGCGGTCACCGCGCAGCCCAGGTGCAGCACCAGGCCGGGCACGGCATAGAGGCCGGCTTCGCTCATGGCCAGGGATTCGGCGTCGCGACCGGCGAAGTACTCGGAGAGATGGACCCGGTCATAGGCGCGCTGACGCTCTTCGCCGAAGACATGGATCTCGTAGTGGTCCAGGGCGCCGGCCGCCAGCAGCTGCTCGACGAGGTGATGGCCGACCATGCCGTTGCCGACGACGATCAGGCGTTCTTTGCGGGTCACGATGCTGTTCATGGAGGCTATCCCCCGGCCGAGGCCAATCAGGTTGATTCGCGGCAAATAAAAAGGCGCCTGAAACCTTGCGGTCTCAGGCGCCTTTGCCTGTTCTGGTAGGGAGGAGCCCTTGGCTCTGCTCCATGCCCGTCGCCTGCGGTGGCTGTCGATCGCCGTTGATCGACCGGGCGACCCGAATGTGCGGGTCTGTCAGGGCTTTTGCATCGGCTGTGCCAGTTCCGCCTGATCGCCCGAAGATCCGCCGCTGGCGCGGGCTGCGGCCTGCCGAGTGGCTTGCCGGAGGCTGTCCGAACGCCCGCCGAGCAGAACCACAACGGTGCAAGAGCGGGCCGGCCTGCCCCGTCACGGCGCATGGCGACCCCCACCGCCGTGGCCTCGGCCAGCGCCACCGGCACCCCGCCAGAGCAGTAGGAATGCGCCCCCCGCGCGCGCCGGGCCAAGCTGGCGCGAGCCTTGCTAAATCCTCAGCATGGAGCGGTCAACGCCGATCGCTTCCTTTCACGACAAAGGCGCCGTGTTCGCCTCCCTCCGGGGAGCGCGACCGGCGCCTTTTCGCTTTCTGGTTTTCGAAGGATCCTTGCCATGGCCACTACCCACATCAAGAGCGTCTGCCCCTACTGCGGCGTCGGCTGCGGGATCGTCATGCAGGTGGAAGACGGTCGGATCACCAAGGTCAGCGGCGATCGCGACCACCCCGCCAATCGCGGTCGGCTCTGCACCAAGGGCAGCACCAGCCACCAGGCGCTGGTGGACAGCGGACGCATGGAGCAGGCCTATGTCCGCCACGACCGTTCCCACGAACCGGTGCAGACCGGGCTGGAGCAGGCCATCGCCGCCACCGCCGAACGCCTGCGCGCCATCCTCGACCGCGACGGACCCGACGCCATCGCCTTCTATGTGTCCGGGCAGCTGTCGCTGGAAGCCCAGTACCTGGCGAGCAAGCTGGCGCGGGGTTTCATCGGCACCAACCAGCTCGAATCCAATTCCCGCCTGTGCATGGCCAGTGCCGGCACCGGTTACAAGCTGTCCCTCGGCGCCGACGGTCCGCCCGGCTCCTATGACGACCTCGATCGCGCCGACCTCTTCCTGGTCAGCGGCGCCAACATGGCCGACTGTCATCCCATCCTCTTTCTGCGGCTGCTGGATCGGGTCAAGCGCGGCGCCAAGCTGATCGTGATAGATCCGCGGCGCACCGCCACCGCCGAGAAGGCCGATCTCTTCCTGCAACTGCGTCCGGGCACCGATCTGCTGCTGCTCAACGGCCTGCTGCATCTGCTGCACGCCGAGGGCCATGTAGACGAAGCCTTTATCGCCGCCCATACCGAAGGTTGGGCGGCCATGCCCGAGTTTCTTGCCGACTACAGTCCGGCACGGGTGGCCGCGGGGACCGGGCTGACCGAGGCGGACATCCGCACCGCCGCGCGCTGGATCGGCGAGGCCGGCGAATGGACCAGCCTCTGGACCATGGGCCTGAACCAGAGCACCCACGGCACCTGGAGCACCAATGCCCTGTGCAACCTGCACCTGGCCACCGGCAAGATCTGCCGCCCCGGCAGCGGTCCCTTTTCCCTGACCGGCCAGCCCAATGCCATGGGCGGGCGCGAGATGGGCTACATGGGGCCCGGCCTGCCCGGCCAGCGCAGCCTGCTGTCCGCCGCCGACCGCACCTTCGTCGAGCGGGCCTGGGGCATCCCCGAAGGCACCCTGCATACCCGCCTGGGCCAGGGCACCGTCGCCCTGTTCGAGGACCTGGCCGCCGGCACCGTAAAGGCCTGCTGGATCATCTGCACCAACCCGGTGGCCAGCGTGGCCAATCGCGAGACGGTCATCCGCGGGTTGCAGGCCGCCGAACTGGTGATCACCCAGGACGCCTTTCTCGACACCGAGACCAACAGCTACGCCGACATCCTCCTGCCCGCCGCGCTCTGGGCCGAGGCCGACGGGGTCATGATCAATTCCGAGCGCAACCTGACCCTGGCACCCCAGGCCGTCACCCCGCCCGGCGCGGCCCGCGCCGACTGGCGGATCATCGCCGACGTGGCCTGCGCCCTGGGCTATGGCGAACACTTCAGCTACGCCTCGGCCGCCGAGGTGTTCGACGAGATCCGGCAATTCCACAACCCCCAGACCGGCTACGACATCCGCGGCGCCAGCCATGCCCGGCTGCGCGAGACGCCGCTGCAATGGCCCTGCCCCAGCGCAGAGAGCGATCCGCGCCAGCCGATCCGCTATCGCAACGACGGCCGCAGCCAGACCCTGCGCCTGGACGAAACCGGCGAACCGACCGCGCTCAACTTCGCCACCCCCAGCGGCAAGGCGCAATTCTTCGCCCGCCCGCACCTGGACCCGGCCGAGCTGCCCGATGCCGACTACCCCTTCGTGCTCAACACCGGGCGTCTGCAGCACCAGTGGCATACGCTCACCAAGACCGGCAAGATCGCCGCCCTGAACCGCCTCAATCCGGCGCCCTTCGTGGAAGTGCATCCCCAGGATGCCGAGGCTTTGGGCCTGGCGCAGGGCGACCGCCTGGAGATCACCTCACGCCGCGGCCGCGCGGTGCTGCCGGTGACCGTCAGCGACCGGGTCCAGCCCGGCAACTGCTTCGCGCCCTTTCACTGGGCCGACGTCCAGGGCAGCGACCTGGCCATCAACGCCGTCACCAGCGACGCCGTCGATCCGCTCTCGCTGCAACCGGAACTCAAGGTCTGCGCGGTGCGCCTGACCCGCGTCGCCACCATTCCCCATCGCCAGCTGCCGGCCGACGAGCCTGTCACGGAGAGCGCCCGGCTGCCTGCCCTGGCGCGGCTGGCCGAGCTCACCGGGGTCGCGACTGCGGTACGGCCCCAGCTCAGCGCGGCCGAACGCACCTACCTGGCCGGCTTCATGGACGGCCTGCGCGACGGCGCGACCCAGGGCGTGCCCTGCCTGCCGGCCCAGGCGCCGCTGGCCGCCGACACCCGCCTCTGGCTCGACGGCCTGCTCGCCGGGTTGTTCAGCCGCCTGCCGGAAAGCCAGCCCGCCGGCCTGGCCATGGCCCCCACCGCGCCGGCCGATCTGGTGGTGCTCTGGGCCTCCCAGACCGGTAACGCCGAAGCCCTGGCCGAGCACTGCGTCGCCCGCCTGTGCCAGGCAGGTCTCAGCGTGGAACTGCACGACATGGCCGCCTATGCCGTGGAACGCCTGACCGGTGCCCGCCGCGTCCTGCTGGTGAGCAGCACCTTTGGCGATGGCGAAGCGCCGGACAATGGCCAGGCCTTCTGGCAGGGCCTCAATCGCCTCGACGCCTCCCTGGCCGAACTGGACTACGCCGTGCTGGCCCTGGGCGATTCCACCTACGAGCAATTCTGCGGCCATGGCCAGCGCCTCGACGCCCGCCTGGCCGACCTCGGCGCCCGGCGCCTCTGTCCGCGCCTGGACTGCGACGCCGATGGCCTCGACGGCGCCGACGCCTGGCTGACCGCCCTGCAGGCGCAACTGGCACCTCAGGCCGAGCACGTGCCTATCGCCAGTTCAGCCACGACCAGCCGCCCGACGGCGGTGTCCGCGCGGCTGGTCATCAACCAGAGACTCAACAGTGCCGGGTCCAACAAGGAGGTGCGGCTATTCGGTTTCGAGACCCAGCAACCGCTGGCCTACGAGGCTGGCGACGCCCTGAGCGTGAGGGCGCGCAACTGCCCGGAGCTGGTCGAGGAGGTCCTCGCCCTCGCCGGACTGGACGGCGAACAACCGGTCGCGGTGGCCAAGGTCGGCGAGCTGTCGCTGCGCCAGGCGCTGAGCGAACACTACGAGATCGCCCGCCCCAACCCCGAGACCCTGGCGCTGATCGCCGAGCGCAGCGGCAGTGCCGAGTGCCGCGCCCTGCTGGGCGACCGGGACGAACTCAAGCGCTGGCTCTGGGGCCGGCAACTGGCCGATGTACTGGCCCGCTTTCCCGCCTGCCACGACGCCCGCGAGTTGCTCGGCAGCCTCAAGCGCCTGCAGCCGCGCCTCTACTCCATCGCCTCCAGCCCCCTGGCCCATGCCGGCCAAGTGCACCTCACCGTCTCGGCGGTGCGCTACGGTAAGCGCAAGGGCGTGGCCTCCAGCTTTCTCGCCGACCGCCTGGGCGAGGCCGCCACCAAGGTGCATATCCAGCCTTCGCGCCATTTCCGCCTGCCGGACCAGGGCGACGTCCCGCTGATCATGATCGGCCCCGGCACCGGCATCGCGCCCTTCCGCGGCTTTCTTCACGAGCGCCGCACCCGGGGCGACCAGGGCCGCAACTGGCTGTTCTTTGGCGAGCAGCACGCCGCCCACGACTTCTACTACCGCGACGAACTGGAAGCCTTCCAGCGCGATGGCCTGCTGAACGAACTGAGCCTGGCCTTCTCCCGCGACCAGGCCGAAAAGATCTATGTGCAGGATCGGCTGCGCGAACGCGGTGCCGACGTCTGGCGCTGGCTGCAGGACGGCGCCCGCGTCTATGTCTGCGGCGACGCCAGCCGCATGGCCAAGGACGTCGACCAGGCCCTGCGCCAGGTGGTGGCGACCCATGGCCATCTCAGCGACGAGGCCGCCAGCGAGTACCTGCGCGGGATGAGCGAACAGAAGCGCTATCTGAAGGACGTCTACTAGCGCCGCCGGCTACAGCACCGCGCGCACCAGGCGGGTGAAGGCCTCGATGGCCTCGCGCTCGCCCAGCGCCCCGCGCACCACGGCCGCGGCCAGGGCCTCGCCGGCGCCGACCAGACCGATGCAGGACACCTGCAACTCCGCGGTGGATCTTTTGCTGTGCGGCGTGAGCACCGCCGTCACCATCTGGGTGCCATGTTCCAGCAACTCCTGGTACACCGCGGTCTTTTCCTCGCTCCCCGCCAGCGCCGCCGCCACTACGCCGACTTCACCCTGCATGTCGGTCACGCAGCGGATGTAGCCCTCGGCCAGCGCCGCGGTGGCTTCTTCGGCGCCCTGCTGCCGGGCGGTCATGGCCTGGCGAAAGGCATCCATCTGCGCCAGATCGAGCCAGCGATAGAGCTCGATGAGCAGCCCCGAGCGGGTACCGAAATGCTCGTAGACGACCGGTTTGGAGACGCCCGCCTGCACGGCCAGATAGCCCAGGGTCAGGCGATCCGCACCTTCTTCCCGAACGATGACCCGCGCCGTGTCCAGCAATTGCTGACGCCGGGCTGCCTTGGAGAGACGCCGTCCGGTCCCTTCGGAGACCGGTTTTTCAGGGATGGATCGCGCTGCCATTGGTCACGTCTTCTTGCAAACCTACTAAAGGTAGGTTAATCCTGAACTGGAACCTACACATGGTAGGTTAATGCGGAGAACAGCCCGTGGCAATCGGCTGTGCGGTCTCCGGAACCTCAGCACTGCAACGAAGAGGACAGCATCATGCCACTGCAACCCATACTCTTTGCCGGCGGTTCGGGCACGGTAGGCCGCCAGGCCGTCCACTGGTTCCGCCAGCGCCAGCCTGACTGGCCGCTGCTGGTCGGCGGCCGCAACCTCGCCACGGCCGAGGATGTCGCCCAGGCCGCCAGCCAGGCCCGGGCGGTGCGCCTGGATCTCGACCAGCCGGGGCTGGGACTGGACCCCGCGCTCACCCCGGCAGCCATGATCATGCTGGCACCGGATCAGGCCCTGCACGGCTTGCGCCTCGCCCAGCACCTGGGCATCCCCTATCTCAATGCCAACACCGGCGTCACCGAACTGGGGCCGGAGGTCGCCCAGTTCATGCACCGCCCCGCCGCCCATGCCCTGGTGCTGTCCAGCCACTGGGCTTCGGGTGCCGCCCTGGCGCTGGCACTCGATCTCGCCCGCCGCTTCACCCGGGTCGCGGCCATCGGTATAGAGGTCTTGCTGGATGAGGCGGACCCGGCCGGTCCCCTGGCCTGGGAGGACATGGAGCGGGTGCACAGCACGGCACCCGCTGCCCTGGCCTTCCATCATGGACGCCGCGCCTGGCTGAGCGGTGCCGACCTGCAGGGCAGCGTCACGGCGCTGGACGGTCGCACGCTGGCCGCCACGGCCTTCGGCTCCATCGATCTGCTCAGTCTCCGGGCCGCCACCGCCGCCCCGGAGCTCCGCTTCGACATCGCCATGGGCGAGTCCTCCAGCCGGCGGCGGGGCGCGGAAACAGCGGCCGAGATCGCGGTCAGGGTGAGCGGTGAAAGGGACGGCCAGACCACCGGCGCACGCGCCGTGCTGGAATTCAACCAGGGGCAGGCCTCGCTGACCGCCCTCGGGCTGGTGCTGTCGCTGGAGCGGGTGCTGGGCCTGGCGGGCGGTGAACCCCTGCCGGCGGGTCTCTATATGCCCGAACACCTCTGGGCGGCCGAGTGGTTTCTGCAGGAGTTGCAACGGGAGGGCGCGGTGATCCATCACCAGACGGATGGGCACTGACGGCGGGAAATGGCGGAAGGCAGTGGGAGTCGAACCCACCCGGGAACGGCTGCCGTCCCCAACCGGGTTTGAAGCCCGGCCACGCCACCGGGCGTGATTGCCTTCCTCTGTTGCGCTAGCCCTCGGCCGCGCGGGCCCAGGCGCTGTCCGGGCGGACCCGGCGCTCGTCGCCGAAGCGACGGGTGAAACCGATGCGATCCAGGCATTCGAGGATCTGGATGCTGCGCTTGCGACCGATGCCGAGGGCATCGCGAAAGGCCGCGGCGCGAATGATCCCCGCTTCGCGCTCCAGGCGCAATGCCTCGCCGGCCGCGGCTTCCAGACTCGCCTGGGGATAGAAGAGATCCCTGACCACCTGGGTCAGTTCCCCCAGCCGGGCCAGCTTGCGCAGCAGCAGCCGCACCTCGGCCTCGGGCTGATCCAGACTCCTGGCCAGATCACGAGTCCAGGGCGGATCGAAGCGTTGGGCCTCCAGCAGCGGCCAGAGGCGGGTCTTGAGCCCCTCCTCCGCCTCGGTGAGGCGAACCCGGTGATCGGGCAGGTGCAGCCAGGGACCGCTGCTCTGCAATCGCCCCTCGGCCAGGGCCGTCTCCAGCAGGGCCAAATAGACTGCCCGCTCCAGTTCCGGCGCGGCGATGCGGCGGAGGCGATCCCGATCGGGACCCAGCTCGTCGGGTTGTTCCTGGTGAAAGGTCGCCAGCGCCGCGCCCAGGCGCTCGAGCGCCGCCTGCCACAGCGCCGCCGCGAAAAGCCGCGGGCCGACCCGCGTTTCCACCCTCAGGGTGTCGGCGGGCAATTGCCAGTCGCCTTCGGGGCGGTTGAACTGCCGCGCCAGCAGCCGTGGATCGAGACCGCCGTCGGCCTGGGCCAGGAGTTCGGGCAGCGCCTCCTCCAGACCGCCCCGACGCAGGGCCTGGAGTTGGGCCAGGCGCTGGGGCGTACGGCGATGGCGCGCCGGGGCGAAGGGATCGAGCAGCCGGGCGCCGCCCAGGGTGCGCTGGGCGGACTGGTCGCGCAGCACCAGGCGATCGCCATGCACCCCGTGCAGCGGCGCATTGAGCACCAGCTGCGCCAGGGTCGTGGCGCCCGGGGCGAGGCTGTCGCCTTCCAGCAGGGTGACGCGACCGGTGAGATCCTGGGCGCCCAGGTGCACGTGCACCGGCGTCCAGTGCGCCAGGTTGCGCGCCTCGCCGGGCAGCAGGCGCAGTTCCACGTCGATCCGGGTGGTGGGCGCATGCAGCGCCTCGGCCACCAGCCAGTCACCGCGGGCGAGGCTGTCGGTGCTCAGCCGCTCACCGGCGAGATTGAGAGACACCCGCTGGCCGGCCTGGGCGGTTTCCGCCGCGCGGTTCTGGGCATGCAGCCCCCGCACCCGCAGGCGCTGGCCGCGCGGGGTGAGGATGAGTTCGTCGCCGACGGCCACCTGGCCGGCAAAGGCGGTACCGGTGACCACCACTCCGGCCCCGGCGACGCTGAACACCCGGTCCACCGCCAGGCGAAAGCCGCCGCGGGCGTTGCGCTGGCGCACCTGGCCCAGGGCCGCGAGCAAGGCGGCGCGCAATTCGGGGATGCCCACGCCGCTGGGGCTGGCCACCGGATACAGCGGCGCTCCGGCAAAGGGGCCGGCGGCCAGCAGCGCACTGACGTCCTGACGCACCTGGGCCAGTCGCTCGGCATCCACCCGATCGGCCTTGGTCAGGGCCACCAGCAGCCGGGGAATGCCGAGCAATTCGAGGATCGCCAGGTGCTCGCGGGTCTGCGGCATGACGCCGTCGTCGGCTGCCACCACCAGCAGGGCTAGATCCAGGCCGCTGGCGCCCGCCAGCATGTTGTGCACGAAGCGCTCGTGACCGGGGACGTCGATGAAACCGGTGAGACCGCCGTCGCCCAGATCGGCATAGACATAGCCCAGGTCGATGGTGATGCCGCGCGCCTGCTCCTCGCGGCGGCGGTCACCGGCGACCCCGGTGAGGGCCTGGATCAGGGCGGTCTTGCCATGGTCGATGTGACCGGCGGTGCCGATGATCATGGGCACGGTACCAGGCGGATGAACAGGGACGTCATGGCGGCTCCAGGCGGCGGACTGGCGCTCAGGGTAGCGGCGCCCCGCGCGATCGCCTAGCCGTGACGCTCGCGCAAGAAGGCCACGAAGGCCCGCAGCGGGGCCGGCAGCTGGCGGCGATCCGCATAGTAGAGCCGCGGACCGGGAAAGGACGTGGACCAGTCCGCCAGCACTTCCACCAGGCGACCGTCGGCCAGGGGCTCGGCCAGATAGTCGGCGAAGGAATAGATCAGGCCGACGCCGTCGAGGGCGGCTTGCAGCTCCAGGTCGAGCGCCGAGGCCAGCAGGCGACTGCCCGGCGTGACGTTGCTGACCTCGCTGCCGCGCTCGAAGCTCCACTGCGCCACCAGGCCGCTGGCGAAGCGATGCCCGATGCAGGAATGCCGGACCAGGTCGGCGGGGTGTGCCGGTACGCCGTGCCGTTCCAGGTAGGCAGGGGTTCCGGCCACGGCGAATCTCTGGGTGACCGGGCCCAGTCGCACGCTGATCATGTCCGCTTCCAGGTGCTCGTCGTAGCGCACGCCGGCATCGAAACCCGCGGCGAGCACGTCGATCAGCCGGTCCTCGGCCACCACCTCCAGGCGAATGCCCGGATGCCGGGCCAGGAAGGGGCCGATCAGCGGCGGCAGCAGCACGCGGGCGACGATGGTGGGCACATTGAGTCTCAGGCTCCCCACCGGACTCTCGCCCTCGGCATTGATGGCGTCCAGCGCGCCGCGCACCTCGCGCAGCGCGGGGGTGAGGCGCTCCAGCAGACGCTGGCCGGCCGCGGTGGGCGTCACGCTGCGGGTGGTGCGGTGCAGCAGCCGGACATCCAGTTCCCGCTCCAGCCGCCGCACCGCATCGCTCAGCGAAGACGCCGCCACACCGCGCACATAGGCGGCGCCACGAAAGCTGCGGGCCTCGGCCACGGCGGCGAAGGCCGCCAGGTCATCCAGATTCAAGGCGCCTCCATTGTACGGCTGAGCGAACAGGTCGTTGTGTCGAGACCGGATTATCGCACAGCGTCATCCTGGCTAGAGTGAAGCCTCATCTACCTGACGAGGAATCCCTCATGCAACAGCGTCGCTTGGGCCAGCAGGGCCCCCTAGTATCGAGCCTTGGTCTGGGCTGCATGGGCATGTCCGATCTCTATGGCAGCGCCGACCGTGGCGAGGCCATCGCCACGGTCCAGGCGGCCCTCGAACGCGGCGTCACCCTGTTCGACACCGGTGACTTCTATGGCATGGGCCACAACGAACTGCTCCTGGGCGAAGCCCTGCGCGGTCGACGCGACCAGGCGCTGATCAGCGTCAAGTTCGGCGCCCTGCGCGGTCCGGGCGGCGAGTGGCTGGGCTACGACACCCGGCCGGCGGCGATCAAGAATTTCGTCGCCTACAGCCTCAAGCGCCTGGGTGTGGACCACATCGACATCTATCGCCCGGCACGGCTGGATCGCCAGGTGCCCATCGAGGACACCATGGGCGCCCTCGCCGAGCTGGTGCAGGCCGGCTACATCCGCCATATCGGCCTTTCCGAGGTGGGCGCCCAGACCCTGCGGCGGGCCGCCGCGGTACATCCGGTCTGCGACCTGCAGATCGAGTATTCGCTGGTCTCGCGCGGCATCGAGGCGGAGATCCTGCCAACCTGCCGCGACCTGGGCATCGGCATCACCGCCTATGGCGTGCTCTCCCGTGGCCTGCTCAGCGGTCACTGGCGCCAACCCTCGGGCAGCGGCGACTTCCGCGCTCATAGTCCGCGCTTCCAGCCGGGCAACGTGGAGAAAAACCTGGCGCTGGTGGCAGGCCTCAAGCAGTTCGCCGAACACCGGGGCACCACCCCGGCCCGACTGGCGGTGGCCTGGGTCGCCGCCCAGGGCGACGACATCGTGCCGCTGGTCGGTGCCCGCCGCCGCGGTCAGCTCGACGAATCCCTCGGGGCGCTGGAGGTGACGCTGAGCGCTGCGGATCGCGCCGAACTGGAACGCCTGCTGCCACCGGACGCCGTGGCTGGCGATCGCTACGGCGAACACCAGCTGCGCGATCTCGACAGCGAACGCTGAGCCACCCCGTCAACAACGGCCCGCCTTGCGCGGGCCCTTGCGTTTCAGCGCTCGGCCGGACGCTCCTGCATCAGCACCCAGGGCGCCACCACCACCGCCCACAGGGGCACCTCGGGCGCTTCCAGCCGGCGCCTTGCGCGGTCTTCGTCGACCTTGGCCAGCTGGCCCTGCTGCAGCCACAGATCCACCCGGGCGGCCTCGTCCTGGGTCACGGCGATGGCCGCTTCGATCAGGTCCAGCTCGGGCGCCACTTCCAGCAGCACGCCCCGCGCAAAATGCGGTTGCAATTCTTCCCAGCCGATGGCGGCGGTCTGCCCGAGCAGGGTGGCGTAGCGCGTTGCGTGATCGGTCATGGTGCGGGCCTCGCGAAAAGGGCGGATTCTACCGTTGCCCTCCCCGCTTGCCGAGCGCCCGGACGCACGGGCCACAGATCCGACAAGTTGTCGTCGCCAGCTTTCCAAGACGAACAGACGGTGATTAAACTGCGCGGCGCGTCATAAAGAACAAAATCGGCACATTTTCGCTTCCAACTGCCTCATTAATAAAAGCATTCCGAGTGGAGCACTCATGAAAAAGGCAACTCTGCGTTTCTCCCGCCTGGTCGCGGCCCTGGCCCTGGCCGGCATGGCCAGCCACACCCTGGCAGCCGACACCCTGAAGATCGGTCTGGCCGGCCCCAAGACCGGTCCGGTCGCCCAGTACGGTGACATGGAGTTCATTGGTGCCCAGATGGCCATCGAGCAGATCAACAAGGCCGGCGGCGTCAAGGGCAAGCAGCTCGAAGGCGTGATCTACGACGACGCCTGCGATCCCAAGCAGGCCGTGGCGGTTGCCAACAAGATCGTCAACGATGGCGTCAAGTTCGTTGTCGGCCACCTCTGCTCCAGCTCCACCCAGCCCGCCTCCGACATCTATGAGGACGAAGGCATCCTGATGGTGACCCCGGCGGCCACCAGCCCCGACATCACCAGCCGTGGCTACAAGCTGATCTTCCGCACCATCGGCCTGGACAACATGCAGGGCCCGACCGCCGGCAAGTTCATCGTCGAGCACGTCAAGCCGAAGATCGTCGCGGTCATCCACGACAAGCAGCAGTACGGCGAAGGCATCGCCACCGCGGTCAAGCAGACCCTGGACAAGGCCGGCGTCAAGGTCGCCGTGTTCGAGGGCATCAACTCCGGCGACAAGGATTTCTCCTCGCTGATCGCCAAGCTCAAGCAGGCCAACGTCGACTTCGTCTACTACGGCGGCTACCACCCCGAGCTGGGCCTGATCCTGCGTCAGGCGGCCGAGAAGGGCCTGACCGCCAAGTTCATGGGTCCGGAAGGCGTGGGCAACAGCTCCATCTCCGCCATCGCCGGCAAGGCCTCCGAAGGCCTGCTGGTCACCCTGCCGCGCTCCTTCGACCAGGATCCCAAGAACCAGGCCCTGGTGCAGGCGTTCAAGGACAAGAAGCAGGATGCGAGCGGTCCCTTCGTGTTCCCCTCCTACGCCGCCGTGCAGGTCATCGCCGAAGGCATCGAGAAGGCGGGCGACGAGAAGCCCGAGGACGTGGCCAAGGCACTGCGCAGCAACACCTTCAACACCCCCACCGGTGAGTTGGCGTTCGACGAGAAAGGCGACCTGAAGAACTTCGAGTTCGTGGTCTACGAATGGCACGCCGACGGCACCAAGACTGAAGCCAAGTAAGCCCTGCCTGTAACACCGGAGCCCACCGCCAACGGCGGTGGGCTTCGTTTATCCGCCTCCATCCGAGGCCTGGGACCCGCACCAGAAGTGCACCAAGGTCCCCTGGAGACACCCATGCCCGAGTTCTACCACTACCTGCAACAGCTGGTGAACGGCCTCACGGTCGGCAGCACCTATGCGCTGATCGCCATCGGCTACACCATGGTCTACGGCATCATCGGCATGATCAACTTCGCCCATGGCGAGGTGTACATGATCGGCTCCTACGTGGCCTTCATCGCCATCGCCGGCCTGGCCATGCTGGGTATCCACAGCCTGCCCATCGTCATGCTCGCCGCCTTTGGCGCCAGCATCATCATCGCCAGTGCCTACGGCTACAGCATCGAACGCATCGCCTATCGCCCCCTGCGTGGCGGTAACCGGCTGATCCCGCTGATCTCGGCGATCGGCATGTCGATCTTCCTGCAGAACTGGGTGCTGCTGGCCCAGGATTCCAAGGACAAGTCGATCCCCAACCTGCTGCCGGGCAACTTCATCATCGGCACCGACGCCATGAACGGCGTGGTGATCTCCTATGTGCAGGTGCTGATCTTCATCGTCACCCTGCTCACCATGTTCGGCCTCACCTGGTTCATCTCCCGCTCCCGCCTGGGCCGCGCCTGCCGCGCCTGCGCCGAGGACATCAAGATGGCGAACCTGCTGGGCATCAACACCAACGGCATCATCGCCCTGACCTTCGTCATCGGTGCCACCCTCGCCGCCGTGGCCGCGGTGCTGCTGGGCATCCAGTACGGCGTGATCAATCCGAGTCTGGGCTTCCTGGCCGGTATCAAGGCCTTCACCGCCGCCGTGCTCGGCGGCATCGGCAGCATCCCCGGCGCCATGCTCGGCGGCCTGGTGCTGGGCGTGGCCGAGGCCTTTGGCGCCGACGTCTTCGGTGACCAGTACAAGGACGTGGTGGCCTTCAGCCTGCTGGTGCTGGTGCTGCTGTTCCGCCCCACCGGCATCCTCGGTCGCCCGGAGGTGGAAAAGGTATGAGTGCCCGTCTGCGAACCGCCTTCTTCAGCGCCCTGCTGGTGCTGGCCGTCGCCTATCCCATCCTCGGCCTCAAGCTGGAGACGGTGGGCGTCAACCTGGAAGTGCACGGCGCCCCGCCGCGCACCCTCTGGATCGTGGCCCTGGCCGCGGTGCTGATGTTCGTCTGGCAACTGGTGCGTGACCCGCTCACCGCCGGCTGGCGCCGCAATGGCGGCCTGCAGCTGCCGGCCACCGGCCTGGGCACCAAGCTCACCGAACCCAAGACCCAGCGCTGGGTGATCCTCGGCCTGGTGCTGATCGCCCTGGTGTGGCCCTTCTACGGCTCGCGCGGCGCGGTGGACATCGCCACCCTGATCCTCATCTACGTGATGCTCGGCCTCGGCCTGAACATCGTGGTGGGGCTGGCCGGTCTGCTCGACCTGGGCTACGTCGGCTTCTATGCCGTCGGCGCCTACACCTACGCCATGCTCTCCCACTACTACGGCCTGGGCTTCTGGGTCTGCCTGCCGCTGGCGGGGCTGATGGCGGCGCTGTTCGGCTTCCTGCTCGGCTTCCCGGTGCTGCGCCTGCGCGGCGACTACCTGGCCATCGTCACCCTGGGCTTCGGCGAGATCATCCGCATCCTCCTGCGCAACCTCACCCAGTGGACCGGCGGCCCCAATGGCATCAGCGGCATCGAAAAACCGACCCTGTTCGGCCTGACCTTCGAACGCCGGGCCCCGGAGGGCATGACGCCCTTCCACGAGTATTTCGGCATTCCCTACAACTCCGAATACAAGGTGATCTTCCTCTACCTGATCGCCCTGTTGCTGGTGCTGCTGACCCTGTTCGTGATCAACCGCCTCCTGCGCATGCCCATCGGCCGCGCCTGGGAAGCCCTGCGCGAAGACGAGATCGCCTGCCGCGCCCTGGGCCTGAACCCCACGCTGATCAAGCTCTCGGCCTTTACCCTGGGCGCCTGCTTCGCCGGTTTCGCCGGCAGCTTCTTCGCCGCGCGCCAGGGCCTGGTGTCGCCGGAATCCTTCACCTTCATCGAATCGGCCATCATCCTGGCCATCGTGGTGCTGGGCGGCATGGGCTCCCAGCTCGGCGTGATCCTCGCGGCCATCGTGATGATCCTGCTGCCGGAGCTGATGCGCGAATTCAGCGAATACCGCATGTTGATGTTCGGCCTGCTGATGGTCGTGATGATGATCTGGCGTCCGCAAGGCCTGCTCCCGATGCAACGCCCGCACCTGGAGTTGCACAAATGAGCCAAGCCCTTCTCGATGTCTCCGGCCTATCCATGAGATTCGGCGGCCTGCTGGCCGTCAACGGCGTCAACATCCGCGTGGAACAGGGCCAGGTGGTCTCGCTGATCGGCCCCAATGGCGCCGGCAAGACCACGGTGTTCAACTGCCTGACCGGCTTCTACCGGCCCAGCGGCGGCGAGATCCTGCTCAATGGCGAAGCCATCCAGGGACTGCCCGGGCACAAGATCGCCCGCAAGGGCGTGGTGCGCACCTTCCAGAACGTCCGCCTGTTCAAGGAAATGACCGCGGTGGAGAACCTGCTGGTGGCCCAGCACCGCCACCTCAACACCGGCTTCCTGGCCGGGCTGTTCAAGACCCCGGCCTTTCGCAAGAGCGAAGCCGAGGCCATGGACTATGCGCGCTTCTGGCTGGAGCAGGTCAACCTCACCGAATTCGCCAACCGCAACGCCGGCAACCTCGCCTACGGCCAGCAGCGCCGCCTGGAAATCGCCCGCTGCATGATGACCCGCCCGCAGATCCTCATGCTCGACGAGCCGGCCGCCGGCCTCAACCCGCGCGAGACCGAGGACCTCAAGGCGCTCATCGCCCTGCTGCGCGCCGAGCACGGCGTGACCGTGCTCCTGATCGAGCACGACATGCACCTGGTGATGAGCATTTCCGACCACATCGTGGTGATCAACCAGGGTACCCCCCTGGCCGACGGGACGCCGGAGCAGATCCGCAACAACCCCGACGTGATCAAGGCCTACCTGGGCGAATCCTGATGGAGACCACCATGCTGCAGTTCGACAACGTCTCCACCTTCTACGGCAAGATCCAGGCGCTGCATGGCGTCAGCGTGCAGGTGAACCGGGGCGAGATCGTCACTCTGATCGGTGCCAACGGGGCCGGCAAGTCCACCCTGCTGATGACCCTCTGCGGTACCCCGCGGGCCCACGGCGGCAGCATCCGCTACGAAGGCGAGGAGCTGGTCGGCCAGGAAACCGCGCAGATCATGCGCAAGGGCATCGCCGTGGTGCCCGAGGGTCGCCGGGTATTCGCCCGCCTGACCGTGGAGGAGAACCTGGCCATGGGCGGCTTCTTCACCGACAAGCACGCCTACGACCGCCAGCTGGAGAAGGTCCTCGGCCTCTTCCCGCGCCTCAAGGAGCGCTATGCCCAGCGCGCCGGCACCATGTCCGGCGGCGAGCAGCAGATGCTCGCCATCGGCCGGGCGATGATGAGCGAGCCGCGCCTGCTGCTGCTCGACGAGCCGTCGCTGGGCCTGGCGCCCATCATCATCCAGCAGATCTTCGAGATCATCGAACAGCTGCGCCAGGATGGGGTGACAGTGTTCCTGGTCGAGCAGAACGCCAACCAGGCGCTCAAACTGGCCGACCGCGGCTACGTGCTGGAGAACGGCCGCATCGTCATGCAGGACAGCGGCGCCGAGCTGCTGGCCAACCCGGACGTGCGCAAGGCCTATCTGGGCGGTTGAGTCACCCCGTCGCCACCCCACATGCCTCGACCAACAGCACCGTAGCGTGGAAAACGGCGCAGCCTTTTCCACCGGGGCTTCCTGGCGAAGAGTGCCCTCTCCCCAGCCCTCTCCCGCGGGGAGAGGGAGCTATCTGTGCGCCACGTAGGTTGGCTCCATCGAAGCCCAACAGCACCGTAGCGTGGAAAACGGCGCAGCCTTTTCCACTGGGACTTCCTGGCGAAGAGTGCCCTCACCCCAGCCCTCTCCCGCAGGGAGAGGGGGCTATCCGTGCGCCACGTAGGTTGGGTTGAGACGGCTCCATCGTCGAAGCCCAACAGCACCGTAGCGTGGAAAACGGCGCAGCCTTTTCCACCGGGGCGTCCTCGCGAAGGGTGCCCTCACCCCAGCCCTCTCCTGCGGGGAGAGGGGGCTATCCGCACCAGCGTTCAGCTCATCGGCTCCGCTACCCCAACGCCTCCAGGCGCTGCCGACTACGCTCGAACCAGTCGCTCAGGGCCTCCGCCACCACCCGTGTTCGCTTGGGCAGGCCACCCTGGTAGGGATGCCCCAGAAACAGCGGCTGGCTGGGGGTGCGCCAGTCCCTGAGCAGCCAGACCAGGGCGCCACTGGCCAGCTCTTCGTGCACCATGAACGAGGGCAGCCGGGCGATACCCTGCCCGGCCAGGGCCGCCTGCTTGAGCAGGCTGTAGTGATTGCAGGCCAGGCTGGGGATTACCTGCACGCGGTCGAGTCGGTGCTCGCGGTGATAGAGCCAGACCTCTCCCTTGGCATAGTGGCTGTTGACCAGGCAGCGGTGGCCGAGCAGCTCCTCGGGCGCCTGGGGGACCTCGCGCCCGGCCAGATAGGCGGGTGCCGCGCAGGTCACCTCCTGCATGGCGAACAGCGGTCGCGCGACCAGACGTTCGTCCGGGTCCAGCCGGGCGCGAATCGCCAGGTCGAAACCCTCGGCCACCAGGTCGCGATAGCCGTTGTCCAGCACCAGGTCCAGCTGGATGGCGGGATGGGTGGCGCGACAGGCCAGCAGCACCTCGAAAAAGGTGTAGCCCAGGGACACCGGCACGGTCAGGCGTACCGGCCCGGCTGCCTCCTCCTGCAGGCGGGCCACGCTCTGCAGGGCCCGCTCGCGCTGGCGCACCAGGGCCTGCGCCTCGGGCAGCAGGGCGCGTCCGGCAGGGGTGGGATCGAGACGTCGGGTGGTACGGTGCAGCAGGCGGGTCTCCAGGCGTACCTCCAGCGCCCGGATGCGCTTCGACAGTTGCCCCTTGCTGCAGCCCAGGCGCTCGGCGGCGCGGGTGAAGCTGCCGCTTTCACAGAGGATGGCGAAGGCGGCGAGATCGGCGAAATCGTCCTGCATCGTTTCCTCCGGGAAACACTGGATTGCCATTCAGGTGATTTATCAGAGCAATGCGCCATTCTAGGCTGGAGACTCCTTCCCTTCACGGAGTCGCCTCATGAAAATCATCCTCGTCGGTGCCAGCGGTACCCTGGGCAGCGCCATCGCCGAACGCCTGGGTAGCCGCCACGAGCTGATCCGCGTTGGCCGCCAATCCGGCGATCTGCAGGTCGACATCACCCAAGCGGATTCCATCCGCGCCCTGTTCGCCCAGGTCGGGCGCTTCGACGCCCTGGTCAGCGCGGTGGGGTCGGTGACCTTCGCCCCCTTCACCGAGATGACGCCCGAGGCCTATCAGAAGGGCCTGCAGGACAAGCTGATGGGCCAGGTCAACCTGGTGCTGCTGGGCCAGACCCAGGCGGCCGAGGGTGCCTCCTTTACCCTGACCACCGGCATCCTCAGCGAACAGCCCATCGCTCAGGGCAGCTCGGCGGCCATGGTCAATGCCGCCCTGGAGGGCTTCGTCCGCGGCGCGGCCATCGAGCTGCCGCGGGGTCAGCGGATCAATGCCGTGAGTCCGACGGTGCTGGAGGAATCGCTGGGGCACTACGGCGATTTCTTCCGCGGCTTCAAGGCGGTATCGGGGGCCGAGGCTACCCTGGCCTACGAACGCAGCGTGGAAGGGCGGGAAACCGGCAAGACTTATCGCGTCTGGTAAGTCCTTGAGCTCGCGGCGCTGTCTGAGTAACGTGTGCCCACCTCAGTCGGAGTCCTGCGATGCCTGCGCCGCGTGCCATCTTTCCCCTTGCCCTGCTCGGCCTCCTCGGCGGCTGCAGCCTGTTCCAGAGCGACGACACCCCGCGTGCACCGGGCGGCGAGCGCCTGCAGGGCGATCTGCGCTGGAACGGTGACCAGCTGCTGTTCCGCCCCTGCCAGGAACAGCGCTTCTTCGACGTCACCGACGCCAACAACACCGCCATCCTGCGCGATGCCCATGAACTGGCCGCCGACAGCGGTGCCGCTTCGCTATTCGCCGATCTGCGCGGCAAGCTCAAGTCCGGCGGTCGCGATGGCGCCCAGGGCGTGTTCGCCGTCACCGACGTCTACCGCGTGCAGTACAGCGGTCCGGGCTGCAGCGATCCCAACTTCAAGCGTACCGCCATGAATGCCGGTGGCCATGGACCGGACTGGAGCGTCCAGGTCAGCAACCAGGGCATGCTGGTCAGTACCGCCGGCCAACAGCGCCGCGCCCTGCCCTTCGTGCAGGAAGAATTGCCCGGCGGCATGCGCGCCCTGTCCACCGAGGCCAATGGCGAGAAGGTCGAGCTGTGGATCAATCCCCGGCGCTGCGTGGATGGCCGGACCGGCACCGTGCAGTCGCTGCAGGCCGAATTGCGCATCAATGGCCAGACCTGGCAGGGCTGCGCCTTCTACGGTGGTGCCGGCAACCCCACCTAAGTCGGGCGTTCGCGCGATGCTTAGCGCGATCCCCTTGGCATCTTCCGCTTTACGTTTAGCGTCGTGCGCCCCCAGGGGCTAGTCTAGCGACGGCAAGGCTTCATCCGCTTCGCTTGGCCACCTCCGGGTCGCGCCGGGCGAAGCCACAGGAACGCTCATCCAGCCAGGGTCCAGGCATGCCAACATCTCCCGCGTCCCGCAGCGCCTTACCGCGTCGGCGGGGCCATACCGTCCTCCTGCGGCTGTTCCCGGCGCTCTGCGTACTGCTCCTCGGCCTTATCGGCCTGGGTTGCTATCTGCTGGTCGACAATGCCGTGCGCCAGGATGCCACCGTCGCCCAGCACACCGAACGCGCGATCGGTCGCACCTTTACCCGCCTCGACGAAGAGGTCGCCCGCAACCTGATCGACTACAGCAAATGGGACGAGGCCTATCGCCGCCTGCATCAGGAACTGGACCCCGACTGGGCCTACGACCAGGGCAACCTCGGCGAATCGCTGTACCGCGTCTATGGCTACGAAGGGGTGCTGGTATTCGACGGCCAGGACCGCCCCCGCTATCGCCTGCTCAATGGCCAACTGGCCGATCCCGCTACGCCCTGGCTGCAGGGCGACATCGCCGGCCTGCTGGCAGCGGCACGCAGCGCCGACGCCCGCGCCGGCAGCGTGTCCGGTGTGCTGACCGTGGCCGGGATGCCGGCGCTGGTGGCCGCCGCCGCCATCACCCCGGGCGATCATGCCGGCGTCCGCCCCCAGGAGGCGCCGGCCTCGGTGCTGGTCTTCGTCAATGTGCTGAGTCCCGCCCGGCTGGCCGCCCTGAGCGAAGCCAACAACCTGCCGCCGCTGAGCATCACCACCGACCCGGCTGGCAGCCGTGCCAGCTGGCAACTGCCCGGCTCCGGCTATCAGCTGACCTGGCGCCCGCCGCGACCGGGATTGTGGCTGATGCAGCAGACCCTGCCGCTGTTCGGCGGTGGGGTGCTGATCCTGCTGCTGGGGCTGATCTGGCTGTTTCGCCAGGCGCTGCTGTCGATGCGCCAGCTGGATGCCCAGTACGATGACCTGCTGGCCAGTCGCAGCGAACTGGCCATCGGTGAGCGGCGCTTCCGCGACATCGCCGAGGCCACCTCGGACTGGCTGTGGGAGGTCGACGCCACCCTGCGCCTGGTCTATGTCTCGGATCGCTTCGCCGAAGTCACCGGGGAAGCCACCAACCGCTGGCTGGGGCGACCGCTCAACGAACTCCTGACGCCCCATGCCGACACCCTGGCGCACTGGCTCGCCGGCCAGGCGCACGACCGCAAGCCGCGGCCGCCGCTGGTCTGTCACTACCTGGACGGCAACGGCCGCGAACGCACCTGTCGGGTCGCCGCCCGGGCCATTCCCGAGGGTGGCTATCGCGGCACCGTCACCGACCTCACCGACGAGATCGAGGCCCTGGCCCAGGTCCAGCACCTGTCCTGGCACGACCCCCTGACCGGCCTGCCCAATCGCCATCGCCTGCACCAGTTTCTCGCCACCCACCTGGAAGGACCGGAGCCGCGGCCCCTGGCGCTGATCAGCCTGGACCTGGATAGATTCAAGACGGTCAACGACGCCCTCGGCCATGCCGCCGGCGATCAGGTCCTGCAGGAAGCGGCGCAGCGTCTGCGGCAGAACGTGACCGCCACCGATCTGGTGGCCCGCCTGGGCGGCGATGAATTCTGCGTGGTGCTCAGCGGCGATCGCGACCCGGGCGCCATCGCCGACCTCTGTCGACGGCTGGTGGAGCAGTTGCGCCAACCCTTCCGCCTCGGCCAGCAGCGGGTCTTCATCGGCAGCAGCCTGGGCGTGGCCCTGGCGCCGCGGGATACCGACATCCCGGCGGAACTGCTGCGCCTGGCCGATATCGCCCTCTACCAGGCCAAGGCCGCTGGCCGCGGCACCTGGCGCTTCCACGAGCCGGCCATGAACGAACAGGTGCTATTGCGCCGGCAGCTGGAGCAGGACCTGCGCCAGGCCCTGCGCGATGACCGTCTCAGCCTCTACTACCAGCCGCGGCGTTGTCTGGCCGATGGCAGCCTGCGTGGCTTCGAGGCGCTGGTGCGCTGGGAGCATCCGACCCAGGGGCTGCTGGAGCCGCTGGACTTCCTGACCCTGGCCGAGGACGCCGGCCTCGGCCAGCGCCTGGGACGCTGGGTGCTGGAGACCGCCTGCCACGATGCCCAGGGCTGGCCGGAACGACTCTCGGTGTCGGTCAATCTGTCGCCGCAGCAATTCCACGCCAACGAAGATCCGGTGCAGACCGTGGCCGAGGCGCTCTACCAGAGCGGCCTGGCGGCGTCGCGCCTGGAGCTGGAACTCACCGAACGCACCCTGCTGGATCCGGCCGCAGACGTGGCCAACACCCTGGGCGCGCTCAAGGGCCTGGGCGTACGCCTGTGCCTGGACGACTTCGGTTCCGGCCTCTGCTCCCTGGCCTATCTGCGCCGCTATCCGCTGGACGGCATCCGCCTGGATCGCAGCCTCATCGCCCGCCACCATCAGGCGCCGGAAGACAGCGCCCTGGTGCGGGCCATGATCGATCTCGGCCGCTCGCTGGGGCTAAGGGTGACCCTCAAGGGGGTGGAAGACGCCGAGCACCTGCGCCAGCTGCAGCACCTGCCGGCGGACGAGATCCAGGGCTTCCATTGCGGCGCGCCCCTGCCGGCCGACCAGCTGGGCGCCTGGCTGGACGAACTGGCGACCGAGTCGCTGAGCTGAATCGGCAGGGGCTCGGCGCCTAGCGCTCGGCCACCATGCTGCCCTCGCCCGCCGCGCCACGCCGCTGGTTGCGGTCGTCGCGGGGGGTGACGCCAAAGAAGTTGCGATAGGCGCTGGAGAAATGCGGCCCCGACGAGAAGCCGCAGGACAGGCCGATCTGGATGATCGACTTGCTGGTCTGGGTGAGCATCTTGCGCGCCCGGTTCAGCCGCAACTCCAGGTAGTACTGGCTGGGTACACGGGCCAGGTATTGCTTGAAGATCCGCTCCAGCTGCCGGCGGGAGACGCAGACGTGCTGGGCGATCTCGTCGGTGGTGAGGGGCTCTTCGATGTTGGCCTCCATCAGCATCACCGCCTGGGTCAGCTTGGGATGACTCGACCCCAGCCGATTCTTCAGCGGAATGCGCTGTCGCTCGCTGCCTTCGCGCAGCCGCTCGACGATCAGCTCCTCGGCGATGGTGCCGGCCTGCTCGGCGTCGCGGTCACGGCCGATCATGGCCAGCAGCAGATCGAGGATGGCCAGGCCGCCACAGGCGGTCAGGCGATCGCGGTCCCACTCGTAGAGGTGGTGGGTGGCGATGACCTTGGGAAATTGCTCGCTGAATTCCTCCAGCCAGCGCCAATGCACGGCGGCGCGATGACCGTCGAGCAGCCCGAGCTGGGCGAGGATGTGCACGCCAGCGGAAAAACCGCCCATCACCACACCGGCCCGGGCGGTCTGGCGCAGGGCCGCGACCAGCGGTGGCGGCAGCGGCGGCGAGGGTTCGTCGGCCAGCACGAAGAGCCGATCCAGGCGTTCCAGCTGCCCTTCCCAGTGGCCACCCGGCAGTCGCGGCTGCAACTCGCTGCCGGCCTGCAGAAAGCGCACCTCGTAGGGCGTATCGCTCGAATGGCGCGAGGCGAGTTCCAGCGCTTCCTCGACCAGGCCCACGGTCAGCGGACGAACGTCGGGCCACAGCAGAAAGGCGATGCGGATGGTCATCTAACGTCTGGCTTCCTGTCGAGAGCGGCGGGGGCGACCAATCCGGGGCCCGCGCGCCATGAAACCCTTGTGGGGTGGCACGCATGGTACGCCGGAGCGCTGCCCCTGTCCCGGCCTTTGCCCCGGGTAGCGGACCGGAGTGCCCTGCGGCCCGCCGGCTGGCGCGATTCTAGCGCCAGCGCAACGGCGGCGGCTTCTACCCTGGCGACACGTCCTTACAGGACCGCCAAAAAGGAAACCGCCCGCTACCTGGACGATAGCGGGCGGTCGCTGAGGCCGCTGGATCAGGCGACGGCCTGGCTCATCTGCTGATGGGTCCCGACCAGATGCTGCACCACGCCCGGATCGGCCAGGGTGGAGATGTCACCGAGCGAGTCGTATTCACCCACGGCGATCTTGCGCAGGATCCGCCGCATGATCTTGCCGGAGCGGGTCTTGGGCAGACCCGGCGCCCACTGGATCACATCGGGGGTGGCGATGGGGCCGATTTCCTTGCGCACCCACTGCTTGAGCTCCTGGCGCAGGGCTTCGTTGCCCTCCTCGCCCTGGTTGAGGGTGACGTAGACATAGATGCCCTGGCCCTTGAGGTCGTGGGGCATGCCCACCACCGCGGCCTCGGCCACCTTGGGATGGGCCACCAGGGCGCTCTCGATCTCGGCGGTGCCCATGCGGTGGCCGGAGACGTTGAGCACGTCGTCGACGCGACCGGTGATCCAGTAGTAGCCGTCCTCGTCGCGGCGGGCGCCGTCGCCGGTGAAGTACATGCCCTTGAAGGTCTTGAAGTAGGTGTCGACGAAGCGATCGTGATCGCCATAGATGGAGCGCGACTGGCCCGGCCAGGAATCGAGGATCACCAGGTTGCCTTCCACGGCGCCGTCGAGCAGGTTGCCCTCGTTGTCCACCAGCGCCGGCTGGATGCCGAAGAAGGGACGGGTCGCCGAACCGGGCTTCTGGCCGATGGCGCCCGGCAGCGGGCTGATGAGGATGCCACCGGTCTCGGTCTGCCACCAGGTGTCGACAATGGGGCAGCGCTCCTGGCCCACGGTCTTGTAGTACCAGTGCCAGGCCTCGGGGTTGATGGGCTCGCCCACCGAACCGAGCAGGCGCAGGCTGCTGCCGTCGACGCCGCGCATGGCCGCATCGCCCTGGGCCATCATGGCGCGGATGGCGGTGGGGGCGGTGTAGAGGACGTTGACCTGGTGCTTGTCCACCACCTGGCCCATGCGGGTAACGTCCGGGTAGTTGGGCACGCCCTCGAACAGCAGGGTGGTGGCGCCATTGGCCAGCGGGCCGTAGACGATGTAGCTGTGGCCGGTGATCCAGCCGACGTCGGCGGTGCACCAGTAGACCTCGCCGGGGCGATAGTCGAAGACCCGCTCGTGGGTCAGGGCGGCATAGGTCAGGTAGCCGCCGGTGGTGTGCAGGATGCCCTTGGGCTTGCCGGTGGAACCGGAGGTATAGAGGATGAACAGCGGCGCCTCGGCGGACATCTCCTTGGGCTCGCAATGTTCCGGCGCCACCGAGGTGATGTCCTCGTACCAGACGTCGCGGTGGCGGTGCCAGGCGATGTCGGCGCCGGTGCGCTTGCAGACGATCACCTTGCGCACCGAATAGGTGGCCGGATTGGTCAGGGCCTCGTCGACGTTGGCCTTGAGCGGGATCTTGCGACCGCCGCGCACGCCTTCGTCGGCGGTGATGACCAGCTTGGACTGGCAGTCGCTGATGCGGCCGGCCAGGGATTCGGGGGAGAAGCCGCCGAACACCACCGAGTGCACCGCGCCGATGCGGGCGCAGGCCAGCATGGCCACCACGGCCTCGGGAATCATCGGCATGTAAATGGTCACCACGTCGCCGCGGTGGATGTCCTGGCCGCGTAGGGCGTTGGCCAACTGGCAGACCTCGCGATGCAGTTCGCGGTAGGTGATGTGGCGGCTGTCGGCCGGATCGTCGCCTTCCCAGATGATGGCGGTCTGGTCGCCGCGGGTTTCCAGGTGGCGATCCAGGCAATTGTAGGAGGCGTTCAGGGTGCCATCGGCGAACCACTGGATGTCGACGCGATGATCGTCGAAGGAGGTCTGCTTGACCCGGCTGAAGGGCTTGATCCAATCCAGGCGCTGGGCCTGCTCGCGCCAGAAGCCATCGGGGTTGAGGATGGACTGCTGGTACAGCCGGCGATAGGTGACTTCATCGGTCAGGGTCCGGGAAGCGACTTCCGCGCGGACCGGGTAGAAGGCGGCACTCATGGGACGATCTCCTCGGCGGGAAACTGTTGTTCTTGTTGCCTTCCGTTGTACGGTGCGCACCGGTTTCGGACCATTCGACCATGGTCGGACGGGGCGCCGGGAGCTGACCGGCGGGTCTGTTACCCTTGCCCTTTCGTGACTTTCTTTCCCAAGGAGCGCCCCATGGCCGATCTCGCCCACTCTCATTGCGTCCCCTGCCGCTCCAGCGAGCCGGCCCTGAGCGCGGCCGCCAGCAGCGAATTGCTCAAGGCCGTCCCCGGCTGGACGCTGGTGGAACGCGAGGGGATTGCGCGGCTGGAACGCCGCTATGCCTTCGGCAACTTCCTCGAGGCCCTGGACTTCACCAACCGCGTCGGCCGCGAGGCCCAGGACGAGGACCATCACCCGGCCCTGCTCACCGAATGGGGCGCGGTGACGGTGAGCTGGTGGACGCACAACATCGGCGGCCTGCACCGCAACGACTTCATCATGGCCGCCCGTACCGACGCAGTCGCCCTGGCGGCCAACGTCTGACCATCGGATCGCCGGATCGCCGGACCACACGCTAGTCGCAGGCGGCGGCCAATCCCTCGGCGTGGACGAAACACAGCTTGTTGCCCTCCGGGTCCCGGCAATAGGCGGCATAGAAGTCCGGTCCGTAGCCCGCTCGGATGCCCGGCGCACCCTCGTCGCTGCCGCCCAGTTGCAGGGCGCGATGCCAGGCCCCCTCCACGGCCGCGGGACTAGGCGCGGCAAAGCTCACCTGGACGCCATTGCCCCAGGAGGCCGACAGGCCGTTGAACGGCAGCTGCACATAGAATTGCGGCCACTCCCGCCCCGGCCGCTGCCAGCCACACCCGGGCGGGCCACCGTCGTCTTCCGCCGGCATGCGCACCAGCCCGAGTTCGTGCAAGACGCTGTCGTAGAATTCGATCAGGCGCTCCAGATCGCGCGCACCTAGCTGTACATGGCTGAACATGGACGCTCTCCCGCTGCAGGGGTCATCAAGCCACGTTAGACCAGTCCGTCGCGCCTGCCTATCGGCTCGACAAGCCCGGCGCGGACGGTTAGCGTGGCGGCCTTCGCCTCTGACGATATGCCCATGAATCTGCGCAACCTCCCCCGCCTGACCAAGATCGGCCTGGTCTTCTTCATCCTTGGCCTGCTGGGCGTGGCCTTCTCCCTCTATGGCCTCTACCAGGGTCCGCGTCCCACCGAACCCGGTGCCATGCGCAGCCTGCTGTTCGCAGCGGGATTGCAGCTGACCGGCTACGTGCTGCTCAACCGCAACCGCTTCCGCATGCTGTCCGGCCGCCGCAAGGACTGACCATGACCCTCCAGTGGAGCTGCCGCGCCGCGCCAGCGCTGACCACCGCCGAGCTCTATGCCGCCCTGGTGCTGCGCGCCCGGGTGTTCGTGGTGGAGCAGCAGTGCATCTATCCCGACGCCGATGGCCTGGATCTGGCAGCGGATGTCTGGCACCTGTTCGGCTGGCGTGACGACCAGTTGCACGCCTACCTGCGCCTGCTCGGGGCAGTACGCGAGGACGTGGTGATCGGCCGGGTGATCGTCGCCCCCGAGGGCCGCGGCGGCGGGCTGGGGCACCTGCTGCTGGCGGAAGCCCTGCGCGTCTGCGCCGAGCGCTGGCCCGGGCGCTCGCTGTTTCTCTCCGCCCAGGCTCATCTGCAGGCCTACTATGGCCGCTATGGCTTCACGCCCTGCTCAGCGGTGTACGACGAGGACGGAATTCCCCATATCGACATGCGTCGCCTGGCGGACTAGCGCCGGCGGCGCAGCGGATCGAGCAGCGGCTTGAGGCCGTTGTGGTCGATCTCCTGCATCAGCGCCAATAACCGGCCCAGCTCGCCAGGTGGAAAGCCGCTGCGGGCGAACCAGTTGAGGTAGTGGCCCGGCAGGTCGGCCAGCAGGCGGCCGGCGTACTTGCCATAGGGCATGGTCCAGGTCACCAGGGCGTCCAGATCCGCGGGTTGCATCGCTTGTCTCCTCTACACGGCCTGGCGATTATGCCATGCCGTCAGGGGTCAACCGTCGGCCGCGGGGAGCACCAGCTCTCCGCGACGATCCCAGCTACACCAGGTCTGCAGAGGATTTCAGCATGAGCAATGTTACCCGGCCACTGGCCGCCGTTACCGGTGCCTCCAGCGGCATCGGCTTCGAACTGGCCAAGCAGCTGGCCCGCCATGGCCATGATCTGCTGCTGGTTTCCCGCGGCGACGGCCTTGACGCCGCCGAGCGTGAATTGCGCGCCCTGGGAGTCAAGGTCTGGAGTCATGCGGCTGACCTGCGCACCGCCGTGGGCGTGGAAGAGACCTATAGATTCCTGCGCCGCCAGGGGCGGCCGCTGGACGTCGTGGTACTCAACGCCGGGGTCGGCCTGGGCGGCGCCTTCGTCGGCCAGACGCGGCTGGAAGACGAGATGGCGCTGATCCAGCTCAATGTCATGTCCACCGTGCACCTGGCCAAGCTAGTGTTGCCGGAGATGGTCGCCGCCGGCCGTGGCCGGGTGCTCTTCACGTCGTCCATCTCGGCCACGGCGCCGATTCCCTTCGAGGCCGTCTACGGTGCTTCCAAGGCCTTCATCAACTCCTTCGCCTTCGCCCTGCGCAACGAACTCAAGGACAGTGGCGTGACCCTCACGGTACTCATGCCCGGCCAGACCGACACCAACTTCTTCCACCGCGCCGGCGAAGACGACACCAGCGTCGGCGCCGGGCCCAAGAACGATCCGGTGCAGGTGGCCGCCCAAGGCTACGCCGCGCTGATGCAGGGCCTCGACCATGTCTATGGCGGCGGCCCCGAAGTCCAGCACGAGGGCGAGGTGCTCAATCGGGTGGAAAGCGAGGCGCAGAAGGCCGAGCGCCATCGCGCCTGGTCGGAGCCGGGGTCGGCGGAAAAGGACTAGCGGCCCTTGCGCCGGGGCGCTGGCAGGCGCAGGTGGCGACGTCAGGCGAGGCGTCATGACCAAGACCCTGCCTGACGTCCGGCTGGCCGCCTCTAGTTGACCGGCGTGGCTCCGGGCGTACCGCACTTGGCGAACTTGCCCTTGGCATCCTTGCATTGCGCGGCCTTGGTCTTGGTGGTGTCGCATTTGACGAACTTGCCGTGGGCATCCCGGCAGGGTGCCGCCTGGACGCTGGCGGCTGCGAAGAGGGTCAGGGCTACCGCGGCGAACAGAGCTTTGAGCATGACGATCACCTCCAAGGGCCGGGAGTGGCCTCTCGAAGCGTAGCTTGCGCACGTGGGGTGTGCCACGGGCACTGATGACATCAGGGCTCGTATCCAGGCGCTGGAGCGGACGATGTCAGCCATGTTCGACGGCTATCGAGGCCACCTCCTCCAGGCTCGTCGACGTTAGCGGCAGACCGCCTCACCTACCGTGGGATCCGCTGTACAAGGACGTCTTGCCGGCCTCAATTAATGTACATACAATAAATCATGGACATAAGCTTCGATCCGGCCAAGAACATCGCCAACATCGCCGCTCGTGGACTGAGCTTCGAAGGGGTTGCCAACTTCGACTTCGAAACGGCGCTGATCTGGGTCGATGACCGGAGGATCTATCCGGAAGTACGGTATTCGGCCCTGGGCCTGATTGCGCGCCGGGTGCACGCCGTGGTGTTCACCGAAACCGCCACTGGCATCCGGGTCATCAGCTTCCGCAAGGCAAACAATCGCGAGGTAAAACGCTATGAGCAAGCCACTCAATCCTGAATTGATCGACGTGGAAAACCCGGAGTGGACCGACGAAAAAGTCGAGCAATCGGTGCGCATCGGTGCATTGCCGGTGACCTTGCAAGCCAAGCTGCGTCGTGGCCGCCCCCAAGCCAGCGTCACCAAGGAGCGCATCACCATTCGGCTTTCCCCGCACGTTGTCGACGCCTTCCGCGCGACGGGTTCAGGCTGGCAGACCCGCATGGATGCCGCGCTCAAGGATTGGCTGAAAACACATTCGCCATCCTGAGCGCGCGCCACCTTGCCATGACCCTGGGCGTTCATCTTCTGCCTGGACGAACCAGGAGTCGGGCGCTCCCTATCTGCTTTTCCTGACCTGCCGTTCAAGGCCTCGGGTCAGCATCCGCCACAGCTCCATCGGGAAACCACCCGCCGATCCCCCTCGACTTTTTTGCGGCTTACCAGGCCGCTCACTGTACTGCTCGATCTCCGGCCTACTGATCCTCACGCACCGCTTAAACAGACGCCAAGATGCCCGTTCGCCAATCACTATGAGAACGACCATGCGCACCCTGGGCCTGCTGGGCGGCATGAGCTGGGAAAGCTCGGCGCACTACTATCGCATCCTCAACGAAGAGGTCCGGCGCCGGCTGGGCGGCAGTCATTCGGCGGCCTGCCTGCTGCTGTCGGTGGATTTCGCCGAGATCGCCGCGCTGCAGCATGCCGGCGACTGGACGGCGCTGGGTCAGCGCTTGCAGGACCATGCGCGGCAACTGGCCGCCGGTGGTGCCGAGGCGCTGGTGCTCTGTACCAACACCATGCACTGCCTGGCGGCGGAGATCGAGGCGGCCACGACCTTGCCGCTGCTGCACATCGCCGACCCCACGGGTGCGGCGATCCGCGCCCGGGGCCTGCGGACCGTCGGCCTGCTGGGCACCGCCTTCACCATGGAGCAGGCTTTCTATCGCGAGCGGCTGACCGAGCGCTTCGGCCTGGAAGTGGTGGTGCCTGACGCGGCCGCGCGCCAGATCGTGCACCGCATCATCTATGACGAGCTGGTACGTGGCGAGGTGCGCCCCGAATCGCGGGCAGCCTATCGCGCGATCATCGCCGAGCTGGTCGCCCAGGGCGCCGAGGGCATCGTGCTCGGCTGCACCGAGATCATGCTGCTGGTGGACCAGGGCGACAGCGCGGTGCCGCTGTTCGACACCACGCGACTGCACGCCCTGGCCGCCGTGGACTGGGCGCTGGACGAGACCCAGGGCTAGCCGTGCAGCCGCTGCGCCACCTCGGCCAGCAGCGGACGCGCATCGAGCGTGGGCTGCTGGCACTGCGCGGCCAGGGCCGCCAGCGCCGGATCCACGGGCTCGCTGCAACGCGTCAGCCACTCCTCCAGCAGGATACCGAAGGCGCGACTTTCGAAGCGTTGCAGCCGCGCGGCCTGCGTCCGGTCCTCGGGCAGCAGCGAGGCGCCGCCGAAGTCGCCCAGCAGGCAGCGCGCGCCACCGTCCCAGAGGATGTTGTGGGCATAGAAGTCGCCGTGGACCAGGCCATGCCCGTGCAGGTGCGCCAGGGCGCTGGCCATGCCGCCCGCCATGCTGCGCACGGCGCGGGCGGTGAAGCGGGTGTCTTCCGGATAGACGTCACGGCTGCAGGTGGTGAAGCTCGGCGGACCGGCCAGGTTGCCGAAGGCCGGCTCCACCAGCTCCAGCACCAGGCCACTGCGCTGCTCGGGATGCTCGGCCAGATCACCGAGGGCGCCGATCAGCCAGGGATGGGTGCCGGCACTGAGGCTGGCGGCGCTTTCGCTTTCCGGGGTTCCATCGCTGGTCATGCTGCCCTTGAACAGCTTGACGGCGACCTCGCGCGGCCCCGTGGGCGACTGCCAGCGCGCCTGATGGATGATGCCGGAGGCGCCCTCCCCCAGCCGCTCGCCCAGCACCAGGTCGCTCCAGGCGATGCGTTGTTGCCGCGCCGCCTGGGTGCGCACCGCGCGCTCGCGCTCGGCCCCCAGGGGATTGTCGCCATAGGCCAGCCAGGTCAGCCGCGGCAGATCGAGGATGGCCGGGGGCAGCGCCGCGAAGCGATTCGCCGACAGCCGCAGCAGTTCCAGCTGGTGCAGGTCGGCCATGGACGGCGGCAGGCTCTGCAACTGGTTGCCGGCCAGCATCAGTTTCTGCAAGGCGGGGCGCTCACCCAGGGCGGCGGGTAGCTCGGCGATGCGGTTGTCGGTGAGGATCAGCCAGCGCAGGCGCGGCGGCAGGGCCGCAGCGCTCACCCGCTCCAGCTGGCAGGCCTTGAAGCCGATCATTTCCAGCCTGGGTAGCGTGCCGAGCACCTCGGGCAATTCGGTGAAGGGATTGCCCGAGCAGAAGAGAATGCGTAAGCGGTGCAGCCGGCCCAGGTCGGCGGGCAGGCGGGTCAGCCGATTGCCCGACAGGTCGAGGATTTCCAGGCTGTCGGCCAGGCTGAAGATCTCTTCGGGGAATTCGGTCAGGTCGGCACGCAGGGTCAGGCGCGTGGCCCCGGCCAGTTCGCCGGCGCGCAGCCGGGCAAGGGTATCCGTCATGGGAAAGCGACTCTCACTGTCTTGAAAACCCGGCACCCGCCGGTGATGGCGCGGACGTTAGCACGCCGGGCCGCTGGCTGCGGCCCTCGTGCGCCAGAATGCGCGCCACTGCCTCTTGCAGGGTGCCGGCGGTCACCGCGGGCGGCGCAAGGGGGTTGGCCACCTGCTCGGCCTGCCGCTGCAACAGGGCACCTTTGAAACCGGCCGCCTGGGCGCCGGCGATGTCCCAGGCATGGACGGCGACCAGCCACAGCTGTTCGGCCGGCTGATCCAGGCTGACGGCGGCCTGGCGATAGGCCGCCGTGGCGGGTTTGCTGGCACCGGCGTCTTCGGCCGAGAGGATGCCGGCGAAGGCGTCGCTCAGGCCGGCGTAGGCCAGCTGCGCCTGGGTGGCGGCGCGCGCGTTGTTGGAAAAGGCGATGCAACGCACCCCCTGCGCCCGGGCGAAATCGAGCTCGGCTCGGACATCGGCGTGGGCGGGCAGCGCCTGCAGGGCCTTGGCCACACGCTGTCTGTCAGCGGCCGTCAGCGTCCGTCCGAGTCGTGCGCCGATCATCTCCAGCGCCGCCTGGCCCTGGGCCTCGAAGGGCGCGTGCCGGCCACAGAGCTCGGCGGTCATGGCGTTCTGCAGGGTCTGGGCGAACCACAGCGTGCGGCTCCGGGGGTCACCGAACAGCTCGGTGAACAGGCCATCCAGCGCGGACAGGTCGAGCACGGTTTCGTTGATGTCGAACAGGCAGGTCAGGGTCATGGTCGCTACTCGGCAGGGATACCTCTTCGACCAGGGCTCGCACCCGACGTGCAGCCGCGCTAAGGTTCCAGACTGGCAGGCGAGACGAAACGGCTAAAGTCTTACGATTTTTTGCCGATACCTCCACAGACCTGCCTCTCGTTTGCTGCACCCGCCTGGCTCGGGTGGCGGCAGTTCTTCCAGGATGTGCTTGTTGCTCGCACAAGGCTCATCGACATTCCCGAGATAGCCTGATGGCCGATTCACTGAAGTACGAAGATGACCGCCTCAACGCCCTGCACGCCCTGGAGCTGCTGGATTCGGCGCCGGCGGAGGAATTTGATCGACTCTGCGAGCTGGTCGCCAGCAGCTTCAATGTGCCGACCGCGCTGATCAGTCTGGTGGACCGCGACCGTCAGTGGTTCAAGGCCCGCGTTGGCTTCGACCTGGCGCAGATGCCCATCGAGGACGCCTTCTGCGCCCACACCATCCGGGCCGAGAATGGCCGGATGGAGATCAACGATGCCTGCTGCGATACCCGCTTCAGCCATAACCCCCTGGTGGTCCGCGCACCCCATGTGCGCTTCTATGCCGGCTCGACCCTGGTCACCGAGGGCGGTTATGCCATCGGCAGTCTGTGCATCCTCGACAGCCAGCCGCGCGAACTGACGACCGCGGAACGCAAGCGCCTGGACGATTTCGCCGCCCAGGTGATGAGGCTCATCGCCCTGCGCCAGCACCTGCGCCGTCGCGATCCGGTCAGCGGCCTGCCCAATCGTCAGCAGTTCCAGGCCGATGTCGCTCAGTTGGCCGAATTCCAGCCCGACGAGGGGCGCCTGCTGGTGCTGGTGGATCCGCTGGAGACCCACTGGAAGGAGCAGCTGATCCTGGCCCAGGGCATGTGGCCCTTCGAGACCTTCCTGCGCAGCCTGGCCCTGCGCCTGTGCGATGCCCTGAACGGCCTGGCCAAGGTCTATCACGTGGACACCAAGAGATTTGCCTTCCTGCTGCCGGAGGACTGCGATTATCCGCCGCTGCTCGATGCGCTCATCGCCCAGTTGCGGATGCCGGTCCAGGCCGACCGCATTCCCATCGATCCACCGGTCAAGGCCGGTGTGGTGCCCTTCCTGCTCGACTCGGGCGAAGTCCGTGACCTGCTGCGCAAGGCCATGGTGGCGGTCGATCAGGCGACGCTGAGCAGTCGTCACTGGGTCGTCTACGAGCGTCCGCAGGACGAGGCCTTCCAGCGCATCTTCCAGCTGGTCCGGCAGATTCCCGAGTCCCTGGAGCGCGGCGACTTCAGCCTGGCCTTCCAGCCACGCCTGGCCCTGCCCGGACGCCGACTGCGCAGCGCCGAAGCCCTGTTACGCTGGACCCACCCGCAACTCGGCCCCATCGCGCCCGGCGACTTCATTCCGGCGATAGAGAAGACCGCCCTGATCCACAGCGTCACCCGCTGGGTGATCCGTACCGCCGTCAGCCAGCTGGCGCACTGGGACAATCGCTATCAGGGGCGACTGTCGCTCAACCTGTCGCCACGGGATTTCGACGAGGGCGACCTGGTCGAACTGCTGCGCGAAACCTGCCGGCGCGAGGGCGTCGATCCCCGCCGGCTGGAGGTGGAGATCACCGAAGGCGAATGGCTCAGACGCAATCCGGAGGCCATCGCCCAGCTGCATGCCCTGCGCGAGCTGGGTGTGGAGATCGCCATCGACGACTTCGGCAGCGGCTACAGCAACTTCGCCTATCTCTACGAATTGCCGGTCACCAGCGTCAAGCTCGACCGCTCGCTGATCCACGACCTGCCCCAGGATCCGCGCAAGCAGGAGGTGGTCAGGGCGCTGCTGGCGCTGATCGGCAAACTCGGCTATCGCAGCGTTGCCGAGGGGATAGAGACGCCAGAGGTATTGGCCTTCCTGCAGGAAGCCGGCTGCGACGAGGTTCAGGGCTATCTGCTGGCCCGCCCCATGGCCCTGCCCGCCTTCGAGGCCTGGTACGCCGAACAGGGTTAAGCCGAACGGATGAGGTCATTTGACTGACAAATTCATTCCAGGCTCTACACTGGTTCAGGTCGCAGTTTCCCGGGAGTGAGGACATGAGGGAATCAGGTACCGAGTTGTTGGACGTGGTTGGCCTGGATACCGGCAACCTGAGCAGCCAGGGCTGCATCGACAAGGTGCTGCACGCGCTGCGTACCCATCTGAACATGGACGTGGCCTTCCTGGCCGAATTTCGCCAGCAGGACCGGGTCTTTCGCAATGTCGATGCCGTGCCCGATGCGCCGATCAAGGCCGGCGATGCCCTGCCGCTCAGCCAGGGCTATTGCCAGCAGGTGGTCACCGGCCATCTCCCCGAACTCATCCCCGACACCCGGGCCGTCGGCGCCACCCGGCTGATTCCGGAGACCCGCGCCGTGCCCATCGGCGCGCACCTGAGCGTGCCCGTGCGACTCAACGACGGCGAGCTCTATGGCACCTTCTGCTGCTTCAAGTACCAGCCCGATCCAACCCTCAGTCCCCGAGACCTGGAACTGGTGCGGACCTTCGCCGAGCTGGTGGCCGATCGCCTCAGCCTGGACGTCTCCAGCCGCCGCGGCCAGGTGGAGATGCGCGAGCGCATCCAGGGGGCGGTGGCCGCCCACCAACCCAGCATCGTCTACCAGCCGATCTATCATCTCGCCGATCTGCGTATCGCTGGCTGGGAATCCCTGTCGCGCTTCCATTGCCCGCCGCAGCGCAGTCCGGATCTGTGGTTTTCCGAGGCCACGGCGGTGGGCCTGGGCGACGAACTCGAAGAAAGCGCCATGCGCTATGCACTGCAAGGGTTGCAGAGCCTGCCGGACGATACCTACCTGACCATGAACTGTTCACCGCAGACCATCCTGGCCGGCCGCCTGCCCGCGCTGCTGGCGGGCAATCCGCCGGGCCGGCTGGTGCTGGAAATCACCGAGCACGCCGAGGTCGACGACTACGCCGCCCTCCATGCCCAGCTGCAACCGCTACGGGCCCAGGGCGTGCGCCTGGCCATCGACGATGCCGGCGCCGGCTATTCGAGCCTGAGGCACATCCTCAGGCTGCGGCCGGACATGATCAAGCTGGACATGAGTCTGGTCCGTGACATCGACAGCGACGCCGAACGCCGGGCGCTGGCTTCGGCGATCATTGCCTTCGCCCGCGAGACCCGCAAGGAGGTGATCGCCGAGGGCGTGGAAACCCTCGCCGAACTGGCGACGCTCAAGGCACTGCAGGTGGACAAGGTACAGGGCAACCTGCTGAGCCGTCCGCTGCCGCGCGACGACGCCCTGCGCCTGCCCCGGCAGCGCCCCCTGGAAGGCCTGCCGGACAGCTGAAACGCCAAGGATCGGCGACCATTCAAGTCGCCGATCCTTTGGCCGATACGCCTAGGCGAATGATCGCTTCATCTGACGCCAGGCCGGCTCTCGGCCGATCCTTGTCCTGCAGGAGTTACCGGTGCGCTCCATCCTGGTCATCGAAGACAGCCCCATGGTCCTCAAGATTCTGGCGCACCTCTTTCGTCAGCAGCGCGATTTCGAGCCGGTATTCTGTGCCACCCTGGCCGAAGCCGAGCTGATGCTGGAAACCTCGGCCAATCTGTTCTTTGCCGCCCTGGTGGACCTCAACCTGCCCGATGCGCCCAATGGCGAAAGCGTCGATCTGGTGCTGCGCTATCGCCTGCCCTGCATCGTTCTCAGCGGCTCCTACGACGAACGCCGGCGCGATGATCTGCTGACCAAGGGCGTGGTCGACTACGTGCTCAAGGAAAGCCAGTACTCCTACGAATTTGCCTTCCGGCTGCTGCGCCGGCTGGACAGCAACACCGCGGTCAAGATCCTCATCGCCGAGGACTCCGACGCCACCCGCAACTACATCCGCCACGTGCTGACGCCACACCGCTACCAGCTGCTGGACGCCTGCGACGGCAACGAGGCCCTGCGCCTGCTGCAGGAGCAGCCGGACATCGATCTGCTGGTGGTGGACCACAGCATGCCCGGTCTCAGCGGCTTCGAACTGGTGCAGCTGCTGCGGCAGAAGCTGCGCCGCCACGACCTCAGCATCATCGGCCTGTCGGCCGACGAAAAGGGCTCGCTCAGCGCCAAGTTCATCAAGCAGGGCGCCGACGATTTCCTGCGCAAGCCCTTCTGCCCCGAGGAGCTCAACTGCCGGGTGGTCTCGACCCTGGAGCGGCGGGACCTCATGCGCGCCCTCACCCATGCCGCCCAGTACGATTCCCTTACCGGACTGCGCAACAGGCGCGCCTTCCAGGATCAGGCCCAAGAGCTGTTCCGCCAGGCCGAACGCGAGGGCCACTCGCTGAGCGTGGCCATGCTCGACCTGGATCACTTCAAGCGCATCAACGACGAGCACGGCCACGCCAGCGGTGACAGCGCCTTGGTGGTCTTTGCCCAGGCACTGGCTCGCACCCTGCCCCAGGACCTGACCGGCCGCCTCGGCGGCGAGGAATTCGCCCTGGTCAGCCGCCTGCCCCCGGAGCAGCTGCTGCAGGCGCTGGACCTGCTGCGCCGCTACTGCCACGCCCAGACCTATGCCCCCGGCGCCCCGCCACTGTCGTTCAGCGCTGGGGTCTTCAGTGGCCTCGCCAATGACCTCGAAGGCTTTCTGCACGAAGCCGACCGGCGCCTCTATCAGGCCAAGCGCCAGGGCCGTGGCCGTACCTGCCTGGTGCTGGACGCCGAGTAGCGCGGATCCCGGGTTGGCGCCCTGCGTCACAAGACATATGATGTCATACGATTGGTCTGCTGCCGCAGGTCGATCCGCATAGCCTCGTCTGAACAATAACAATCAAGGACCTGCACCATGCATGACTCTTCCCCGGGGCTCGCCCGGCCGCTGTCGCGTCGTCGTCTGCTTCAGGGCGGCCTGGTCTGCAGCGCGGCTCTCGCGCTACCCACCCTCGCCCGCGCCGCCGAACCCCTGAGCCAACGCTATCCCGATCCGCTGATCGAGATCCTCGACGACCGCTTCCTGGAATTGCGGCTGTTCAACGCCAGCGTCGAGCGCCTGGCCACCGGTCTGCGCTGGGCCGAAGGGCCGGTATGGATCGGCGACGGCAACTACCTGCTGATGAGCGACATCCCCAACAACCGCATCGTGCGCTGGGATGAGGTCAGCGGCCGGCTGGACACCTATCGCGCCCAGTCGAATTTCGCCAACGGCCTGACCCGCGACCGTCAGGGTCGGCTGATCGCCTGTGAAGGCTCGACCACCCACGGTCTCGGCCGGCGGGTCACCCGCACCGAGCACGACGGGCGCCTCACGGTGCTGGCCGATAACTTCGAAGGCAAGCCCTTCAACTCGCCCAACGACGTGGTGGTCAAGGGTGACGGCTCCATCTGGTTCAGCGATCCGCCGTTCCAGGCCAACAGCGACTACGAGGGCCATCGGGTCAAGACCGAGCAGCCCGACGGGGTCTATCGCATCGACGGCGAGAGTCTGGCGGTGACCCGGGTGATCGGCGATCTCAACGGTCCCAACGGCCTGGCCTTCTCGCCGGACGAGAAGCTGCTCTATGTGGTCGAGGGCCGCGCCAAGCCCAATCGCCTGGTGTGGGCCTATACGGTCAAGGACGACGGCAGCCTGGGCGAGCGCCGCAAGCACATCGAGGCGCTGGAATACGGCGCCCTGGATGGCATCAAGTGCGACGTGGCGGGCAATCTCTGGTGCGGCTGGGGCAGCAGTGGCGCGCCGGCGGCCAAGCCCGAAGCCCTCGATGGCGTGCGGGTGTTCGATCCCAGCGGCAAGGCGCTGGGCCACATCCACCTGCCGGAACGCTGCCCCAACCTGTGCTTTGGCGGCCCGGAAGGCAACCGGCTGTTCATGGCCGGCTCCCACTCGCTCTACAGCCTCTACGTCAACATCCGCGGTGCCGGCCTCTAGCGGCTAGCGGGACTCCGGCGGCGATTGCTCGACCAGGACGTTCAGGGAGTCGAGCACGCTGTCCAGGGCGTAGGCCGCTTCAAAGCGCGCCAGATTCTGGGTGAGATCGGCCAGGCTGGTGGTGATCCCCAGCCAGTTGCCCAGGCCGATCTGGCGCGCCGCTTCCGGCAGCGAGCAGCCGCCATCGCGGCGCTCCAGCCAGGCCAGCACCAGTTCCGGCGGGGTATCGGCTTCGAGGCCCAGGGTGCGCAGCAGGCGCAGGGCCTTGGCCTGTTCGCGGGGCGGCAGCCGATGGCGGGCCGTGGGGGTGGGCTGGTCGACGATCAGCGTCAACCGGGAGCCGGGGATATCGGTCATCTGGACCTCTAGGGACTACACCAGAACCGCACGGCGCGAGGCCGCTTCATCTCCCCATGGTAGGCGAATAGTCTGGCCAATTGCCATCCCCGGGCCCGACCCTCGTCACCTGGAAAACGCCGTTCGGCCCCCTGCCCGCTCAGCGCGAGGCACGGCCCCGGCAGCGCTGCCAACGTTCCTCCACCCGCTGGGCGAACCAGGCGGTGGTCAGGGTCCGGGTGATCTTGGGGCTTTCCAGGGTGATGCCCGGCAGCATGGCGCGCGGCAGGCTGCGACCGGCCTTGCGCTCGGCCAGGGCATAGACCTTGGCATAGAGATCGGTCTTGGCGAAGTCCTCGGACTCACCCGCCTCCAGGTCATGGCGGATGGCGATGTCGCTCATGCCCAGGGCCGGCGCCAGGCGATTGACCGCGCGCTCGGTCTCGCCCTGGGTGCGCGAGCCGGGCACCACCAGATCGCCATCCAGCGCCAGCTTCACCCCCGTAGCCTGGCTCACCGCGCTCTGGAAGGCGGCATTGCGACTGGCGTACCAGCCGGAGTTGAAATCGGCGAAGCGATACAGCGGCGTGGAATAGTCCGCCGGATAGCCGAGCAGGTGCGCGGTGCCGAAATAGAGACCACCCCGGCGGCTGAACACCTCGTGGCGGATGGACCCGTCGCGGTCATAGGGATAGCCGCGGGCATGGGCCTCGGCGAAGTCGATGCTGACCTGCATGGGTCCGCCGGTGCGTACCGGATTGAAGCGCCCGAACAGCTGGCCGCCCAGGGGCACCATGGCGATGAAGTCCTCGAAGATCAGACTCAGCTCGCGCTCGGTACGGGCACTGTCCAGGCGCTGGGCGTAGGTCTTGCCGCTGGGCGACTTGAGGTTGAGCGCGGTGCGCACCAGCAGTTGGGGGACATAGGCCCGCGCCGCGCGTCTATCGATCTCCTCCCGGGCGATCCGCCCCAGCCCCGGCACCGGCGGATCGGCCTGGTAGGTGGATTCCTGCTCCGCCACCGCCAGCACCGCGCAGAGGTTGTCCGTCGACGGCTCGAGACCCTGGGCGCTGAAGGCGGTCTGGATATCGCTGGCCCAGCCCTGCCGATCCGCCACGCTGGCGGGCAACAGCCGCAGCAACTCGGCGCGCACCTCGGCCGGCGAGCGCGTGGGCCCCTGGGAGGTCGGCGTCAGGCTGCAACCGGCCAGGACCAGTGCAGCGACGAGGGCAGTCCAGCCGCGCAGCCGCGACAGGGTGGGCAAACCGGAAGCGGACAGGGCGACAGCAGCGGACACGGTAACTCCGGAAGATTCCTTTGGCCGCTTTGACCACAACGCCGAGCAAATGGCTGTAATGCCCGGCCAATAACCTCTGGTTATATCGATGTAACCTTTTCATTCAACCAGCAGCGGATGTCCGCTGGGATTCCCGAACAAGTCCCACTAAAATAGTCGGACTTTAGTTCGAAGCTACCGGAACCATGATGCAGCAGACCTCTACGCTCTCCTCTCCTCGCCTGCCATGGGCGGCCCTGTGGGCGACCTGCCTGCTGGCCGTGGGCATGGTCTTTCTCAACCAGGCCGTGGGCGGTCGTCAGGCCCTGCTGCTACTGCTCGGCGGCGCCCTGGGCCTGACCCTCTACCACGCCGCCTTCGGCTTCACCTCGGCCTGGCGGGTGTTCATCCTCGACCGTCGCGGTGCCGGCCTGCGCGCCCAGATGGTGATGCTGGCCCTGGCGGTGCTGCTGTTCTTTCCCGCCCTCGGCGCCGGCAGTCTGTTCGGCGAGGCGGTGCGCGGCAATGTCTCGCCGCTGTCCACCTCGGTGGTGATCGGCGCCTTTCTGTTCGGCATCGGCATGCAACTGGGCGGTGGCTGCGCCTCCGGCACCCTGTTCACCGCCGGCGGCGGCAATGCGCGGATGCTGGTGACCCTGCTGTTCTTCGTCATCGGTTCGCTGATCGCCACCCAGCACCTGGGCTGGTGGTTCGCCCTGCCCAGCCTGCCGCCCACCTCCCTGGTGACCAGCCTGGGCGTGCTGCCCGGCATCCTGGTCAGCCTGGCGGCCTTCGCCCTGATCGCCTGGATCTCGGTGGTGCTGGAGCGCCGTCGCCACGGCAGACTGGAAGCCACGGTCCCCGGCGAACACCAGGGCGCGGCACGCCTGCTGCGCGGCAACTGGCCGCTGGTCTGGGGCGCCATCGCCCTGGCGATACTGAACTTCGTCACCCTGGCCCTGGCCGGTCGCCCCTGGGGCGTCACCTCGGCCTTCGCCCTCTGGGGCGCCAAGGGTGCCGGTCTGCTCGGGCTGGACGTCTCCGCCTGGGCCTTCTGGCAGCAACCGGCCAATGCCCGGGCGCTGGCCGAGCCCTTCTGGTTCGACGTCACCAGCGTGATGAATCTCGGCATCATGCTGGGCGCCCTGGCCGCCGCGGGCCTCGCCGGGCGCTTCGCCCCCAGCCTGCGCATCCCCGCGCGGTCGCTGGTGGCGGCGGTGCTCGGTGGCCTGCTGCTGGGCTACGGCGCGCGGCTGGCCTATGGCTGCAACATCGGCGCCTACTTCAGCGGCATCGCCTCGGGCAGCCTGCATGGCTGGCTGTGGCTGGTGGCCGCCTTTTTCGGCAACAGCCTGGGCGTGCGCTTGCGTCCCCTCTTCTTTCCCGGCGAACGCCGCGTCGAACGCCTGACCGGCTGCTAGACCGGCAGGACCTGGCGACCGGGCGGCAGCGCCCCCGGTCGCTCCGGCAGGCTCACCACCCCGTACTGGGGCGCGCCGTGGTAGGTCTTCAGCGCCTGCATGACAAAGAGCAGGGCCGCGGTGCCCTGGTATTCGAACAATCCCTGCAGCGGCCAGATGGTCATGAAGGCGAGAAACACCGCCAGGGTGAATTCCAGGTCGCGGCTCAGCTTGCGCGCCACCAGGTAGTGGACCGCCAGGCCGATGGGAATCACCAGGATCGACAGGAAGCCGAAGCGGAACACGGTGCCGAAGATGCCGACATCGGAGAGGAAGAAGTAGTCGCCGAAGATCGGCTTGAAGCCATCGTTCCACATCAGGCTGAGGCTGCCGCTGGGCAGGCCGTTGTACAGCTGCAGGTGGTTGATGATCTGGGAAATGGTGGTTTCCCGGACGTTGTCGGTGGGGCCTTCCTGCACCGAGCGCGCATAGAAATCCAGGTTGAAGCCGAGGGTTTCCAGCAGGTGTGGATAGAGGATCAGCGGCGCGATGATGATGGCGCCGAACAGCGCCGGTCCGACCAGGCGCGCGCGCAGGGCGAGGATGGTGAACACCAGGCAGACCACGATCAGCTGGCGGGTCTGCAACACCACCACGATGGTCGCCAGGAAGAACAGCGCCAGCAGGCCGTGCCTCAACTTGGGCCGCAACTGCCCGTCGATGAAGGAACGCCCGCGACCGGCGAAGTAGATGCAGATGAAGTAGCCGAAGAAGATGGCGCCCGCCCCCGTGGAGGCCCGTCCGGGGCGGCTGAGGTCCTTCACCTCGTCGCGCAGGTCCGGCAGCATCTTGAAGTAGGACAGCCAGCACAGCAGTGCCGAGAGCAGTCCGACAAGGATGATCAGATTCTCGAACTGCACGGCATTCAGTCGCTTGGCCAGGTACAGGACCAGGAAGGCGCTGAAGCAGTAGAGCACGCGCCGCTCCTCGATGAGGCCGTAGACCAGCGGCTGGCCCCAGAACAGCTGGGCGAACACCGCCGGCAGGCCGACGAACATCGCCGTGGAAAACAGGCAGAAGCCCATCAGCAGCCGGTAGTCGCGCTGCGGCCGATGCCAGGTGCTCAGGGTGAAGAGCGCGAAGAAACCCAGGCAGATCGCCAGGTACAGCTCGCCCACGTAGCGGATGCCCACCGGGTTGGTCGGACTCTGTTCGAAGACGCCGAACTGCAGGACCATCAGGCCACCCAGGGCCAGAAAACTCAGTCGATTGATCAGCGTACCCGGCATGCCCGGTTTCCTCGCAGCGTGTTCATGGATAGGGCGTTCATTGCAGGCGCCAGTCACCCTCGACCTTGGCGTAGGTCAGCTGGCGGCCGTCCGCCAGACTCAGGCGGGCGCGGGTGTATTCCGGCAGGTCGACGCGGAATTCCCGGCCTTCCAGATAGAGCCCGCCGCAGGCGCCCGGCTCGCCGTGGTAGTCCAGCGGCTGGCGCTGCAATTCGTGGATGCTGCGGTGGAACAGCAGGTTGGCGTAGCCGCGCACCGTCATGTCGGTGGCGATGAGGGTGCAGTCCAGCGCGACCTGGCCTTTCACCAGGCTCACCAGCGCCTGGTTCTGCCGGTCGATGGCGCCCCAGCCGGCATAGCCGGCGAGGTCCTGGCGATAGGTCTGGCCGTTCTGCAGGGCCGCGGCCACCAGCACCACGGCGAGCACCGCACGCCCTGGGGTCTTCAGGGCCAGGAAGGCCAGGCCGAGCAGCAGCGCGGCGGGAAAGATGAACTTGAGGCGATCGAAGGAAAATTGGGTGGCGTGCTGCAGCAGCAGCAGATTCTCCAGCAGCGGCACGCTGGCGGCGATCAGCAGCAGCGCGGTGCTGCGCGGCCAGTTCAGCGACTTGCGTTTCCAGAGCAGCACCCCCAGGGCGATGGCCACCGCGGCCAGGAACAGGCCGAAGGACAGTCCGTAGCCGGTGAAGAAATCGGCCAGGTGGGCATTGTTCGGACTGCGGGCGAGAAAGCGCCGGGCAAAGGCCTTGAGCGTCGGCAACAGGCCCGCCGCCAGGCTGTAGTGCAGCAGCACCAGCAGGCCGGCCAGCGCCGTGGCGAAGGCCAGGCGCCAGGCCATCCGCCGGCCTTCCGGCAGGTGCCGGTGCTGCAACCAGAACAGCGCGACCAGCCCACCGCCAAAGACGTAGCCGGTCCATTCGGTCAGGGCGCCGAAGCAGACCAGGCCGGCCAGCAGCCAGCCCAGGCGATTGCGCTGGCCAGCCGGCGCCCGCAGGTAGTGGAAGAAGGTCAGCAGACTGGCCAGCAGCAGCACCTGGTAGAAACTCTGCACCCAGTAGAGCAGGCCCTGGGAGAGCAGCGCCTCGCGGCTGAAGATCGCGATCAGGCAGCCCAGCACCGCGCTCGTGGCGGCCAGGCCGCGGCTGGCGCCATGGCTGCGCAGCACCAGGTAGAGCAGGCGGAACAGCAATAGCGCGGTCAGGGCGCCAAGGGCGGCGTTGAACAGCGCGAGGCTGTGCAGCGAAGGCGTCAGACCCGCGGCCTTGAGACCGAAATAGGGCGCGAGGAAGCCGTAGCTGCTGAAGCTGGTGTAGACATAGTCGCCGCTGTGGGTGGGAATGGTCGCGCCCCAGGACACCTGCTTGTCGTGACTGCCACCCAGGGTCACCGTGGGCAACCACCAGTGCCGGGCCACGCCGGACTCGTCCAGGGCATTGAGGCTGAGCAGGACGTGATAGCTGGCTTCGAGATTCTGCGCCCCGGTGCCGTCGCGGAAATCCGGCAGGCGCCACAGCAGGGCCAGCAATAACAGCAGGCCGACCGCCAGACCGCCCAGCCAGAACGGCCACCGTCCCACCCGGACCCCGGGATGGGTAACGTCAGATACCACGCTCATTGTCCTGTCTCCTGACAGCCATGCAGTCGAGAACGCCGTCCAGGGCAGTGAAGAACCAGGCGCCATCTTCCGCAGGCCTGGTACAGCCGGTGCAAGACCGCCCACGCAGGCCAAGCGGCGCATGGGCGGGTAACCGGGCTTCAACCGCTGACTACATTCAAGAAGCCGTCAGGAACACGCCGTTGCCGGGAGGCAGCGGCGTTTGCATCTGATACCCGGGTGCGCCCGCCAGCCTCGGCAGGGCACCAGCGGCTCCGGAAAACCCGGCGCGAGCCAGGGCTTGTCGTCCGGAGACACGACAGGTCGCGAAGAAGACTGCCTTAGCACCTTGAGACTGCCAAGCGGGCATCTGTCACGTTCTGCATGGAGTGTCACATTTTTGGCTTTTGCTTTCGCTTAGAGTCGACGCAGCACTCCAGCCGACAAGGTGCGGATCCCTGATCCAGCACCTGGTGTTCCAAGCTGTGCCCTGCCTGGCGTGACGATTTCGCCCCCGGTTCGCCGCGCGGTGTCTCCTCGACAGCGCGCGGCCGCGACGGCTGTCCTCCTCCGTACCTGCCCAAGGCCCGCTCCTGCATGGACCAGTCGCATCACTCGCTACCCGCTGCCACCCAGGCGGCGGACATCGGCTTCGCCCGCTACTGCGCCGCACTCTGGCGCCATCGCCGCAGCCTGCTCGTCTGCATCGCCCTCTGCACCCTGCTGGGCGTGGCCTATACCCAGCTGGCCGCGCCGCGCTATCAGGCGGTGGCGACGGTGCAGATCGAATACCAGCGCGGCATCGTGCGTCTGGACGAATCTGACAATGGCCGGCCCATGCCACCGCCGGAAGCCATCACCGAAATGCAGCTGCTCACCTCGCGGCGGGTGGTCGGCGAGGTCGTGGACGCCGAGGGCCTGGACCTGAGCGTCACCCCGCGGCGCCTGCCGCTGCTGGGCGACTGGCTGGCCCGGCGTCACGAGCGAGCCGGTGAGGCCGTCGCCCCGCCGCTGTTCGGCCTCAAGCAGTTCGGCTGGGGCGGCGAGCAGCTGACCATCGCCAGCCTGAGCGTGCCCGATGCCCTCTATGGCCAGCCACTCACCCTCACCGCCGAGGCCCCGGATCGCTTCCTGCTGAGCGATGCCCAGGGCAAGCGGCTGCTGGAGGGTCGGCTGGGCGAGCCGGCCAGCGCCGGCGAGCTGCGCCTGGACATCGCCCAGCTGCACGCCTATCCGGGCACCGAATTCATCCTGGTCAAGCAGCGTCGTGGCGTGACCATCCAGGCGCTGCAGGAACGGCTCATGGTCAGCGAGCGCGGCAAGCGCTCGGGCATCCTCTCGATCCAGCTGCAGGACACCGATCCGCTCAGGGCGCAACGCATCCTGCGCGGCATCACCGAGGCCTATGTGCGCCAGGACGTGACCCGCAACGCCGATGAATCCACCCAGCAGCTGGCCTTCCTGCGCCAGGAACTGCCGCAGGTGAACCAGCGCCTGACTGCAGGTCGCCAGGCCCTGGACCGCTACCAGCGGCAACGGGGCTCCATCGCCATCGGCGCGGAGGGACGCAGCCTGCTGAACCAGGCGGTGGAGCTCGACGCCCAGCTATCGGCCCTGGAAATGGAGCGCCTGGGCCTGGCCCTGCGCTTCACTCCCACCCATCCGCTCTACCAGGGCCTGCTGGCGCGCCGCCAGGTGCTCAACGGCGAGCGTCAGGCCCTGCAGCAGCGCCTGGCCAAGTTGCCGCAGACCCAGCAGGAGGTGCTGCGCCTGCAGCGCGACGTGGAGGCGGCGGACAAGGTCTATGCACTGATCAGCAAGCGCATCCAGGAATTGTCGGTGGTGCGCGCCGGCACGGTGAGCGATGTGCGCATCATCGACAGCGCCTACACCCAGATCGCCCCGGTCTATCCCAAGAAGCCCCTGCTGATCCTCAGCGCCCTGCTCTTCGGCTGCCTGGCCGGTGCCGCCTGGGTCTATCTGCGCGCCAGTCTCGAGCGCGGTATCGAAGACGCCGAGGGCCTGGAAGACCTCGGCCTGCCGGTGCTGGCGCAACTGCCGCTGGCGTCGAGTCGCCAGGTCGGCGGGCCGCTGCAGACCTCGCTCGACAGTGGCTACCAGGAAGCCCTGCGGATCCTGCGGACCAGCCTGGCCTTCGCCCGTACCGAGGCGCGCAACGATCTGCTGCTGATCACCAGTGCCAGCCCCGCCGCCGGCAAGTCATCGGTGGCCGTGCAACTGGCGCGGGTGTTGGCCGAAGGTGGAACGCGGGTGCTGCTGGTGGATGCCGACCTGCGGCGCGGGCGCCTGCACCGGCGCCTGCAGCTGGCCCGCCGCCCGGGCCTCGCCGAGGTGCTGGCGGGACTGGCGACGCCCGAGCAGGCGATCCAGCCCTCGGCGATACCCGGCCTGGACTGCCTGGTGGGGGGCATCCGTCCGCCGAATCCGGCCGAATTGCTGATGAGTGCGCGCTGTACCGAACTGCTGCGCGGTCTGCAGCAGGACTACGAGTTGGTCATCCTCGACACCCCGCCGGTGCTGGCGGTGACCGATGCCGTGCTGCTGGCCGCCCAGGCCGGCACCTGCCTGCTGGTGTCGCGCTACGGTTGCAACACCGCCAAGGAAATCGAGGCGACCCAGCGCCAGTTCGCCCACAGCGGTCTGCAGCTGCAGGGTGCGGTGCTCAACGCCGTGCCACCCCCGCCCTTCACCCGCGCCGCCCTGGGCATCCTGACCGGCTGACGCCATCCCCCTGACCGGGCGCCACTCCGTGCTGGCGTCTGGCCAGCTTCTGTCATCAAAGCTCAATACGGAGCCCCTAGGCTGCATCGACCTTCCGAGAACGGATTCGTATCGATGTCGTCCGCTCCCCTGTCCTCCTCGCGTACCTCTTCCCGTCCCAGCCAGGGCTGCGCCCTCGACCTCTGCACCCAGTGGCCCGCGGTCGAGGCCGAGCACACCAACGCCATGGTCATGGAGCTGTTCAACGAGCGCCGCGAGATCACCAGTCTCGCGGTGATCGAGCACGACCGGCCGATCGGGCTGATCAACCGCGACATCTTTCTCTCGCAGATGAGCAAGCCGTATCACCGCGAAGTCTACGATCGCAAGAGCTGCATCGCCTTCATGGACAAGGAGCCGCTGGTGGTGGACGCCGCCCTGTCCATCGAGGAGCTGACCCGGCGCACCGTCGAGGTGGGCGAAAAGGCCCTGGCCGACGGCTTCATCGTCACCCGCGAGGGTCGCTTCGTCGGACTCGGCCTGGGTGTGCAGCTGATGCGCATGGTCGCGGACCTGCAGGCCGAGAAGAATCGCCAGATCATGCACAGCATCGAGTATGCCAGCGTCATCCAGCGCGCCATGCTGCGCAGCTCGCGCGAGGCCCTGGCGGTGATGGAGCAGGACGCCACCCTGGTCTGGCAGCCGCGCGACGTGGTCGGCGGCGACTTCTATCACTTCGCCCAGCACGAGGACGGCTGGTTCGGCGCCATCGCCGACTGCACCGGCCACGGCGTGCCCGGCGCCTTCATGACCCTGATCGCCTCGGCGTCCCTGACCCAGGCCCTGCAACAGCTGGGACCGCGCGATCCCTCGGCGCTGCTGGCGGCGATCAACGGCAGCGTCAAGGCGATGCTGGGACAGTCCGGCGGCATCTCCGAATCCAACGACGGCCTGGACCTGGCCTGTTTCTGGGTGGATAGACACAGCCACAGCCTGACCTACGCCGGCGCCCGCATGCCCCTCCACCTCCTGGCACCCGACGCCGCGGAGGTCCTGACCCTGGCGCCGCTGCGCCTGGGCATCGGCTACGCCGACAGCCCGCTCGACCAGTGCTGGCCGGCCACCACCCTGCCGCTGCAACCGGGCAGCCTGCTGTTCGCCACCACCGATGGCCTGATCGACCAGATCGGCGGTCCGCGGCGCACCTCCTTCGGCAAGCGCCGCGCCCTGGCCCGGCTGAGCGAGTCGCGCACGGCGCCCACCGCGGCCTTCTGCGCACAGCTCAGCGCGGACCTCGCCCGCTGGCAGGGCGACGAACTGCGTCGCGATGACCTCACCTTTCTCTGCATCCGCGTGGCCTGACCGACATGACCGCTTCCTTTCCCGCGAACGGCGCCTTTCTCGAAATCGCCCAGCAGCAGCACGTGATCTTCTATCACCGTGGCTATTTCTCCCATGGCATCGTCGCCGCCATGGCCGAGGTGGTGAAGCTGCAACTGGAATTCGAAGGGATCAGCAGCGCCACCCGGCGCAAGCTGTTTTCCTCGTTCATCGAACTGTCACAGAACGTCCTGCACTATTCCGCCGATGCCCTGCCCCCGGACGCCCTGGCGGACGCCAAGCTGGGTCAGGGTTCGGTCTGTATCACCCGCCAGGACGGCAACTACCAGATGCTCTGTGCCAATCCCATCGTCAGCGACAAGGTGGACGCCCTGCGCGCACGGCTCGAGCCGCTGTGCAGCATGTCCCTGGAGCAGATCAAGCAGGCCTATCGCGAATCCCTGCGCGCCGAGACCCCGGCCGACAGCAAGGGCGCCGGCCTCGGCTTCCTGACCATGGCGCGCGATGCCAGCGCACCCCTGGAATTCGCCTTCCATCCCTCCACGCAGACGCCGGGCACCACCCTGTTCTGCCTAAAAGCCATCATCTGACATGGGACTCCGACCTCGTATGGACACCGTGTTCATCGCGCCCACCGCCACCTCTCCGGAAGTGGACTTCCGTTTTGCCGAGGACGAACTCTGGCTCAAGGGCGAATCCTTTCCGGAAAACGCCGCGGCCTTCTACCTGCCGGTGATCGAGTCGCTGCGGGCCTATCTCGACCAGTGCCAGGACGCCAACATCCGGGTGCACGTAGCCCTGGCCTACTTCAACAGCTCCAGCACCAAGATGCTGTTCACCCTGTTCGACGCCCTGGACCAGGCGGCCCAGGCCGGCAACCAGGTGGAGTTGCACTGGTACTACGATGCCGAGGACGAGACCATCCAGGAATTCGGCGAAGAGCTGCGACTGGACTTCCAGGCGCTGACGTTCGTCGAGCATCCCGAGCTGCCGGCATGACCGCCAGCGTCAGGCGCTGCAGCCCGGTTGAAGCGGGTCCCGACCTGTTCGAGCAGGAAGCCGGGGTGCTGCAGGCGGCGCGCGCCCTCTATGTGGCCGACGACGCCGATGCCGAACGCTACCGCGCCGCCCTGGGCGACCTGACGCTGCATTTCGAACGCCTGATGCGCGAGACCCGCCGGCTGATTGCCCGCAGCGATCGCGCCGAACGCGAGATGAACGCCCTCAACCAGCAGTTGCAGACCCTCAGCCAGCAGCTGGAATACCGCGCCACCCACGACGCCCTCACCGGGATGCTCAATCGCGGCGCGGTGATCGACCAGGCCGGCCAGGCGCTGCGACAGCGGGGCGGCGCCATGATCGTGCTGGACATCGATCACTTCAAACGCATCAACGACGACTTCGGCCATCCCGCCGGCGATCGAGTGATCCAGGCCATCGCCCGCTGCCTGCAGGAGCTGGTCCAGGCGCCGGCCATCGTCGGTCGGGTGGGCGGCGAGGAATTCACCGTGCTGCTGCCGACCCTGGCACGGGACGAGGCCCTGGCCATGACCGAATGCCTGCGCCTGCGCATCGCCCGGGAGGCGACCGGCACGGCGCCGGTGACGGCCAGCTTCGGCCTCAGCATCAACCAGCCGGGCACCGACTTCGAGCTCGCCTACGGCCTGGCCGATGCGGCCCTCTACCGGGCCAAGCGCGCAGGGCGCAATCAGGTGGTGCTGGCCGACTGATCACCGCGACCTGTCAGGCCCTGCGCCCTTGCTCCGGGCATAAAAAAGCCGCTGTGCCGGAGAGGCACAGCGGCTTTTTCCCAGCCGTCGCTTAGGACTGCTTCCAGTCCGGATAACGGCGCTGGTCGGCGGCCGGCGGGAAGTACTGGTACAGCCAGGTTTCGCTCAGGGCGCGGTCCTGGGTGCGGATGAAGGCGCGCATCTGCACCGGATCGGCCTTGTCGCTGGTGGGGTACCAGTCGAAGATCACCCGGTAGCCGCCGATCTCGTCGATCTTGAGCACGTGGAAATCCTGCACCTTGCCGTCGGTGACGGTCACCACCGGCTCGATGCCGGTACCCTCGGGCAGGAACGACAGACCGCCGCCGTTGAAATCGATGGCGAAGCGCCGTGCCCAGACCTTGGGCCAGTGCTCACCAGGCGCCCAGCCCTCGGGGAAGCCGCCGATCCCGGAGCGGGTGGCATTGACCCGCGCCAGCGGCGTGCTTACCGGCGGCAGCGCACTCCAGTGCAGCTTGTAGCCATAGTGCAGCGACTTGCCGGCGGTGATGGTTTCGGCCGGCGCCCAGAAGGCCACGATGTTGTCCAGGGTCTCGCCGGTGGTGGGGATCTCCAGCAGCTGGATGGCACCCTCGCCCCAGGCGGAGGTGGGCTCGACCCACAGACTCGGCCGGCGATCGTAGCGGACCATGACGTCCTGGTAGCTTTCGAATTCGTGATCGGTCTGCACCAGGCCGAAGCCCTTGGGACTGTCGTCCTTGAAGGCGTTGAACTGCAGCTTGGGCGGATTGTTCAGCGGGCGGCAGATCCACTCGCCGTTGCCCTTCCACATGGCCAGGCGGTCGGAGTCGTGGATCTGCGGATGGTAGGTATTGCAGGTCTGGCGCTCGTGGGTGCCGCAGCCGAACATGCTGGTCATGGGCGCGATGCCCAGCTGCTTGATGTCGCGGCGGGCGTTGACGTTGGCGTCCACGTCCATCACCACCCGGTCGTTCAGGCAGTCGATGTCGAAGCGATAGGCCCCGGTGGCGCTGGGCGAATCCAGCAGCGCATAGACCACGAAACGGGTGCTGTTCTTGTTCGGGGTGACGAACCAGAACTTGGTGAAGTCGGGGAATTCCTCGGGCCGATCGGCATAGGTGTCGATGGCCAGGCCGCGGGCCGAGAGGCCGTACTGGCGGGTCTTGTCCACGGCGCGGAAGTAGCTGGCGCCGAGGAAGGAGACGATGTCGTACTGGGCCAGGTGCGGCGCCTTGAACAGCTTGAAGCCGGCAAAGCCCAGGTCGCCCTTGAGCTGGCTCTTGTCGACGCCGCTGTCGTTGTAGTTGAACAACTCGGGGCGGAAGTGGACTTCCTTGGCCTCGTTGGTCTTGGGGTCCACCGAATACATCCGTACCGGCGTCTTGAAGCCCATGCCGACATGGAAGAACTGTATGTCCAGTTGGCCCTTGAGGTCGTGCCAGAGCGAATGCTGGGCATCGTAGCCGATGGCATTGAACTGCTGGGGCGTCATGTTCGCCAGGGTGTCGGGCAGTTTCTGGGCGGTGGGCTGGTAGGCCTGGCCGGCCAGCTCCTTGGCGTGCTGCTTGAGCCAGTCGAAATCGAAGGCCTGGCCATCGCCATTGGCCGGATTGGCAAAGGCCTGGAGGGCGAACAGCCCGGTGGAGGGAATGCCGGTGTAGGCCGCCAGGGCCAGGGACGCTTTGAGCAGGTGTCTACGCTGCATGGATCAACCTTGGTCACAAAGGATGAAAGATTCGGTCCAGCCGAACCGCCAGAAAGGAAAAGAATGCACGATACCCGGATAGGTTCGCCATCGCACCGGTGAACTGCCGCCTAGCGCACGCTCTGGCCTGCCAGAGCGGTTACCAAAGCTTTCCGGATCACACTTCGGGTTGCCGGACGCGGTGGAATGGGCATCATCGACATTCCTCTCGCGCCCCTGGAGACCACTCATGGCCAATGCCGCCATCACCTTCGGGCAACCCAGCCCCATCCTGCGCATCTTCGATGACGAAAAGGCGCGTGAATTCTACTGCCACTTCCTGGGTTTCCGCCTGGTCTGGGAGCATCGCTTCGAGCCGGGATTGCCGCTCTACGCCGAAGTCGAGCGCGCCGGCCTGCGCCTCCACCTGTCCGGTCACCACGGCGACGCCTGCCCGGGCTCGACGGTCTTCGTCCGAATGACCGGCATCCGCGCCTTCCAGGCCGAGTTGCTGGCCAGGAACTATGCCTTCGCCCGCCCGGGCATCGAGGCCTTGCCCTGGGGCCTGGTGATGGAGATCGCCGATCCCTTTGGCAACAGATTGAGGTTTTGCGAGGAGACGCCGGAGGCCTAAGCGACGGCTGTACGGTGATCGCGGCCATGGGCCGCTCCTACAGGCTCGATGATGGAGATGACCGCCTGCGTGGATGGCTCCCTCTCCCCTCGGGAGAGGGTTGGGGTGGGGGCGCCCTCGCCACGAAGTCCCCAGTGGAAAAGGCTGCGCCGTTTTCCACGCTACGGCTCTACAACTGGTGCACCCCTATAACGGCTAAGGCAGTTGCTCCTACAGGCTCGATGTAATCGTAGGAGCGGCCCATGGCCGCGATCAACAAAACACCGGAGTGCCATAGGATCAGTTGCATCGGCGGGCGGCCATGACCACGGTAGCCTTCAAGCGGGCGCAGGTTCGCCCGTGGGCACCGCGCCCTCCTCCACCTGCCACCAGGTCGGCAGCAGCGCCCTGACCTCGGGCTGGGTGAATCGGTCGTCGATGAGGTAGAGGCAGCCGCGGTCCTGCACGGTGCGGATCACCCGGCCGGCGGCCTGGATGACCTTTTGCAGGCCCGGATAGAGGTAGGCGTAGCGATAGCCGTCGCCGAAACGCCGCTGCAGGCGCTGGCGCAGCTGTTCATTGACCGGATTGAGCTGGGGCAGGCCCAGGGTGGCGACGAAGGCGCCGATCAGGCGGTCACCGGGAAGGTCGATGCCCTCGCCGAAGCTGCCGCCGAGCACGGCGAAACCGATGCCGCGGCCGTCGGCCTGGAAGCGCTCGAGAAAGGCCTGGCGCGCGGCCTCGTCCATGCCGCGGGACTGGCGCCACTGGGGCACGTCGGGGTCCAGTTCGGCGAGGGCCTCGGCCACCTGGTCGAGGTAGTCGAAGCTGCTGAAGAAGGCCAGGTAGTTGCCCGGTCGCTGGCGATAGCGACCGGCGATCAGGGCGGCGATGGGTGCGCGGGAGGCGGCGCGGTCGGCGTAGCGGGTGGAGAGCCGCACCAGGCGCACCTCCAGCTGCTCGGCGGCGAAGGGCGAGGCGACATCGACCCAGGCACTGCCGGCCGGGACCCCGAGCAGGTCGCGGTGAAAATGCTGGGGAATCAGGGTGGCCGAGAACAGGGTGCAGCTGTGCGCCGCCGCCAGCCGCGGACCGACGAAGGGCGCCGGCACCAGGTTGCGCAGATTGAGTTGCGACTGCGCCTTGCCGCGGCCCTTGAGCAGGGTGACGTCGAACAGCGAGTGATCGCCAAAGGTCTCGCCCAGGCGCATGAACTGCAGCAGGTCGAAGAACAGCGTCTGCAGCTCCGGCGCCGGTGGCTGCCCGGATTCGCCGAAATGCTCGGTGAGCAGACCCACCACCCGTTGCAGGGCGGTCAGGAAGGCAGCGGGCAATTCCGCCTGCACCTGGTAGTCGACCTGCTGTTCCTTGTGCAGGCGATTCCATTCGCGATTGAGCGTCTGCAAGCCCTTGGCGATGGCCGGCGGCGCCACCGCCTTGCCCGCCGCCAGGCGACGCTGGTCGAGACTGGCGCTGTACATGCCACGGGCGCGGTCGAGCAGGTTGTGGGCTTCGTCCACCAGCACCCCGACCCGCCACTCCTGGGTCTGGGCCAGGGCATGGAGCATGGCGCTGCCGTCGAAATAGTAGTTGTAGTCGCCCACCACCACGTCGCTCCAGCGCGCCAGTTCCTGGGCCAGGTAGTAGGGGCAGACCTGATGGGCCAGGGCCGTCTCCCGCACCCGTGCCCGGGTCAGTTGCGTGGGTTCGGCCAGGGCCGCGGTGCGCGCGGCCGGCAGCCGGTCATAGAAGCCACGGGCCAGCGGACAGGACTCGCCATGGCAGGCCAGCTCCGGGTGCTCGCAGGCCTTGTCCCGCGCCACCAGCTCCAGCACCCGCACCGGCGCGTCCAGGGTATCGAGACCGTGCAGGGCCAGGGCGCGGCCAGGGGTCTTGGCGGCCAGGAAGAACAGCCGGTCCAGGTTCTGCCGCGGCATGGCCTTGAGCAGCGGGAACAGGGTGCCCACCGTCTTGCCGATGCCGGTGGGCGCCTGGGCCAGCAGGCAGCAGCCGACGCTGGCGGCCTTGTAGACGGCCTCCGCCAGGAGCCGCTGGCCGTGGCGAAAGTCGGGATGGGGAAAGGCCAGGGTCGCCAGCGCCGTATCGCGCGCGGCGCGATGGGCCAGTTCCTGGCGCGCCCAGGCGAGAAAGTGCGAACACTGCAGCTCGAAATGCGCGGCCAGGTCCGCGGCCGTCCACTGCTCGGTGAAGACGGTCTCGGCGCCCGTGCCGATATCGAAATAGACCAGCGCCAGGGTCAGCTCCGCCAGCGCGCGGCTCTGGCAGAGCAGATGCCCATAGACCTTGGCCTGGGCCCAGTGCAGGTGGCGATGGTTGCCCGGCTGGCGTTCCAGGCTGCCCCTGTGGGTCTTGATCTCCTCCAGGCGATTGGCAGCGGCATCGAAGCCGTCGGCGCGACCACGCACCTGCAGATCCTCGAAATCGCCCTGCAGGCTGACCTCGCACTCATAGCCGGGACCGCGCCGCGCCGCCACCCGCTGGTGGCCTTCGATGCCTTCCAGGGCGGTGGGCGACGGGGTGAACCTGAGATCCAGGTCGCCGGCCTTGGCGGTGAATTCGCAGAGGGCGCGAACGGCGATGCGATAGCTCATGCGGAGGTCGCGGCCACCTGCCACTGCACGTGGCAGACGCTGACCGGGATGTCATGGGCGGCGAAGAAGTCCAGCCAGCGGCGCTGGTTGTCCTGCAGGCGGTCGCCGGGGCCCTTGACCTCGATCATCCGGTAGCGGCCGTCCGCCGGCCAGAACTGGATCAGGTCGGGCAAGCCGGTGCGATTGTTTTCCGGATCTTCCAGCAGCCGCTCGAAGCACAGCCGCAAATGACGCGCCGGCAGGCAGGCCAGGGCCTGGTCGAGCAAGTCGCTGCTCAAGATGCCCCAGGCGACGAAGGGCGAGGCCAGGCCGCGCTTGCTGGCGAAGCGTTCGCGGATCACCGCTGGATAGGAGCCGTCGTCCAGCCGCGCCAGGCAGGTGGCGAAGGCCTCGGCCCGTCGCTCGCGAAAGCCCGGCAGGCGCAGGTCGGCCGGCTCGCGCTGATAGGGGTGAAAGAAGGCGCCGGGGATGGCCAGGAAGATGGCGTCCCAGCACAGCAGCCCGAACAGGCTGGTGAGCAGGGTGTTTTCCACATAGTGCACCGGCGCCTCGTCGCGGCCCAGGTGCTCGCGCACCAGCCACTCGACCCGGCGCAGGCCGTCGTTGACCAGTTCGAAATCGAGGCGCTCCACCGGACTGGCCGGGCGGCGCCTGTTGGGCGGCCCACCCTGCTTGCGCACCAGCCGCGGCAGGATGCGCGCCACCTGCTGGCGTTCGGCGTCATGGGCCGGCGCGGCGACAATGGCTTCCGCCAGCGCCTGGGCGGCGGACCAGTCCTCCAGCCGTTCGAGCATGCGCAGGGCGCGGATGCGCGACTCGGGATGCGCCGAGGCGGCGTAGAGCGCCTGCGCCTGGGCCAGTTCGCCGAGGCGTTCGTGGTGCTGCGCCAGTTCGTGGAGCAGCTTGCCGCGGCGCAACTCCAGCCAGGTGTTGGCGAAGCGCTCGGCGGGCAGCAGCGGCAGCAGCTCGGCGGCCGGCAGCCCGTCGCGCAGCGCCTGCCGGCAGCGCTGGATGTGCAGATAGGCATCCACCTCCTGGCGCTGACCGAAGGCGCGGGATTCGGCGCTGAAGGCCACCGTCTCGTACTGGAAGATTCCCAGGTCGGCCAGCACGAAGTCGGTCCAGTCCTGGTGCAGGTTGCCAAAGAACAGCAGACGCAGGCGATCGCAGAGATCCATCAGCGTCAGCCGCCAGACGCCCTCCTCCACCAGCTCGGGCACGGTGCCGGCCCAGCCGCTGAAGGCCAGGGGCGTGGCCTGTTCGGCTTCCAGGCGCGCCAGCCAGTCTTCCTTGCGGCCGGCCTTGGGCAGGCGGGCGCCGAAACAGCCGAGCAGTTCTTCCTTGCGCAGCAGGGCGAAGAGTTCGATCAGGTGCAATTCCGGATCGGCCAGCAGCCAGCCGAGACCCACCAGGGGGGTCGCCGCGGCGCGGGGGCAGCCGATCTCGCCATAGACCAGCTTGCTGGCGCGGAACACCTCGCCCTTGCGCATCACCAGGCGCACCAGCAGGGCCCGCGAAGGCTGCGGCAGGTCGGCGAAGGCGGCGATGAAGGCCTGCTCGCGGTCGTCGAGCAGGTCGGGATAGCGCAGGGCGACCCAGTCCAGTACCCGCTGGAAGTTGTGCAGATAGTAGAAGGGATCTTCGAGCGGAGCTTTCATGCGAAACGGACGAATGAGGTGGCGGCTGGCTATTTATCCAGCCCCGCCCGGAGCGGGCAACCCCGATGCGATATGCGGTCATGCCATCAGGATCTTGGCACTTCTTTCGGTTGAAGATCCCGACCGCTAGTCATACGATGACTGACAAAGACCACCACAATGACAAGTCCAGGAGTCTGAGCGTGAAGATCAAACGGATCACCGTCACCCCCATCGCCTTTCGCGATGCCCCGCTGCTCAACGCCAGCGGCATCCATGAACCCTATGCGCTGAGATCCATCATCGAGGTAGAAGGCGACAACGGCCACATCGGTCTCGGCGAGAGCTATGGCGACGCCCCGGTGCTGGCGGTACTCAAGGCCATGGAAAGCAGCCTGGTCGGGCTCTCCGCCTGGGACCTCAATGGTCTGCGTGCGCGGGTGGTGACGACCGTCGCCAGCCTCGCCAGTGGCGTGGTGGCCGGTGCCGAGCTGGCACCCGGCTCCCATCCGAGCAAGCAGGCGGCCAACGCCTATTCCGCCTTCGAAGTAGCCTTCCTCGATCTGCAGGCACGCTCCCTGGGCATTCCCCTGGTCGAGCTGCTGGGCGGTGCGGTCCGCCGCGAGGTGCCCTTCAGCGCCTACCTGTTCCTCAAGTACGCCGAGCATATCGATGCGCCCTACAAGCCCGATCGCTGGGGCGAAGCCATCAGCCCCGAGCAGGTGGTGGCCCAGGCGGCGCGGATGATCGAGGAGAACGGCTTCCAGAGCATCAAGCTCAAGGCCGGCACTCTGCTTGGCCCGGATCACGAAGCGGCCTGCATCAAGGCGCTGCGCCAGGCCTTTCCCGAGGCGCCGTTGCGTATCGACCCCAACGGCAACTGGTCGCTGGAAACGTCCCTGCGCATCGCCGAGGTGCTGAAGGACGACCTGCAGTACTACGAGGATCCGACCCCGGGCCTCGACGGCATGGCCGAACTGCACCGGCGCACCGGCATCCCCCTGGCCACCAACATGGTGGTCACCGACTTCGACGAATTCCGCCGCAGCGTGGCCCAGAACAGCGTGCAGATCGTGCTCGCCGACCACCACTACTGGGGTGGCCTCAGGGACACCCAGATCCTCGCGCGGATGTGCGACACCTTCGGCCTGGGCGTTTCCATGCACTCCAACTCGCACCTGGGCATCAGCCTCATGGCCATGACCCACGTGGCCGCCGCGGTACCCAACCTGGCCTATGCCTGCGACACCCACTATCCCTGGCAGGAAGAGGACGAAGAGGTCATCCAGGGCGGCAAGCTGCCGATCCGCAATGGCTGCGTGGCAATCAGCGACGCCCCCGGCCTGGGCGTGGAGCTGGATCAGGACCAGCTCGCCAAGTTGCACGAGCAATTCCTCGCCATCGACATCCGCAGCCGCGACGACGTGCGCCAGATGCGCAAGTACCAGCCGGACTGGGAAACCCGCAAGCCGCGTTTCTAGCTCTTCGCCCCCCGCTCCCACGCCCCTGACGACCGGCCTTGCCGCCGGCCGTCAACGGCTCCGCTTCCCGGCGTCGCGGCTGTACAATCCCCTCGGCACAAGGGTGCTCAAGAACAACGAGAAAGTACGCACAGGGAATTGGGGACGATGTTGAACGCACCACGCCTCACCGCACTCATGCTCGGCCTGGGACTGGCGGTCAGCGCCACCCTCGCCCCGGCGCAGAACCAGGATCCGGCGCGCGCCTATGTCGACGCCCTGCTGGCGAAGATGACCCTGGAGGAAAAGATCGGCCAGCTCAACCTGGTGAGCGTCGGGCCGGACTATCCCAAGGAAGCCATCATGGCGGACATCCGCGCCGGCAAGGTGGGCGCCATGTTCAACACCGTGACCCGCCCCGACATCCGCCAGATGCAGGACCAGGTCGTGCACAGCCGGCTGAAGATTCCGCTGTTCTATGCCTATGACGTCATCCACGGCATGCGCACCATCTTCCCCATCAACCTGGGCCTGGCCAGTACCTGGAATCTCGACGCCATCGCCACCAGCGGGCGCATCTCCGCCCTGGAAGCGGCAGCCGATGGCCTCGACCTGACCTTTTCCCCCACCGTCGACGTGACCCGCGAACCGCGCTGGGGCCGTGCCTCGGAAACCTTCGGCGAAGACACCTGGCTGACCTCGCGCATCGGCGCCACCCTGGTGCACGCCTACCAGGGTGACGACCTGCGCGCCCCCGACAGCCTGATGGCCAGCATCAAGCACTTCGGCGGCTATGGCGCCGTGGAAGCCGGACGTGACTACAGCAACGTCGACATGAGTCCGCAGCGGCTCATGCAGGACTACCTGCCACCCTATCGCGCCGCCGCCGAGGCCGGTGCCGGGGCGGTGATGGTGGCCCTGAACAGCATCAATGGCGTGCCGGCCACGGCCAATCGCTGGCTGCTGCAGGACCTCTTGCGCAAGGACTGGAACTACCAGGGTCTGTTGATCAGCGATCACGGCGCCATCAACGAACTGGTGCTGCACGGCGTGGCCAGGGATACCCGCGACGCCGCCGAGCAGGCGCTCAAGGCCGGCGTCGAGCTGAACATGCACGACGACGTCTATGGCAAGCAGCTGCCCGCCCTGCTGGCCGCCGGCAAGGTGACCCAGGCCGAGATCGATCAGGCCGTGCGCGACATGCTGCTGACCAAGTACCGCCTGGGCCTGTTCGACGATCCCTATCGCCGCCTGCAGGGCCAGGATCCGGTCGACACCAACGCCGAATCGCGCCTGCACCGCGCCGAGGCGCGCCAGGTGGCCCGCGAGAGCCTGGTGCTGCTGAAGAACGAAAAGGCCGTGCTGCCGCTGCGCAAGGGCGCCACCCTGGCGGTGGTCGGTCCGCTGGCCGACAGTCCACGCGACGTCATGGGCAACTGGTCCGCCGCCGGCGTGGCCGCCCAGGCCGTCTCCATCCGCCGCGGCCTGGAAAACGCCGTGGCCGGTCAGGGCAAGGTGCTCTATGCCAAGGGCGCCAACCTGCTGGACGACCGCGATGTGCTGGCCTACCTCAACTCCTACGAACCGGCGGTCGCGGTGGATCCGCGCAGTGCCAGCGAGCTGATCGCCGAAGCCGTGGCCACCGCGCGCCAGGCCGAGGTGGTGGTGGCCGTGGTCGGCGAATCCCAGGGCATGGCCCACGAGGCCTCCAGCCGCGCCCGCATCAGCGTGCCCGACACCCAGCGCGAGCTGATCAAGGCGCTCAAGGCCACCGGCAAGCCGCTGGTGCTGGTGCTGATGAACGGCCGCCCGCTGGCGCTGGAATGGGAACAGGAGCAGGCCAGTGCGCTGCTGGAAGCCTGGTTCCCCGGCACCGAGGGCGGCAACGCCGTGGCCGATGTGCTGTTTGGCGACCACAACCCCTCCGGCAAGCTGACCATGACCTTTCCCCGCGAAGTGGGCCAGGTGCCGCTGTACTACAACCACCTGAGCAGCGGTCGCCCCTTCGATGCGGCCAAGCCGAACAAGTACACCTCGCGCTACTTCGACATCGTCAACGGCCCGCTCTACCCCTTCGGTTACGGCCTGAGCTACACCACCTTCGACGTCTCGGCGCCGCAGCTGTCCAGCGCCACCCTGAAGAAGGGCGACACCCTGACTGCCAAGGTCACGGTCAAGAACACCGGCACCCGCGCCGGCGCCACCGTCGTGCAGCTCTACCTGCACGACGTGACCGCCTCCCTGGCGCGACCGGTCAAGGAGCTCAAGGGCTTCCAGAAGGTGATGCTGCAACCGGGCGAAAGCCGCGAGCTGGACTTCCCCATCACCGAGGCGGACCTGCGCTTCTACAACAACGACCTCAAGCTGGTCTCGGAACCGGGCGAATTCAAGGTGATGGTCGGCCTGGATTCGGAGCGGGTGCGCGAGGGGAGTTTTACACTGCTCTAATGGGGATCATCCCTCACCCCAACCCTCTCCCAGAGGGAGAGGGGGTAGAAGCCGGCATCCTGCTGATACCGCCCCGCCTCCCTTACGCCCTCACCCCAACCCTCTCCCAAAGGGAGAGGGGTAGAAGCGTGCCCCCTGATACCGTCCTGCCTCCCTGCGCGCCTTGAACGCTAACCTCTCCCTTCGGGAGGGTAAAAGCGTGCCTCTCAGTGCCGCTGCCTCCCTTCGCGCCTTTGCCGCCCCCTCTCCCTCCGGGAGAGGGTTGGGGTGAGGGACCGGATGCGCGCCTTGACGCCGGTCCGTTGGGCTTCGCTGGCGCTCAACCCAACCTACACAGCCCCGTAGGTTGGGTTGAGGCGGTTCTATCGCCGAAGCCCAACGAATCGGGTCAGACCTCGTACCCGCTGTTTATTGTTGAGGATGTGATCGCAGCCACTGCGGTATAACGTTCAGTCAATGAAGAATCTCGCCAGCCTCAACACCATCATGTCGCGCCTGCACGCCAAGCAGCTGCGCCTGCTCATCGCCCTGGCGGAAAAGGGTTCACTGCTCAACGCCGCGGAAGGCCTGGGGCTCACGCAGCCAGGCGCCAGCAAGGCGCTCAAGGAGCTGGAGTCCACCCTGGGAGTGGAATTGTTCTTGCGCACCAACCGCGGCCTGCTGCCGACCCCGGCGGGCACCTGCGCCATTCGCTTCGCCCGCCTGATCCAGGCCGACCTGGACAATCTGCGCCATGAGCTGCACGCCATCGCCAGCGGCTCGGGCGGCAAGCTGGCCATCGGCACCATAATGGGCGCCGTGCCCCTGCTCACCCATGCCATCTCGCGGCTGCTGGAATTGCAGCCGCGGCTGTCCATCGAGGTGGTGGAGGACACCAGCACGACCCTGCTCGGTCTGATCGACCAGGGACGGCTGGACGCGGCCATCTGTCGCCTGTCGGTGAGCGAGCGGCCGGAAAGCTACGATACCCTGGTCATCAAGGACGAGTCCCTCGCGGTCATCGCCCACGCCTCCCATCCGGCCGCCCGGCGCGAACGGGTCGAGCTGCAGGATCTTTCCGACAGTCGCTGGGTGGTCTATCGGGCCAACATGCCCATGAGGCGCACCCTGGAACACGAGTTCTTCGAGGCGCAGCTACCCTTTCCCCTGCACCTGATCGAGACCACCTCGGCGCTGACCACCCTGTCACTGTTGAGCCGCGATCCGCGGCTGGTGGCGCTGGTCTCGGTCGAGGTGGCGGACTATGTCTGCCAGCATGGCCTGGTCAGTCGCCTGCCGCTGCAGCTCAGGTCCCCTAGCGAACCCTATGAGCTGGTCTCGCGGCGCAGCGCTCAGCAGAATCCGGCGTTCGCGCTGCTGGTGGAATCGCTCTACGCGATCCAGCAGGAAAACTGAGCCGCCCGGCACTCCCGTTCAGGACGTGCGACTCGTCTCCGCAGGCGCCGCTCGGGCCGCCTTCGCCGCCGCGGCGATGGCGTCGCTGGAGTGCTCCGCGCAGCAGTCCTCCTGCCAGCGATGGCGCCGCGTCAGCTGCCCGATGCCGGGATTGAAGGCGTTGGTCGGATCGAGCTGGCGATAGTGCCGCTCCAGTTCCGGCGCCGCGGCGTAGAGGTGGCCGACATTGTGCTCGGCCGGATAGCGGGCGCCGCGGGCATCCAGCAGGTCCAGCAGGCGACGCTTGAGCGCCGCGCAGTCGTGCCCCTTCTTCACCAGGTACTCCTGGTGCAGCACGTGGCAGAAGAAGTGCCCGCAATACATGGTCACCTCAATCTGCTCCGCCAGCTCCGGCGGCAGGGTCTCGAACCAGTCCTGGGTGTTGCGCGGCAGGGCGATATCCAGGGCGAGGATGTCTTTCACGCTGTCCCGGTGCACCGCGCGGTAGCGGTTGATGGCATTGCCGACCGCGAAGCGATTGAGGAAGGCGGCGTTGCCCTCTTCCGCGTCGCACTCGATGAAGTCCGCGTCCGCGCTGGGCAGCCAGGCCTGCAGATAGGCGCGCGCCTCGTCGATGCCCTCTTCGCCCATCTTGAGCAGCAGGTGATGCTCGAAGCGCTCGGCGAACGCGTTGAGCCGCGCTGGCAGATGCTCGGGCAGCGGCGCGGCGAGGCGTTGCAGGAGTCGGTCGCCGAGCTGGGCGCCCAGGCCCAGGCGTTCGCTCAGGGCATCGAAGCGGGTCTTCCAGGCAAAGGCCTGGGGTACCCGCTGCGCACCGCAACGCTGGATGAACAGGAACAGATCCTTGCCGTAGGTGCGACTGAGCTCATAGGCCGTGCGGTGCATGTACTCGCCGGCAATCGGCAGAGAGGCGAAATTGACCAGGATGTGCCGGCGGATGGCTTCCAGGTCAGCCGCTCGATTGGAACCGATGTAGAACACCCGGGTATTGCGATCGGCGGCAAAGGTATCCAGGCGCAGGGCGAACACGGCGAGCTTGCCCGCCGAGCCCGACGCCTCGTACAGCCGCCGCGGATCGGCGTTGTAGCGGGCCGGGGTGGCCGAGGTCACGTCGCGGACATGGCGGGCGTATTCGCGATCGGAGGCCATGGCCCCGACCGGGTCCTGCACGACGCTGTCGTCGAAGCGGCCCTCGTCGAGCCGGGTGAGGATCTCCTCGGGGGTGTCGCCCAGCGCCAGGCCCAGATGGTTGACCAGTTGCAGTTGCCCGGCCTCGTCGATGCGGGCGAACAGCGACAGCTGGGTAAAGGCCGGTCCGCGACGGATCAGCGAGCCGCCGGAATTGTTGCAGACGCCACCGGTGACGGAGGCGCCGATGCAGGTCGAGCCGATCACCGAATGGGGCTCGCGCCCCAGGGGTTTCAGCGTCGTCTCCAACTGGCTCAGGGTCACGCCTGGCTGGGACAGCACCTGCTCGCCCTGGCGCAGCAGGACCAGGCGGGTCAGGCGCAGGGTGTTGATCAGCACCACCGGCCGGTCGTAGCCCTCGGCCACCGGGGTGGAGCCGCCGGTCAGACCGGTGTTGGCCGCCTGACAGATGATGATGGTCCCGGCGCCGTGGCAACGCTGCAGCACCCGCCACATCTCCAGCAGGGTGCCGGGCTGGACCACGGCGAGCACCGCTCCGCCGCCATAGCGGATTCCCAGGCGGAAGCGTCGGGTCGCGGCGTCGCCCTGCAGGACATGGCGCCGCCCGACGATGGTTTGCAACTCGCTGACCAGATCCATGACGTCCTCTTCACTGACAAGGAAAGCGGAAGCGAACGGCGGTCGCTTCCGCTCGAAAATGCGCGGCTATCCCGGCGTGGCTACTCGGCCAGCAGCCCGGTGGTCGACTGACCGGGGCGTCGGGTCACCCACAGCATCAGCGCCGCGCACACCAGCAGGCAACCCCCGAGCAGCATCAGCCCCCCTTGCGCCGAGCCGAACAGGGTGGTCAGCAGGCCCAGCAGATAGGGGCCGGCGAAGCCGCCCAGGTTGCCGAAGGAGTTGATGATGGCGATGCCGGCCGCGGCCGCGGCGCCCTGCAGGAAGGCGCCGGGCAGCCCCCAGAACAGCGCGATGGCGCTCAGGCTGCCACCCACGGCGAAGGCGACCCCCAGGATCATCAGCAGGAGGTGCTGGGGAAAGGCCGCGCAGAGGATCAGGCCGATACCGGCCAGCACCGACATCAGGGCGCCATAGGCGCGCTGGTTACCCGTGCGCTGGGCCTGACGGGTGATCCAGACCATGGTCAGCGCGCCGAACACATAGGCGATGGCGGTGATGAGGCCGATGTCCAGGACCGAGGCCACCCCGGCGTTCCTGATGATGGTCGGCACCCAGAAATTGATGCCGTAGTTGCCGAGCATCAGCAGGACGTAGATGCCGGTCAGCAGCCAGATGATGGGCAGGGCATACAGGCGCTTCAGGGCGATGCGGGGCTTTTCCGCGGCCTCCACGGCGAGGCGCCGGGTGAGCTCGGCCTTTTCCTGCACGTTCAGCCACTTGGCATCCTGGATGCCGTTATCCAGCAGGCAGAGCACCACCACCCCAACCACCACGGCCGGTACGGCCTCGATGACGAACATCCACTGCCAGCCGGCCAGCAGGCTGCTGCCGCCCATGTAGTACATGATGGCGCCGCTGAGCGGACCACCGAAGATGAAGGACACCGGGTTGCCGAGGATGACGATGGCCATCATGCGGCTGTGCAGCGCCGAGGGAAACCAGTAGGTCAGGTAGAGGATGACCCCGGGGAAGAAGCCCGCCTCGCAGACGCCGAGCAGGAACCTCAGGCCGTAGAAGGTCAGCTCATGGCTGATGCCCAGCCACTGGGCGATGGGCCCGGTGAAGGCCATCAGCGACGAGACCAGGCCCCAGGTGATCATGATGCGCGCGATCCACAGCTTGGCGCCGACGCGATGCAGCATCAGGTTGCTGGGGACTTCGAAGATGAAGTAGCCGATGAAGAAGATGCCGGCGCCCAGGCCATAGGCCGCGTCGGACAGGCCGAGGTCGCTGAGCATGGCGAGCTTGGCGAAGCCGACATTGACCCGATCGAGATAGGCGATGATGTAGCCGAGCAGCAGCAGGGGCAACACGCGCCAGGCGACCTTGCGGTAGAGCGGATCGAACGGCACCGGGGATGCGGTGGTACTGGGATGGGCCATGATGTTTCGCGTCCTTTAATTGTTGTGATTGTCGCGAGGGTGTTGCAGGGCAGTCGTCGGTCATCCGCAGCCCATTGCCCGCCCGGAACGAGTCGGGGCGCAAGGCAGGACGGCGGACGACGCTGCAGCGGAAGGGCTTTCCGCTACGGACGACAGGGCCTCAGAGCGAGGCCCTGATCAGTTGGGCATAGTCCTCCGCCGAGGCTTCCCGGGGATTGGTCTTGTGGCTGTGATCGGCCAGGGCGCCGCTAACGATGCGCGGGATGAGTCCCGGGTCGACGCCCATCTGCGCCAGTCCCGTCGGCAGCCGCAGGGCTTCGGCCTTGTGCGCCAGCGCCTGCTCCACCGACAGCTGCGCCGGCAGTTGCATGGCCTGCGCCAGGCGTTCGAGTTTCTCGTCGCGGATCACCGATTCCGCGCTCCGGTTGAAGGCCACCACGGCCGGCAGCAGGACCGCGTTGAGGGTGCCATGGTGCAGCCGCGGATCGATGCCACCCAGCGAGTGACTCAGGCTGTGCACGCAGCCCAGCCCCTTCTGGAAGGCCAGCGCCCCCTGCAGCGAGGCGCTGAGCATCTGGGTACGGGCTTCCAGATTGTCTGGTTCGTTGAACGCCAGTTCCAGATGGCGCCAGGCCCGGCGCAGGCCGTCCAGCGCGATGCCCTCGGCCGGCGGATTGAAGCCGGGCGAGAGAAAGGTCTCGATACAGTGGGCCACCGCGTCCATGCCCGTGGCGGCGGTCAGGTGCGGCGGCAGGCTGAGCGTCAGCAGGGGGTCGCAGATGGCCACCCGCGGGATGACATGGGGCGAGAGGATGCCGACCTTGCGGCCATCATCGAGAATGATGATGGCCCCACGTCCCACCTCGCTGCCGGTGCCGGCGGTGGTCGGAATGGCCACGATGGGCACCGTCGCCGCGGTAATGCGCGCCAGGCCGCCCTCGATGACGGCGAACTGTTTCAGCGGTCCCGGATGGCGCGCGGACACGGCGATGGCCTTGGCCAGGTCGATGGGCGATCCACCACCGACGGCGATGATGCCGTCGCATTCCGCGTCCCGAAAACAGGCGACGCCCTCGCGGGTGGCGGCCTCGGTGGGATTGGCCGGGGTGGCGTCGAACACCTGATAGGCGGCCAGGGGATTGAGCGCCATCAGCTGCTCGATGAGACCGGCTGCCACCACGCCCCGGTCGGTGACGATCAGCGGTCGCTGGAAGCCCAGCCGCGCGTTGACCTCGGCCAGTTCGGCCGCACAGCCGGCGCCGAAGCGGATCTCCGTTACATAGTTGATTATCGCCATGACCCGTCCTGTTATTCTTGAAATTGATAGACGTCCCGACTATAGCGAGGCGCTTACGCGCCAAATACTGAGAGGTAGCGATAGCGGTATAACCGGGAGGCAACCCAGCGTATTCGGGTAGCACGGAGCTATCGTGCCCCCCAGCTGGACGCCCCAACACCCGCGGTGAACGGGTCCGGATCGCCCAGTCGCTGCCGCTTGCTCTGGAGTCTCGATGCCCACCCTTACCCTGGCCGCCGCCCAGTCCGTTTCGATCGCCGGCGATCTCGCCGCCAATCTGCGCAGTCATCTCGACTTCATCGCCGCGGCGGCCGACGCCGGGGTGGAGCTCCTGCTGTTTCCGGAACTGTCCCTGACCGGCTATGAACCGACCCTGGCGGCAGCGCTGACGCTGGACGGTGCCGATGCACGCCTGCGGCCCCTGCGCGAGGCCTGCCGCGTGGCCGGGCTCACGGCCGTGGTCGGGGCGCCGATCCAGGGTCCGACGGGGCTGCAGATCGGTGCGCTGATCCTCGGCGCCGATGGCCGCTGTCGCGTCCACACCAAGCAATACCTGCATCCGGGCGAGACACCGCCCTTCGTCCCCGGTAACGGCGGGGATTTGCTGGAGGTACGGGACGTAAAGGCCGCCCTGGCCATCTGCGCCGACAGCAATCACCCGGCCCATGCCGATGCCGCTCGCGCCCAGGGCGCCGATCTCTACCTGGCCTCGGCAGTGATAGGTCCGACCGGCTATCCCGCCGACAGCGCATTGCTGGCCGGCCATGCCCGGCGGCTGAACATGGCCGTGCTCATGGCCAACCACGGCGGGCCCACCGGCGGCTATGCCTGCGTGGGTCGCAGTGCCTTCTGGCAGGCCGATGGCCAGTGCCTGGTCGCGGCGCCAGGAGACGGCTCCTGCCTGGTGATCGTCCGCCGGCACGCGGGCGCCTGGCAGGGCGAGCTAAGCGCCTTGCGATCCTGATCGCTGCATGGCGCAGTCCTCTGACTAAAAAGCGGCTAGCAGGTCACGTCGCGACCGGGATGGCGAGTTGATATCCCGACCCTTCTGCGACTAAAGGTCACACATCGCACGCCGATAAGGCTCTGACACCCTTGTTCAGAACACCGCCAAGGATGCCTTTCGCAGCGTGAAAGACGCTGTAACCGCAGGAGCGACACCATGGCCTTGAACACCATTCGGACCCGCTACACCCTGATCTTCCTGGGCTTCATCGGCGCGACGCTCGCGGCCACCGTCATCGGCATCCGCCTATGGGTGACCCCGGACCTGGTCGCCGCCGGTGAATCCGCCGTGCTGACCCGCGTCAACGAGGTGGGCACCCGCATCTATCGCGAACTCAACCAGATCCAGGCGCAGCAGCGCTCCATCACCCAGACCGTGCCGCTGCTGGACAGCGCCGCCATCGACCGGGTACTGCCCGGCCTGGTGGACCAGTACGGCGATGCCAAGGTATTCGGCGGCGGCATCTGGCCGCTGCCCAACCAGCGCGAGCAGGGGCGCGACAAGTTCAGCACCTTCTATCACCGCGATGCCGGCGGCAAGCTGATCGTCAACACCCACTGGAACTCCCCCGAGTCGCTCAACTACTGGGAGCAGCCCTGGTTCCAGGCCGGCCTCAAGGGGCCCGCCGGCCAGTGCGTCTGGGCCGCCGCCTACAAGGACGCCGCCAGCGCCGAGCCGCGCACCAACTGCGCCATGGCCATCCAGCGCGACGGCAAGGCCTTTGGCGTCTCGACCATCGACCTCACCCTGGGCTTCTTCAATCCCCTGGTGGACAGCCTGCGCAAGGAACTCGACGACACCGACATGATGATCGTCGAGGCCGACGGCAAGATCCTCAGCAACCTCAGCGAACTCGGCGATTCGCAGATCCTGAACAACGTCTCGGCCTATGCCGCCCGTTCGCCCTTCGTCGCCGCCATCCAGCAGAACCTCGGCAAGCTCAAGGGCGAGGCGGTGGTGCGCGACACCTATGTCGACGAGCACGGCACGCCCCACACCTTCTTCCTGCGCCCGCTGGCCGGCACGCCCTGGCTGCTGGCCACGGCGCTGCCCACCTCGCTCATCGCGGCGACCAACACCGGCATCCTCAAGACCCTGGCGGCGATCCAGCTGCCGCTGGTCCTGCTGCTGGTGGGCATCATGGTGCTGGCGCTCGGCAAGCTGATGGGTCGCCTGGGTCTGCTGCAACGCAACATCGAATCCCTCTCGGCAGGCGATGCCGACCTGACCCGACGCATCCCGGTGCACGGCAAGGACGAGGTGGATGCGGTGGCCGGCGCGGTCAACGGCTTCATCGGCTATCTGCAGCGACTGATCGGCGAGGTGGGCGACGCCACCGACCGCATCGACACCGGCCTCAAGCAACTGCACGGCCAGGCCCAGCAAAACGGTGCCATCCTGGCCCGCCATGCCAGCGAAACCGACCAGGCGGTGACGGCCATCACCGAGATGAGTGCCACCTCCGACTCCGTGGCCCGCAGTGCCAGCGATACCGCCTCCCTCACCCAGGCCGCCAACGGCCAGGCCGAGCGCTCGCGCGCCGTGGTTCAGCAGGCCTCCGCCAGCGTGTTCGCCCTGGTCGACCAGGTGGAAGACGCCACCCTCAAGGTGCAGGCCATGCAGAGCGATGCCCAGCGCATCAACGATGTCCTTGGGGTGATCGGCGAGATCGCCGGCCAGACCAACCTGCTGGCGCTCAACGCCGCCATCGAGGCGGCCCGGGCCGGCGAGCAGGGGCGTGGCTTCGCGGTAGTGGCTGACGAGGTGCGCGCCCTGGCCGGGCGCACCCAGCAGAGCACCGCCGAGATCAACGAGATGCTCAGCCGCTTGCAGCAGGGCGTGAGTTCCGCGGTCGCGGCCATGGAAGTGACCAAGACCAGTTGCCAGAGCACCGCCGAGAAGACCCGTGAGGTCACCGACGGCCTGGACGAGATGAGCGGTTCGGTGGTGCGCATCAGCGACCTGTCGACCCAGATCGCCGCGGCCGCCGAGGAGCAGAGCGCGGTGGCCGGTGAGATCAACCAGAACATGGTCGCCGTACGCCATATCGTCGACGATCTGGTCACCAGCGGGCAGCGCACCGCCGAGAGCACCGCGGCGGTGCAGTCGTCCAACGAGCAGCTGATCGCGGTGGTCCGGCGCTTCCGGGTGAAGTGACCCGGACGCCGCACCATGAAAAAGCCGGGCACTGCGCCCGGCTTTTTCGTTTCAGAACCTGTTCACGATCTCGCGAGCTAGAGACAAACAAGGCGAAAATGCCTGAGGAAGCGGAGTTTACGAGTGGTAAATGAGCATTCCGAAGGCATTTTCAACGCAGTTTGGCCGACGCGCAGCAGATCGTGGACAGGTTCTCAGCCCACCAGATGCAGGAAATGCATGTGGCGTTCGTACTGATCGAGGATGTCGCCGATGACGTCCTCGCGCGACCAGCCCATGACGTCATGGTCCTGGCCACCCTCGCGCAGATAGACCTGGGCGCGGAAGTACTTGCGCTCCTCGTTCGGCTCGCTGCCCATGACGAAACTGGGCATGGCATAGGCGTGGGGTCTTACCTGGTAGACGAACTCCGGCTGATCGGCCGGGCCGACCCTCAGGCGTACGCCGCCATCGTCACGGTCTTCGACGCTGCAGATATAACCCTGCTTGCGCCATTCCTCAGCCACCGCCAGGCAGGCCGGCTTGGCCACCTCGCCGATGAAGCGCACCACATGACTGCGTCGCGGGAACATCGCCAGACCGCGCAGCCGGCGCTGCCAGCCCCCGGGCGATCTCATGGTGGGTGGCGAGATGCTCAGCGCCTGATGACGCAGACCGCGCTTGGTGGCGTCCAGCTTGAGTGCCTTGAGCAGTCCGCGCATGCTGAACAGCAACGCGATGGTGAACGGCAGCGCACTGGCGATGGTGGCGGCCAGCCCTTGGGATTGAGCCCCTGGATCAGGAAGCCGCGGGCGAAGGTCAGCCGCGTTGCGGCGCCCTCCTCCTCTCCCGCCGCCGTCGGCGGCGCGGCCCGGGCAATGAGATAGCCGAGATACAGGCAATAGCCACCGCCCAGGAGCGCCAGCCACGGCAGCAGCGCCCCCGAGACCAGGACCGCACCGGCATAGCCCAGGGCCAGAAACAGGAGCAGCATGGCGCAGCCCACCCCGGCATAGAAACCCAGCGCCCGCCGGGCCTGGCCACGCAGACCGGCGTTCAGCCCCAGGGCGTTGACCGGACCGGGGCTGTACATGACGCTCAGGGCATAGAGGACGATTTCCAAGGGACACCTGTCAGGCTTCGAGAAGGAGACCCAGGCTAGCCAGCACGTGTGGTGCTGGCTTGTACGTCTGTGGCTCGTTCACCTTGAGAGTCATCGTATGACTCGGCAGAATCGGCCATTCCCTGTCCTGTCGCGGAGTCGCCCTTGTCCGGTGATCGCAACGCCCCGTCCTGGCCTGGTCGTCCCACTGGCAAGCCACCGACCCTAAAGGACGTGGCCCGCCTGGCCGGGGTCTCGCCGATCACCGTTTCGCGCACCCTCAACCAGCCGGAGATCGTCCGGCCGGCGCTGCGCGAAAAGGTCTTTCGCGCGGTGCGCGAGAGCGGCTACCAGCCGGCCATGCTTACTACCGGCAGCGCGCCCCTGGAGAGTCGGCTGATCGCCATCCTGGTGCCCACCATCGTCAACTCCATCTTCGCCGACACCGTGCAGGCGCTCATGCAGACCCTGACCGAGGCCGGCCACCAGACCCTGCTGGGCCTGACCGACTATTCCGCCGAACGCGAGGAGCGGCTGCTGGACGCCTTGCTGCGCCGCCGCCCCGACGCCATGGTGCTGACCGGCACCCTGCACACGGCCGCCAGCCGACTGCGCCTGTCACAGGCCGGCATTCCGCTGGTGGAGTGCTGGGACCAGGGTGAGCGACCGCTGGACATGCTGGTGGGCTTTTCCCATGTCGCGGTGGGCCAGGCCGTCGCCCGGGAGCTGCTGGCGCGCGGCTATCGCCACTTCGCCAGCCTGACCCTGGACGATCCCCGCGGACGGCTGCGTCGCGATGCCTTCCGTGACGAACTGGCCATCCACGGACTGGCCGCGCCAGCCGATGTCAGCCTGCCGCCGCCGGCCACCCCGGCACTGGGTCGCCAGGGCCTGGCCCGCCTGCTCGAGGCTGGAATTCGTCCTGAGGTGGTGGTCTGCAGCTCCGACACCCTCGCCCACGGGGTGCTGGCCGAAGCCCATGCCCGCGGCTTGCAAATACCGGAAAAGCTGGCCGTGATGGGCTTCGGCAACCTGGCCAGCGCCGCCCATCTGATCCCGGCACTGAGCACCGTGGACGTGCGCGGCGCCGCGATGGGCACCCATGCCGCCACGGCCCTGCTCGCCCGTCTGGCGGGCGCCGAGGCGCCGCGGCAACGGGATACCGGCTTCGAACTGGTCATGCGCGAGAGTACGCGCTGACGCTTGAATGATTGCGTAATCAGCTTAGCGTCCTCCCGCAGGTGCCGGCCTCGCCGCCGGCTTTGCCCGCTGAAAAGGACAATAACAATGCGCACTTCCCCTGAGCCGTCGCGGCGCACTCGCGTTCGCTATCTCGTCCTGGCGATGATCTTTCTGGTGACGGTATTCAACTACGTCGACCGCGCCACCCTCTCCATCGCCGCGCCGGCCCTGCGTCACGACCTCGGTTTCGACGCCGTGGCCATGGGTCTGGCCTTCTCGGCCTTCGGCTGGGCCTACACCGCCATGCAGATTCCCGGCGGCATCGTGCTCGATCGCTTCGGCTCGCGGCTGGTGCTGGGCGCCAGCCTGATTCTCTGGTCGGTACTGACCTTCCTGCAGGGCTACGTCGAATTCTTCTCCTCGGCGCTGCTGGCGCTGTTCGTGCTGCGCTTTCTCATGGGCGTGGCCGAGTCGCCGGCCTTTCCGGCCAACAACCGCCTCACGGTGATGTGGTTCCCGCGCCAGGAACGCGGCCTGGCCACCGCCATCTTCCAGTCGGCGCAGTACTTCGCCCTGGCGGTGTTCACGCCACTGATGGTGATCCTGCTCAACCAGTTCGGCTGGGAGCACGTGTTCTTCTGGACCGGCGGCGCCGGCATCCTCATCGGCCTGCTGTGGTTCGCCACCGTGCAGGAGCCCCGGCACGACAGGCGCGTCAGCCAGAGCGAGCTGGACCATATCGAAGCCGGTGGCGGCCTGCCCGATCTGGGCGACACCCGGGCGCCCTTCAGCTGGCGCACCTTCAAGGCTATCAGCGGCAATCGCATGATGCTGGGCATCTACCTGGGACGATTCTGCCTGACCACCATCACCTGGTTCTTTCTCACCTGGTTTCCCACCTACCTGGTCGAGGCCAAGGGGCTGACGATGCTCAAGGTCGGCCTGATCGCCGCCATCCCGCCGGTGGCCGGCTGCCTGGGCGGCGTTCTCGGCGGACTCTGGTCGGACGGCATGCTGCGCCGCGGCTACAGCCTCACCGCCGCGCGCAAGACGCCGATCATCGTCGGCCTGCTGCTTTCCAGCAGCATCGTGGTGGCCAACTACACCCAGTCCATCGTCCTGGTCACCCTGGTGATGTCCATCGCCTTCTTCGCCAAGGGCGTGGGCAACCTCGGCTGGTGCATCGTCGGCGATGTCTCGCCCAAGCGCGCCATGGGCGTGAGCGGCGCCCTCTTCAACCTCTGCGGCAACATCGCCAGCATCGTCACCCCGCTGGCCATCGGCCTGATGATCAACCAGCTCGGCTCCTTTGACGTGGCCCTCACCTACGTCGCCGCCATGGGCCTGCTCGGCGCCTTCTCCTACCTGGTCATCGTCGGCCCGCTCAAGCGCCTGGACCTCGGCGAACTCAATGACGAGCCAGCCGCCATCGCCGACGCCCTGCCTGCCACCCGTCCCTGATTCCTCACCCTAGAGCATCCCCATGTCCGATAACGCCTACAGCGCCGACCAGGACCGCATCGTCTGGGTCCGCCTGGCTTCCGTGTTCCTGCCGCTGGCCACCCCCATCAGCGACGCCAAGGTGCTCACCGGCCGGCAGAAGCCGATGACCGAGATCGCCATCCTCTTCGTCGAGATCGAAACCCGCGACGGCCAGCGCGGCCTGGGCTTCAGCTATTCCAAGCGCGCCGGTGGCCCCGGCCAGTTCGCCCACGCCCATGAAATTGCCCCGGTGCTGCTCGACGAGAATCCCAGCGACATCCAGAAGCTCTGGACCAAGCTCTGCTGGGCCGGCGCCTCGGTAGGTCGCAGCGGTCTCGCTACCCAGGCCATCGGCGCCTTCGACGTGGCCCTCTGGGACCTCAAGGCCCGTCGCGCCAACCTCTCCCTGGCACGCCTGCTGGGTGCTCAGCGCGACTCGGTGCGCTGCTACAACACCTCCGGCGGCTTCCTGCATACGCCGCTGGAGCAGTTGTTGGTGAACACCGACCTCTCCCGGGAAAAAGGCATCGGCGGCATCAAGCTCAAGGTCGGCCAGCCCGACTGCGCCCTGGACCTTGAGCGCGTCGCCCGCGTGCGCCGCCACCTGGGCGACAGCTTCCCGCTGATGGTCGACGCCAACCAGCAATGGGACCGACCCACCGCCCAGCGTATGTGCCGGCGCTTCGAGGAATTCAACCTGATCTGGATCGAAGAGCCGCTGGACTGCTACGACGCCGAGGGCCACGCCGCCCTGGCCGCGGCCTTCGACACCCCTATCGCCACTGGCGAGATGCTGACCAGCATCGCCGAGCACCAGGAATTCATCCGCCTGCGCGGTGCCGACTTCCTGATGCCCGACGCGCCACGGGTCGGTGGCATCACGCCCTTCCTCAAGGTGGCCGCCCTGGCCGAGCAGGCCGGCGTGATGCTGGCACCGCACTTCGCCATGGAATTGCACGTGCACCTGGCCGCCACCTATCCCACCGAGCCCTGGGTGGAACACTTCGAATGGCTGGAGCCGCTGTTCAACGAACGCCTGGAAACCCGTGACGGGCGGATGCAGGTACCGACCCGTCCGGGTCTCGGGCTGTCCCTGAGCGAGCGGGTACCCGGCTGGACGGCGCAGGAAGCGGAATTCGGCCGGCTCGCCTGACCCCCGCGCTGGCACTCGAACTCCGCCAGGGTGTGGCACTCTATCCAGGCCAAGGCCTGGAAGAGAAAGCCCATGTTCGGATCGCTGCGCAGTCGTCTGATTGCCCTGCTGCTGATGCTCGGCGGCATGGCCGTCGGGGTCGGCTGGCTGATGATCCTGCTGCTGCGCCAGTCGGAAAGCGCCCAGCTCGGCCAGGCCACGGTGGAAGCCGAGCAAGCCTGCCAGGCCATCGCCAGCAGCTATCGTTTCTACAGCAATGGCTGGTCCGGCCCTACCGCTGGCCTCGCCGATCCGTCCCTGCAGCGCAGTCTCGGCGGCGTGGCCAGTGTCGCCCTGCTGCGTTATCGCGGCATGGCCGGCGGTCTCTGGCAGGAGCAGGCGGGGCTCCTGGCCGATGCCAGTCCCTTCCCCCTGACCGCCGCCGAACGCCAGCACCTGGCCGATCTCTCCGCCGCGACCCTGGCCGAGGCGCGCAGCCTGAGCGACAGCTTCAGCGCGGACGGCGCCACGGTGCTGGTCGCCGCCTGCCCGCTGTCCGGCCCCATCCCCGATCTCGCCGCCTGGACCCTGACCCGCCTGACCTTCGCCGAGGGCAGCGGTCAGCGCCAGCTGAAACTGGGCCTGGGCCTGCTGCTGCTGGCCATGCTCGCCGCCACCCTGCTGCTCGGTCGACTCACCTGGCAGTGGTCGCGGCATGTCGCGCGGGTCGAGCGCGATCTGGGCGCCAGCGCCAGCCACGACCTGCCCACCCTCGCCCTCACCGGCGAACGCGAGCTGGATCGGGTGCTGGCGGCGCTCAACCAGGCCGGGCAGCGCCTGACCCAGGCACGGGACGAGGCCCAGCGGCTGACCACCCAGGTCCACGCCAGTGAACGGCTGGCCGCCCTCGGTCGGGTGGCCGCCGGGGTCGCCCACGAGATCCGCAATCCGCTGGCCGCCATGCGCCTCAAGGCCGAGAACGCCCTGGCCGGCGACAGCGGCCGTCAGCAGCGCGCGCTGGACGCCATCCTGCTGCAGGTCACCCGCCTCGACCGCCTGCTGCGCCGCCTGCTCGACCTCACCCAGCCGCTGCACCTGCAACCGACCGCCATCGAATTGCCGGTCTTCTGCCGCGAGGTGCTGGCCGGTCACGAAGACCAGGCCGCCCAGCGCGGCATCCGCCTGACCGCCAGGGTGGCCGTCGAGCAGGGCTATTTCGATCGCGACGCCCTGGCCCGCGCCTTGGACAACCTGCTGCTCAACGCCCTGCAGGCCGCCCCGGCCGCCAGCGAGATCCGTCTCGACGCCAGCCGCCGTGGCGACTGGCTGGTGCTGGCGGTGGAAGACGCAGGCCAGGGACCACCTGCCGAGTTGCGCGGCCAGCTCTTCGAGCCCTTCGTCACCGGTCGCCCCGAAGGCACCGGCCTGGGCCTGGCCCTGGTCCGCGAGACCGCCCGCGCCCACGGCGGCGAGGCGCGCCTGATCGAACCCTCCGTCCCCACTCGCTTCGAGATCCTCCTGCCATGCCAACCCTGCTGATCATCGATGACGACGCCGCTCTGCGCGACGCCCTGGCGGAAACCGCCGCGGACCAGGGCTACCGGGTGCTGCAGGCCGACGGGGGCGAAGCGGGCCTGCAGCGCCTGGCGCAGGAACCGGTGGACGCCGTGCTGCTCGACCTGCGCATGCCCGGGCTGGATGGCCTGGAGGTGCTGGCCCGCATTCGCGCCCGCCCCGAGCCGCCGGCGGTCACGGTGCTGACCGCCTTCGCCAGCGCCGGCAACACCATCGAGGCCATGCGCCTGGGCGCCTTCGACCACCTCACCAAGCCCATCGGCCGCGAAGAACTGATCCGGGTACTGGCCGGGATGACCGCCCAGCGCGGCCCGGCCAGCGTGCCGCCGACCGCGGTCGAAGGCCATACGCTGGTGGGCGGCAGCGACGCCCTGCGCCAGGTGCAGAAGACCATCGGCCGCCTGGTGGACAGCGAGGCCACGGTGCTGGTCACCGGCGAGACCGGCACCGGCAAGGAACTGGTGGCGCGCGCCATCCACGAGCACGGCAAGCGACGCGGGGCGCCCTTCGTGGCGGTCAACTGCGCCGCCATCCCGCCGGACCTGCTGGAAAGCGAACTCTTCGGCCATGTGCGCGGCGCCTTCAGCGGGGCCACCGCCAATCGCCTCGGTGCCTTTCGCGAAGCCCAGGGCGGCACCCTCTTTCTCGACGAGATCGGCGACATGCCGCTGCCGATGCAGGCCAAGATCCTCCGCGCCCTGCAGGAACGCGAGGTGACGCCGGTGGGTGGCGCACCGGTACGGCTGGACGTACGGCTGGTAGCGGCCACCCACCGCGACCTGGCCCAGCGTGTCGCCAGTGGCGACTTCCGCGAGGACCTCTTCTATCGCCTGCACGTGGTGCCCATCCACCTGCCGGCCCTGCGCGAGCGGCGGGCCGACATCCTGCCGCTGGCCGAGCACTTCCTCGCCGCCAGCGGTCGCGTGCTGGCGGACGATGCCGCCGCCCTGCTGCTGCGCCACTCCTGGCCCGGCAACGTGCGGGAATTGCGCAACGCCATCCAGCGCGCCGCGACCCTGGCCCAGGGCGAGCGCATCGTCGCCGCCGACCTGGCCTTCCTGCAGGGCGAGACGCCGGATGAGTTAGCCATCGACGCCAGCTGGCCGGAGGAGACCCTGGCCGAGGCCACCGCGCGCCTGGAACGCCTGCTGATCGAGCGCGCCCTGCAGCGCAGCAATGGCAATCGCGCCGAAGCGGCCCGCCGCCTGGGTATCCATCGCCAGCTGCTCTATACCAAGCTGAGTCGGCTGGGCCTGGGTGTCGGCGCAGACGACGCCTAGGCTGTCCGCTTTGCCGACAGGTATGTCCGCCAGCCGGACGCAATGCCTGGCCCGGATGGCCACTGAAATTCGCAAACTATTGATTTATCTAAAAAATAAAAGTTGGCACAGGCCCTGCAACAGCCTGATCGTCAACCACCGCAGGAGTCATCCATGCCTACCAAGACCCAAACCCTCGTGATCGGGACCTTCGCCCTGCTGTCCGTCAGCGGCCTCGTCCTGGCACAGACCGCACCCGCCGGCAGCACCGCCACCACCACCGCGGCCAGCGCCCAGATTCCCACCCAGCAGGGCCAGCTCAAGCAGTTCCTGCTCAATCCCCGCGGCGATATCGATGGCCTGATCCTGGCCGACGGCACCGAGGTCAACACCCCGCCGCACCTGTCCGAGCAACTGGCCGCCACCTTCAAGCCGGGTGACAGCATCAACGTCGCCGGCCTGCGCGCCGCCAGCCTGCCACTGGTCCAGGCGGTCTCCCTGACCAATGTCCAGACCGGCAAGACGGTCACCGATGAAGGCCCGGATCGCGTGGGCGGTCGCCGTCCGCCGGCGCCCCCGGCACCTGGCGCCGAGCGCGATGGTGACAGCCTCCAGGGCCAGATCGTCCAGCTGCTGCACGGTCCCCGTGGCGACGTGAACGGCGCCCTGCTGCAGGACGGTACCGCCCTGCGCCTGCCGCCCCATGAAGCCCTGCGCCTGCAGGCGCTGCTCAAGCCGGGTCAGAACGTGGCCGTGCGCGGCGAGCTGGTGGCCAATGCCCAGGGGCGTGCCTTCCGGGTCAGCGCCCTGGGCGCCGACGCCAACTCGCTGCAGACCCTGGACACCCCGCCGGCACCCCGCGGTCCCGGTCGTCTGCCGCCGCCCCCGCCCCCCGGCGGCCAGCCGGTCGCCCCGGGTGACCAACCGCCGGCGCCCCCCGCTCCGCCGGCCGGCTGATCAGGCCAGCAGCCGCCGGGTCGCTTCGGCGATCCGGCGGCAGGCTTCCTCCAGCACCTCGTGCGAGGTGGCGTAGGAAACCCGGAAGTAAGGCGCCAGGCCAAAGGCCGAGCCTGGCACCACCGCCACCCCGCCCTCATCCATGAGGTAGCGGGCAAAGGCCGTGTCGCTGTCGATCACCTCCCCGCCCGGCGTCCGCCGACCCACTATCCCCGCGCAACTGGCGTAGACATAGAAGGCCCCCTCGGGCCGCCTCGCCGACAGACCCGGCACCGCGTTCAAGGCATCCACCACCAGATCCCGCCGCTGGCGGAACAGCTCGCAGCGCTCGCGCACGATGTCCTGCGGCCCATCCAGGGCGGCGATGGCCGCGGCCTGGCTGACCGAGCAGGGGCAGGAGGTCACCTGGCTCTGCACACTGGCCATGGCCTGGATCAGCGCCTTGGGTCCACCGGCATAGCCCAGCCGCCAACCGGTCATGGCATAGGCCTTGGAGACGCCGTTGATGGTCAGGGTCCGCTCGCGCAGCCGTGGCTCCAGCGCTGCCGGGGTGACGAAGCGAAAGCCGTCGTAGAGGATGTGCTCGTACATGTCGTCGACCATCAGCCAGACCTGCGGATGGCGCAGCAGCACCTCCAGCAGCGGGCGATAGTGTTCCTCGCCATAGGCCGCCCCCGAGGGGTTGGACGGCGAGTTGAGCATCACCCAGCGGGTGCGCGGAGTGATGGCCGCCTCCAGGGCCGCGGCAGTCAGGCGGAAGCCATCCTCCTCACGGCACGGCAGCACCACCGGCGTGCCGCCGAGGATGGTGACGATGTCGGCATAGGTCACCCAGAAGGGCGCGGGGATGATCACCTCGTCACCCGCGTCCAGGGTCGCCATCATGGCGTTGAAGATCACCTGCTTGGCACCGGCCGAGGCGGTCACCTCGTCCTGGGCGAACACCAGGTCGTTCTCCCGCGCGAATTTGCGGCGGATGGCCTCCTTGAGCGCCGGACTGCCGTCGAGCACCGTGTACTTGGTCTGGCCGGCGCGGATGGCCTGGATCGCCGCTTCCTTGATGTGCTCCGGGGTATCGAAATCCGGCTCGCCCGCACCCAGCACCAGCAGATCGGCGCCCTGGCGGCGCAGGGCGTTGGCCCGCTCGGTGATCTTGAGGATCTCGGAGACGCCCACGGAGGCAAGGCAGTGGGCGAGGTGCAGGGTGGAATCGGCGGCCATGACAGGGCTCCAGGCAGAGATGAAAGCGGGTGCCGGCGGCGTCCGGCAGGGTCGTCTCGCACTATCGAACCGCCGCGGCCGGCCTTCAAACGCTATAAAGGACTCACGTCATTCCGCCGGGGCATGGTCTGCTGGACGCACGGGCGCTAGAGTGGCGACCATGTCCAATGCCCGCTCGCCCCTCGCCGCCTACCGCCACGCCCTGGCCCAGGGCGACCGCCTGCCCGATGTCGCCCAGGAAGGCGCTGCGCGCCAGCTGGAAGCCTGTCACGCCGACCTGCTGGCCGGGCGTCCGGCACGCGGTCTCTATCTCTGGGGCCCGGTCGGGCGTGGCAAGACCTGGCTGCTGGACCTGTTCCACACCAGCCTGCCGGTGCCCGCCCGCCGCCAGCACTTCCATCACTTCATGCGCTGGGTGCACCAGCGGCAGTTCCAGCTCAGCGGCACCCGCGATCCCCTGCAGGTGCTGGCCCGGGAACTGGCTGCCGAGGTGCGGGTGCTGTGCTTCGACGAACTCTTCGTCAGCGACATCGGCGACGCCATCCTGGTGGGCGGCCTGTTGCGCGCCCTGCTGGACCAGGGCCTGGTGCTGGTGGTCACCTCCAACCAGCCGCCCGAGCAGCTCTATGCCGGCGGCTTCAATCGCGAGCGCCTGCTGCCCGCCATCGCCGCGCTGCAGGCGCGACTGGACGTGCTGGAGGTGGACGGCGGCCAGGACCACCGCCTGCACGAAGGCCAAGCCGAACCGCGCTTCTGGGTGGACGATCCCACCGCCCTCGCCACGACCTTTGCCCGCCTCACCCCGGGGGAAGCCGTGACGACCGCGCCCCTGATCCTCGGCGAGCGCCCCCTGCCCGTGGTGCAGCGGGCCTCCAGCGCGATCTGGCTGGACTTCGCCGTGCTCTGCCAGGGCGCCTGGGCCACCACCGACTACATCGATCTCTGTACCCGCTTCCCCGCCCTGTTGCTGGGCAACGTCCCCTGCCTGTCCGGCGATCCCCGCGCGGGCCGGATCGCCCGCGGCACCGAAGACGGCGCGACGCGGGTCCTCGCCGGCGACCGCGAACTGCCCCGCCTGGCACCCCAGGATGACGCCGTGCGCCGCTTCATCGCCCTGGTCGACGAAGCCTACGACCGCCGCCGCCCGCTCTACCTGGATGCCGCCGTACCCCTGGAACAGCTGTACACCCGCGGCTTTCTGGAATTCCCCTTCCGCCGCACCCTGAGTCGCCTGAGGGAGATGCAGCAGGCGCGCTACTAGGCCGGGTCGGACCTGCGGCGACGAGGCACGCCGCGGAGCGGCGGAGCCCCGTGTTAAGGTGGGACATCCCATCTCTTCACGAGGCCCGGTCATGACTCCGCGCATCGAACCCTTCTTCGACGCCACCACGTCCACCTTCACCTATGTGATCTACGAGGCACCCGGCAGCCGCTGCGCCATCGTCGACTCGGTGCTGGACTACGATCCGCATTCGGGCCGCACCGCCACCCTGTCGGCGGATCGCGTCGCCCGCTTCGTGCGCGACCAGGGGCTGACCGTGGAGTGGCTGCTGGAGACCCATGCCCACGCCGACCACCTCTCCGCCGCGCCCTATCTGCGCCGGCAGCTGGGCGGCCGCATCGCCATCGGCGAAGGCATCCGCCGCGTCCAGGGCGCCTTCAAGGACGTCTTCAACCTGGAGCCGGAGTTTCGCCTCGACGGCTCCCAGTTCGATCACCTGTTCCAGCCCGACGAGGTCTTCCATATCGGTGCCCTGAGCGCCCGCGCCCTGCACGTGCCCGGCCACACCCCGGCCGACATGGCCTACCAGGTGGAGGAAGACCATGTCTTCGTCGGCGACACCCTGTTCATGCCCGATGTCGGCTCGGCGCGTTGCGACTTCCCCGGCGGCAGCGCCCGCGATCTCTATCGTTCGATCCGCCGGCTGCTGACCCTGCCCGAGGCCACCCGCCTCTATCTGTGCCACGACTATCCGCCCGCCGGCCGCGAAGCGCGCCACGAGACCACCGTGGGTGAAGAGCGCGCCCTCAACGTCCACGTCCGCGATGGCGTGGACGAAGACGCTTTCGTCGCCCTGCGTACCCGCCGCGACGCCACCCTGTCCATGCCGACGCTGATCCTGCCGGCCATCCAGGTGAATATCCGCGCCGGCACCCTGCCGCCGGCCGAGGCCAATGGCCGCCGTTACCTGAAGATTCCCATCGACGGTTTCTAGGCAGTGGGCGGCAGGGCCACCCTCGCCCAGCCCTCCTCGTCGGGTCCAGCGATCATTCCTGAATCCGCGCTGACACGGCCCCTGCTGGGGCCTTCGGCTGAGTACAGGCGTCAGGGACAGCTACCGGAAATCGTCCCCACGACTGTTTCGCCCTACCCTGGGGCATACTGCGCGCCCCCTTTCACCTGGAGTCCTGTCGATGCCCGTCTGGTGGCTGCTCGTCCTGCCCTTCATCGCCGGTGCCTGCCTGCCGCTGCAAGCCGGCATCAACGGCCAACTGGCCCGGCACCTCGGCAGCGTCTTCGCCGCGGCGTCCATTTCCTTCATGGTCGGCCTGCTCGCCCTGCTGGGCCTGACCCTCTGGCAGCGTGGCGTCCCCACCCTGGGTGCCCTGCGCGAACTGCACTGGTGGCACTGGTGCGGCGGCCTGCTGGGGATGTTCTTTATCGCCATGGCCGCCTTCGCCGGTCCGCGCATCGGCGCCACCCTGTTCATGGCGCTGGTGATCGCCGGGCAGCTGGCCATGTCGCTGAGCCTGGATCACTTCGGCTGGGCCGGCTTTCGCCAGGATCCGGTGACCCTCGGCAAGCTGGCCGGCGTGGTGCTGATCGGTGCCGGCGTCTGGTGCATCGCCCGCGCCTAGGTCCAGGCCTAATAGAGATCGCGGCGGTAGCGGTCTTGATCGATCAGGCGCTGGACCTCGGCCTCGCCAAGCAGCGCCTGCAGCGTGGTCTGGACGCCGCGCCCCAGGCCCGGCAGGCTGCCGCAGACCATGATCACGGCATCGGCCGCCAACCAGTCCGGCAGCCTTTCGCGCTGCGCCCGCAGGCGGTCCTGCACATAGCCGTCGCCGTCCCGCGAGAACACCCGGTCCAGCCCGGCCAGTTCGCCCCGTGCCTGCCAGGCCTGCAATTCAGTGCCGTAGAAATCATCGTGCGCTGCCGTGCGTTCGCCAAAGAGCAGCCAGTTGCGCCTGTGCCCGGCAGCGATACGGGCCGCCAGCAGCGGGCGTACACCCGCGAGGCCGGTCCCGGCGGCGATCAGGATCAGCGGGCGCTCGTCCAGCGGTGGTCGGAAGCCGGGATGGACGCGGAGCCGCGCCTCCACGACGTCACCCGGCTGCAGCGCCGTGGTCAGCCAACCGGAGGCGATGCCCAGGCGGCCATCCGCCTGGCGCGCCTGGCGCACCAGCAGCCGCAACGGCCCTTCGCCGGGCAGCGAGGCGATCGAGTACTGGCGAACGGCGAGGGGCTTCAAGGTGTCGAGCAGGGCCTGGGCGTCCAGCCCCCGCAGCGCGGTCTGGTCTTCCGGCAGCAGCAGGGTTTCCAGGGCCACGGCCAAGGTCTGGGTGAAGCCCTCGCGCGTCACCACACTGTCCGCAGCCAGACCCAGGGACGACAGCCAGGCCGCCACCCGTTCGGCACGCTGGCGTGGCGCGATCTCGAGAATATCGCCGGGTGCCCAGCTGCTCCCGGGCGGTGGCAACAGCTGCAGCTCGAAGACCGCTCCACCGGGGCTGCCGGCATTGAGCCGCTGCACCGACGCCAGTTGCCAGGACTGCAGCGGACGCTCGGGCGGTGCCTCGGCACGCGCGGCGCCCAGGGCCTGGAGCTGAGCCTGCCAAAGCGCAAGTGCCTGGGCGTCGCCATTGTCCACCTCCACCGGGGCGAACAGCGGCCGGGCGCCCTGCCCACCCAGCCAGGCATCCAGCCGTTGGGCGAAGGCGCAGTAGGCCGGATAGCGACGGTCGCCCAGGGCCAGCAGCCCATAGTTCAGGCCCGGCAGCGCGGCTGCCTGGGTCAGCAGGCGTCGCTCGAAGCCGCGCGCGGCATCCGGGGCCTCGCCGTCGCCGTGGGTGGCGACCACGAACAGCGCCTGGGTGGCCCGCTGCAGTCGCTCGACCGAGAGCCGCCCCAGCGCGACCACCTCGGCGCTCAGTCCCGCCGCCTGCAACTGGCTGGCGGCCTGCCAGGCCAGCGCCTCGCCCTGGCCACTCTGGCTGGCGTAGCCGATCAGCCAGTCGGCGGCGCCCGCCGCGGCGGGTGTCAGCCCGCTTTGCGCCTGGCGCGCCTGGCGGCGTTTGCGCCGGCGATCCAGATAGAGCCAGAGCCCGGTCACTATGAACAGCGGCATGGCCAGGCTGGCGAGCAGCAGGGCCACCCGCCCCGCCAGGCCGAAGTATTCGCCCGAATGCAGGGCATAGACGCTGAGCAGCAACCGAGCGCCCAGCGGCTGCTCGCGATAGCGGCGATGATCGAGCACCCGCCCCGCGCCGTCGAAGACGATGCGATTGAGGGCACGGACATGCTCGGCATCGTCGGGCAGGTACCAGAGGGTGAGATGGCTGACCTTGCGCGCCGGATTGGGCAGCAGCAGGCCGTAGCCCTCCACCCGTCCGCCGGTCTCCTGCCGAAAGCTTCGCCAGAGCGCGTCCAGGTCCACGTCCTGGCGCGCCACCACCCCCGAGATCCGGGGCTCCGGGGCGGCGCCCAGCAGGCGCTCGCCGGCCTCACGGTACCAGCCGTACGACCAGTAGAGGCCGGTCAGCGCCGCCAGCAGATAGAGCAGCAGGCACCAGGTGCCGGCCACGGCGTGCAGGTCCCAATGGAAACTGCGCCCCTGACGGCCCCAGTCCAGGGTCAGCCAGGTGCGCCAGCGCCGAACCTGGCGCGGCCAGCGCAGGTAGAGGCCGGACAGGCAGAGCACCAGCAGGATCAGGGTGGCGGCGCCGGTCAGAGCCTTGCCCACCGGTCCCAGGGCCAGGGAGCGGTGCAGGTCCAGGATCAGGCGAAAGAACCCCTGGCCGCGGGGCGCCGTTAGTACCTCGCCCGTGTAGCGATCGAACAGCTGCACCTCGGGACGCCCCTGACCCTTCGCCGGTGCCAGGCCGAGCAGACCGTAGCCTTCCCCCGCCATGCTGGAAACGAAGCTCAACTCCCGGTCCGGCGGCACGAGGCGCTGCCGCACTTCCGGCAGCGTCAGCGGACGCCGATCCGGCGTCGCGGCGGTCGGCGGCGGATTGAGCAGCTCCAGCAATTCCAGCTGGAAGCTGTAGAGCGCCCCCGTCACGCCCAGCACCACCAGCACCAGACCTGCGGCCAGGCCGAGCAGGCTGTGCAGCTGGAAGAGGCCCCTGCGGATCAGGGCTGAGCCCATTGGCGCAGGAGGTTGTGATAGACGCCGGTCAGCTGCAGGCAGGCCTCATGGCCCTGCCCCAGCTCGGCGGCCGCCCGCTGGATACCCTGGTCGAGTTCGAACAGCTGGCTGCGCTGACCGGCATCGCGCACCAGGCTCTGGATCCAGAAGAAGGAACACAGCCGCGCGCCTCGGGTGACCGGCAGCACCCGGTGCAGGCTGCTGGCCGGATAGAGGATCAGATCGCCGGCCGCCAGCTTGACGCTGTGGGCGCCATAGGTGTCTTCCACCACCAGTTCGCCCCCGTCGTATTCGTCCGGCTCGCAGAAGAACAGCGTGGCCGACAGATCGGTGCGCAGGTAGCCGCTGCCATCCGGCAGCGGCCGCAGGGCATTGTCCACGTGCAGGCCAAAGGACTGGCCGCCCTGGTAGCGATTGAACAGCGGCGGAAACACCCGTGCCGGCAGCGCCGCGGCGACGAACAGCGGATGCCGCGCCAGCGCCTGCTGGATCAGCTCGCCCACCGCGCGCGCCGCCGGCTCGTCCGCCGGCAGCTGCAGATTGTCCTTGGCCATGGCCGACTGGAAACCGGCCGTGTGTCGGCCATCGGCCCAGGCCGCCGCCTCCAGCCGCTGGCGGCACTCCCCTACCTGCTCGGGCGTCAGCACGCCCGGAACGCTGATCATCATGGTGATTCCCTCTAACGCCGAAAGCCCTGCGCAGGCAGGGCTTCGGTTGCTGCAGGCGACCTCAGAAGCTGTAGGTCGCGGTCAGGATGGCGGAACGGGCATCGCCGTATTCGATGGCCGACGATCTCGTGCTCACGCCCAGTTGCGAGCGCACCCGCTCCACATAGTCCTTGTCGAAGACGTTGTTGACGTTGAGTTGCAGGTCGACGTTGCGATTGACGCGATAGCCGACCATGGCGTTGTGCAGCCAGTAGTCGTCGAGCTTGGCGCCGTCGTTGCTGGAGGTGACGTTGCGCTCGCTGACATAGCGGGCGCCATAGCCCACCCGCCAACCGGCCGGCAGCTCATAGGTGGTCCAGAGATTGAGCGAACGCGGCGGGGTGTTGGCCAGGGCCTGGCCTTCGCGATTGCGCCCGTCCAGGGTGTCGGCGGCCTTGAGCGTCTCGCTGTCGAGGAAGGTGAAGTTGGCGTAGACATTCCACTGCGGGGTGATCCGCCCGGTGGCGCCCAGTTCGATGCCCTGCACGCGCTGCTTGCCGGCCAGGGCGGTGCTGCCATCGGCCAGGGTCTCCCGGGCATTGCTCTTCTCGACGCGGAACAGGGCGCCGTCCAGCTCCAGGCGCTTGTCGAGGAATTCCCACTTGGTGCCCAGTTCCCAGGTCTTGTTCTTTTCCGGACCCAGATCCTGGTTGGCCGCGCTCAGACCGGCGCCGGTGGAGGTCAGACTTTCCGCCGAGGGATTGAAGGAGGTGCCATAGGCCACGTAGACCCGGCCGTTCGGCGCCGGCTTGAACACCAGGCCGGCGCGCCCGCTCAGCTTGGCGTCATCGGCACTCAGGCGGGTCTTGCTGCCGCGCACGCCGTTGGCAACCGGGGTGGTATCGCTGTCGCCGTCGAACCAGTCGTAGCGCAGACCCAGGTTCAGATCCCAGTAGTCGTTGAGGGCGATGGTGTCGAAGGCATAGAGCGCCTTGTCGATCAGCACGTTGTTGGCGATGGCCGAGGTCTGCTTGTCGGTGGCGCCGTCATAGCGCTCCGGCGGCGCGGCCAGGGAGTAGCCGGCAGCGGGGAAGGTCAGGCCATAGCTGTAGGTGTCGCGGTCGTAGTCCTCGCGGGAGAACTCGGCGCCCAGGACGAAGGAATGCCCCAGGCCGAAGGTGTCGACGTTGCCGGTCAGGTTGGTCTGGTTGATCCACATCTCCGAGGTCACGTCGCGGCCATAGCCCTGGGGACCGGCCGGGCGATAGCGGCCCGCGGCGACGCCACCCAGGTTGACGTGGGACGCCGAGATCACCACGTCGCGCTCGATGCGGCTGTAGCGGGTCAGGTTCTGCAGACTCAGGTTGTCGTTGAAGCGATGCTCCAGCTCCACGGTGAAGACATTGTTGTTGATGTCTTCCTTGTCGATGTTCTGGAAGCCGAAATAGGCATCGCGATCCACCCCGCCCAGGCGCTTGCCGTTGAGCGCCGGCACCCCGTAGTCGGGCTGGTTGTTGTCGGTCTGGTGGAAGTAGCTCAGGGTCAGGCGGGTATCGTCCGACAGGCCCAGGGCCAGCGACGGCGCGATGCCCCAGCGCTCGCGATCAATCTGGTCGCGGCCGGGCACATCGTTCTCGTGGGCCATCAGGTTCAGCCGGAAGGCGCTGTCGGTGCCCACGCCCTGCAGCGGCTGGTTGGTGTCCAGGGTCAGGCGGCGATAGCTGTCGGTGCCGAGGCCCGCGCCGATGCGGGTGAACTGGCGCTCCTGGGGCTTCTTGCTGATCAGGTTGATGGAGCCACCGGTGGTGCCGGCGCCGCCGAACACCGAATTGGGGCCCTTGATGACCTCGACCGATTCCAGGTTGAAGGTGTCGGTGCGGTTGGTCTGGGTGCTGTCGCGCAGGCCATCGATCTGGATGTTCGAGTTGGCGCTGAAGCCGCGGATATTGATGCTGTCGCCGGAGCCGCCACCACCCTCGCCGGCGTTGAAGGTGATGCCGGACACGTTGGACAGCACCGATCTCAGACTCAGAGCCTGCTGATCCTGGATGACCTGCGCCGGCACCACCGTCACGGTCTGCGGGGTGTCCAGCAGGGGCGCGGTGTACTTGCGCGAGGCGGACTGCTCGGCCTTGAAGCCTTCCTGCTGCGCCTGACCTTCGATGGTCAGACTTTCCAGTCGGGTCACCGGCTCCTTGGCGCCCTGGGCCTGCGCCCCGAGGGACAGCGAAGCGACGGCGACACTGAAGGTAGAAACCAGCAGACGACGCTGGGACAGCGAGGACATTTCCTTGGACATGATGGCGAGCCGCCTCCTTATGTGAATGCGGCGCGATTCTATTTGCAAACGATTATCAAATCCATAGCGAATGTAAATTATTCTTAACAATCCGGAAAAGCGTCTGACACAGCGCTTTTCACCAGCCATGAAAAAGCCCGCGTCCCTGACGGGACGCGGGCTCGATCGACGCGGAAAGCCCTTAGAGGTAAAAGGCCTTCAGCGGCGGGAAGCCGTTGAATTCCACCGCGCTGTAGCTGGTGGTGTAGGCACCGGTGGACAGCCAGTACAGGCGGTCACCGCTGGCCAGGTTCAGCGGCAGGCCGTACTTGTAGTGCTCGTACATGATGTCGGCGCTGTCACAGGTAGGACCGGCGATAACGACTTCTTCCATCTCGCCCTTCTTCTCGGTCCAGATCGGGAACTTGATGGATTCGTCCATGGTTTCGATCAGGCCGGAGAACTTGCCCACGTCGGTGTAGACCCAGCGCTCGACGGCGGTACGCGACTTGCGCGCCACCAGCACCACTTCGCTGACCAGGATGCCGGCGTTGGAGATCAGCGAGCGGCCCGGCTCGAGGATGATTTCCGGCAGCTCGTCGCCGAAGTCTTCCTTGAGGAAGCGGATGATCTCCTCGGCATAAGTCTCCAGGCTGTTGGTGCGATGGATGTAGTTGGCCGGGAAGCCACCGCCCATGTTGATCATCTTCAGGGTGATGCCGTCCTCTTCCTTGAGGCGCTCGAAGATCACCTTGACCTTGGCGATGGCGGCGTCCCAGACGTCGATGTCGCGCTGCTGGCTGCCGACGTGGAAGGAGATGCCATAGGGCTCCAGGCCCAGCTGACGGGCCAGGATCAGCAGGTCCAGGGCCATGTCGGGCTGGCAGCCGAACTTGCGCGACAGCGGCCAGTCGGCGGAGTTGGAGCCTTCGGTGAGGATCCGCACATAGATGCGCGAGCCCGGGGCGGCCTTGGCGATGTTGCGCAGGTCAGCCTCGGAGTCGGTGGCGAACATGCGCACGCCCTTCTCGTAGAAGTAGCGGATGTCCTTGGATTTCTTGATGGTGTTGCCGTAGCTGATGCGCTCCGGCTCGACACCGGTGGACAGCACCTTGTCCAGCTCGTAGATGGAGGCGATGTCGAAGTTCGAGCCCTTGTCGCGCAGCAGCTCGGTGATCTCGATGGCCGGGTTGGCCTTGACCGCGTAATAGATCTTGGCGAACGGGAAGTTGCCAACGAGATCGTCATAGGCCCGGCCGATGGTGGCGGTGTCGATGACGACGAAGGGGGTTTCCTGCTGGTCGGCGAAGGCCTTCATCTTCTGGAAGGTTTCGCGAGAATAGTAATCTTCGACCTTGATGGACATGCGTCGGACTCCCGATGGGCAGAACAAATTGAAGGAGGGGGTGTTCTGAACGCCTAATCCGTTTCCCCACTTTGGTTCGCCTACTTCCCAAGGCACATCGCCGAAAGCAAAAAGGTCAACGCGTACTGGCGTTGACCTCGCTGTCTCGTCGTCGGTACTTGAGCCGGATGGATCGTTTCCAGCATGGACGTTCGGGCGCGAACTTTAGGGCCAGACGCCCTGAAGATCAATGTTAAATCCATGATCTTTACCGAACGGTGACGCGTGCGGACTCACCCCTCTCCTGCAACCGACCGGAGCAGGCGCCGAGATGTTCCTGGGGAGCGATGACAGGGAGAAATGGGGAGGCCGGACGACGTCATCGTCGGGCGTTGGCGATGGAGTTGCGCCATCGCGGGCATGGCACCGTAGCGTGGAAAACGGCGCAGCCTTTTCCACTGGGGCGTTCGGTGCCTAAGTGCACCCTCACCTCAACCCTCTCCCAGGGGGAGAGGGGGTCATCCGAGCGATGCCAGGCCACCTTCGATTCAGGCGCCTCGCCGTAGGTTGGGTTGAGCGCAGCGAAGCCCAACCCGCCCAACCCCAGCGCCTTAGCGGAACGGCGGCTCGTCGAAGCTGCGCAGCTTGCGCGAGTGCAGGGAGTCGAGCTGGGTGCGCAGCTGGTCCAGGGCAGCGATGCCGATGGCCAGGTGCTGGCTCACCGCGCGGGCATAGAAGGCGTTGGCCGAGCCCGGCAGCTTGATCTCGCTGTGCAGGGGCTTGTCGGACACGCACAGCAGGGTGCCGTAGGGCACCCGCAGGCGATAGCCCTGGGCGGCGATGGTGCCGCTCTCCATGTCCACCGCCACCGCGCGCGCCAGGTTGATCAGCGGGCGTTCCTGGGCCCAGCGCAGCTCCCAGTTGCGGTCGTCGTAGGTCAGCACGGTGCCGGTGCGCAGGCGACGCTTGAGCGCCTCCCCGCGTTCGCCGGTGACATTGGCGGCGGCTTCCTGCAACGCCACCTGCACCTCGGCCAGCGCCGGGATGGGGATGTGCGGTGGCACGACGCGGTCGAGGATGCCGTCGCGTCTCATGTAGGCGTGGGCCAGCACGTAGTCGCCGATGGTCTGCGACTGCCGCAGGCCGCCACAGTGGCCGATCATCAGCCAGCAGTGCGGACGCAGCACCGCCAGGTGATCGGTGATGTTCTTGGCGTTGGACGGGCCGACGCCGATGTTGACCAGGGTGACGCCATGGCCGTCACCGGCGATCAGGTGGTAGGCCGGCATCTGGAAGCGGTGCCAGGCGATGGCGGCGATGACCGCCTGGGCCTCGGTGGGGTCCATGTCGCGTTCGATGATGACGTTGCCCGGCAGCACCAGGCGCTCGAAGCGCGGATCGCTGCGCAGCTGTTCCAGGCCGTGCTGGATGAACTGGTCGACGTAGCGATGGTAGTTGGTCAGCAGGATCCAGGGCTGCACGTGGCGCCAGTCGCTGCCGGTGTAGTGGACGATGCGTCTCAGCGAGAAGTCGGTGCGGGCGGCATCGAACAGGGCCAGCGGCAGCGGATCGATGCGCTCCCAGTCGTAGTGGCCGTCGGCGATGTCGTCGTGGGCGGCGGAGAGATCGGTGCTGGGGAAGACCCGCGCCAGCTCGGCGGCGGTCACGCCGCTGCCGGCCAGTTCGTCGCCCTGCTCCACCACATAGGGATAGGGGATGTCCTGGCGACTGCGACCGATCTCAACCTGGAGGTCGTAGTCGCGCATCAGCGGCTCGAGCTGCTCCAGCAGATAGCCGCGAAAGGCCGCCGGATGGGTCACGGTGGCCACATAGGTGCCGGGCAGCTGGATCTTGGCATAGGCGCGGGTGGTGGCCGGCGGCACGCCGGGAGCACGATAGCGGATGCGGATCTCGGGGTAGCGGAACAGCTCGCGCTCGGCGGCGCTGGGTTCGACGCGATCCTTGAGATAGCGCTTGAGGGCGGCACCCAGGGCCTGGGTGGCCTCGTCGTGCAGAGCCGCAAGACGGTCGACCGCCTCGCTGGCGGTGGCAACGGCGGTGAAATCCTCGGATACGGAGGTCATGCAGGTTTCCTTGTTGGGGCGCTGGCTATAGCTGACACCCTAACACCCCTGGGTGACAACGGCTGTGACGGCTCATAGGGGTTTGTCACCCTGGGCGTGCTGCTCCCACAGCCGGCGATAGTGGCCGTCGGGCCGCTGCAGCAAGGCCTCGTGACTGCCCTCCTCCACTTTGCGGCCATCACGCAGCACCAGGATGCGATCGGCATGGCGGATGGTGGACAACCGGTGCGCCACCACGATCAGCGTGACCTGGCCACGCAACTCGTCCAGCGCCCCCTGCAGCCGTGCCTCGGTGGCGCTGTCAATGCTGGCGGTGGCCTCGTCGAGCAGCAGGACCTTGGGTTCGCGCAACAGCGCCCGGGCCAGCGCCAGCAGCTGCCGCTCGCCGGTGGACAGGGTGAAGCCACGCTCGCCCAGCAGGGTATCCAGGCCTTCCGGCAACCGCGCCACCAGGTCGTCCATATGGGCGGCAGCCAGGGCCTCGCGCAGCCGCGCATCCGACACCTGGCTGCCCAGCAGCAGGTTGTCCCTGAGACTGGTGGAACGGATGAAGGGCTCCTGGGGCACGCTGGCCAGGGCGGCGCCCAGCACTTCCGGGGTCAGCGTGCCCAGTTCGCGACCGTCCAGGCAGAGGTGGCCGCCGGTGACCGGTTGCAGTCCGGCGAGCAGGTCGAGCAGCGTCGACTTGCCGCTGCCGGTGGGGCCGACGATACCGAGAAAGGTGCCCGGAGCGATGTCCAGGTCGATGCCGTGCAGGGTGTCGTGACCCGCGCCGGCATGGCGAAAACGCACCGCGTCGAGGTGGAAGTGCGCGGTCGCGATGGGCCGGTCATCTTCGCCACTCAATGCCGGCTTCTCTTCCAGCAGGTGCAGCAGCCGGGTGCCGGCCACCGTGGCCTGCTGGAACAGGTTGAATCTCTGGGTGATGTCCATCAGCGGCTCGGTCACCCGCCCCAGGTAGGTGACGAAGGCATAGAGCACACCGATCTCGGCGCCGCCCTGCAGATGGCCCATCCCGTAGACCAGCAGCAGCACCGCCAGCACCGCCACGCTGACCAGGTCCAGCGCCGAGCGCAGCAGCAACCCGGAGACGCGGATGGTGCGCATGCGCGCGCCGTACTGGGCCTGGTTGAGGCGCTGGAAATCCTGGCGGAAGCGCTCGGTCTGGTTGAAGGCCTGCAGAAGACCCATGCCGCCGATGGCCTCGCCCAGGCGGGCGCTCTGCTCGGCGCGCAGCATCCGCACCTCCATGGCCGCCGCCCCGCTGTATCGCTGGTAGGCCCAGACGATCAGCACCGCGGCCGGGATCAGCAGCACGGCGATGGCCATCAGGCGTACGTCGAGCAGCGCCATGGCCACCAGGATGCCGATCAGCAGCACGATGTTGCCGACCATGTTGCCGAGGAAGGCCACATAGAGTTCGCGCAGGGCATCGGTGTCGTTGGTGACGCGCGCCACCAGTTCGCCGGTGGCGGTACGATCGTGGAAGCTCTGCGGCAGGCTCAGCACATGGCGGAACAGCCGGCGCCGCTGCAGGAGCACCACGTCCATGGCGATCTCGGCGAATCTCAGCGATTGCAGATAGCGGCCATAGGCGGCCAGGCCCTGGGAAACCACATAGGCGGCGACCAGGCCCACCAGCGGCCAGAGGCGCAGGTCGTGGGGCACCAGGTAGTTGTCGAGGTAGTGCTTGGTCAGCCAGGGCCCCAGCACGTCGAACAGCGTGGCCACGACCAGGATCGCCAGGGTGCCGGCCAGCTTGCGCGGATTGGCCAGTACCGGCTTGAGCAGCAGGGAAAGCACGCGCGTCCTGGTCATTGGCTGGCCTCCTCCGCCTGTTGAAGATTCCACAGTCGGGCATAGAGCCCCCCGGCGGCGAGCAGCTCGCCATGGCGACCCCGCTCCACCAGGCTGCCCTGGTCGAGCACGATGATCTCGTCGGCGTGCTGTACGGCCGAGAGACGGTGGCTGACGATCAGGGTGGTACGTCCCTGCAGCCCGGCCAGCGTCTTGAGCAAGCGGGCTTCGGTGGCGGTATCCACCGCCGAGAGGGTGTCGTCCAGCAGCAGGATGGGCGCGGGCGAGAGCAACGCCCGCGCCAGGGCCACCCGTTGGCGCTGACCACCGGAGAGGGTCAGGCCGCGCTCGCCCACCGGCGTATCCAGCCCGTGCGGCAGCGCCGCCAGATCGGTGGCAAAGGCGGCGGCGTCCAGGGCTTCGCGGATCTCCCCGGCGGTGGCATCGGGACGACTGAGGGCGACGTTCTCGCCCAGGGTGCGGGCGAACAGGAAGGGATCCTGGGGCACATAGGCGAACTGGGCGCGCAGGTCGCCCAGCCGATACTCCTCCAGCGGCACCCCGCCCAGGCGGATGCTGCCCTGCTCCAGCGGAAACTGGCGCAGCAGCAGGCGCAGCAGGGTGCTCTTGCCGCTGCCGGTGGCACCGACGATGCCCAGGGTATCGCCGGCGGGCAGGTCGATGACCACGTCCTGCAAGGCTGGCTGACGCGCCTGGGGATAGGTGAAGGCCGGAATATAGACCGACAGATCGGCCTGGTCCGGCGGCGTCCGGGTGCCCTCGTCGCGAATGCGCTCGGTGACGGCGAACACCTCTTCCAGCCGGCGGGCCCCGGCCTCGCCGCGCTGCAGCAGGTTGAAGCACCAGCCGATGGCGAACATCGGCCAGATCAGCTGCACCAGATAGAGGCTGAAGCTGGTCAGCTGGCCGAGGGTAATGTGGCCGTCGAGATAGCGCCAGCTGCCCATGACCAGGGTCAGCAGGGTGGCAAGACTCAGGGCGACGAAGATGATCGGCTCGTAGCGCGCCTCGGTGCGCTGCACCTGGTAGTCGGCCTTGGCCACGCTGCGGGCGCGGGCGTCGAAGTCGTCCAGCTCGGCTTCGATCAAGGCATGCTGGCGCAGCATGCGCAGGCCGCTCAAGGCTTCCTGGGTGCGGTCGTTGAGGGCGGAAAAGCCGGCCAGCGCCAGGCCGAAGCGCTGCTGCACCCGCCGCGCCACGCGATAGAAACCCCAGGCCATGAAGGGAAAGGGCAACAGCGCCAGGGCGGCCAGGGGCGCGTCGATGCCGATGAACATGGCCAGCAGCACCAGCAGCAGGGTCAGCATGCCATCGAAACTGGCCAGCACCCCTTCGCCGGCCGCGGTCTCCACGGCGTCGATGTCCTGGGTGGCGCGGGCCAGCAGGTCACCGGTGCGACTGGACTGGAAGAAGCCGGGGTCCAGCCGCGCCAGCTTGGCGAAGAAGGCGTCGCGCAGCTCCACGCCGACCTGGTAGGAGGTGCCGAACAGGCGCACCCGCCACTGATAGCGGAGCACATAGAGGCCACAGCCGACCGCCACGATCAGGGCGACGCGCCAGAGCAGGCCGGTCTGATCCAGCTCGCCGGCGCGCAGGGCGTCGATGGCCTTGCCGATCCACCAGGGCAGCGTCAGGTTGAGCAGGCCGACGCCCAGCAGGCAGAGGATGGCAGTCCCGTAGGCACGCCGTTGGCGCAGGAAGAAATCACGCAACAACCGCCACAACGCCATAGAACCGCCTTACCCGAGCAAAGGTGCAGTATATCGGCTACCCAACCGGCCGCGGAGTTCCTTCGTCCCGATCCGGGTCCCATGTCAACGGGTGGCGCAGGGCGCAAGGTCGTTGTAGGGTGCCACTCCCTGCGGCACCCGGCCGCTGCGCCCCTTTTTCCCTTTGCTAGGCTGACGCCCATGACCCTCGAACCCCAACGTCCTGTCGTCCTCTGCCTGTCCGGCCACGATCCGAGTGGCGGCGCCGGGCTGCAGGCCGACATCGAAGCCCTGCTCGCCCAGGGTTGCCATGCCGCCCCGGCGGTCACTGCCCTGACCGTGCAGGACACCGTCGACGTGCATGACTTCCGGGTGCTGGATCGCGAGTGGGTGCTGGCCCAGGCGCGGGCGATCATCGCCGACCTGCCGGTGGCGGCGGTCAAGCTGGGCATGCTCGGTTCGGTGGAGATGGTCGAGACGGTGCTGGAGATCATGGAGTCCCTGCCCGGCGTCCCCCTGGTCTGCGATCCGGTGCTGCGCGCCGGTGGCGGCGGCGCCTTGGGCAAGGACGAGGTCGGCTACGCCATCCGCGAGCGGCTGCTGCCGCGCGCCACCATCGCCACCCCCAACCTGCCCGAGGCACGCATCCTCGCCGAGTTGCCCGAAGGCACTCCAGAGGAGTGCGCCGAGCGCCTGCTGCCCTTCTGCGCCCACCTGCTGATCACCGGCGGTCATGGCGAGGAGCACGAGGTGCACAACCGCCTCTATGACCGTGCCGGTGGCTGCGAGACCCACGTCTGCCAGCGCCTGCCCGGCAGCTACCACGGCTCCGGCTGCACCCTGGCCAGCACCCTGGCCGGGCGCCTGGCGCTGGGCGAAGCCCTGCCCAGTGCGGTGCGCAGCGCCCTGGACTACACCTGGCGCACCCTGAGAGACGCCGAACGCCCCGGGCGCGGCCAGTACGTGCCGCGCCGCCTGCCGCTGGATTTCTGCTCATGAGCCCGCTGCGCGGCCTCTATGCCATCACCGACAGCGCCCTGCTCGCCGAGGGTCGCCTGCTGCCCTATGTCGAAGCCGCGCTGCAGGGCGGAGCCCGGCTGGTGCAGTACCGCGACAAGTCAGGCGACGCCAGCCGCCGCCAGGACGAAGCCGCCGCCCTGGCCGAGCTCTGCCAGCAGCATGGCGCCAACCTGATCATCAATGACGACCTCGCCCTGGCCCGCCAGCTGGGCGTCGGCCTGCACCTGGGCCAGCAAGACGGCTCCCTGGTCGCGGCCCGCGCCGCACTGGGCGCGGAGGCGATTCTCGGCGGCACCTGTCACGCCAGCCTGCAACTGGCCGAGGCTGCAGTCCAGGCTGGTGTCAGCTACCTGGCCTTCGGCCGGTTCTTCGCCTCCAGCACCAAGCCGGATGCCCCGCCAGCGCCCCTGGAATTGCTCGACCAGGCCCGCCGCCGCTTCGCCCTGCCCGTCTGCGCCATCGGCGGTGTCACCCTGGACAACGCCCCGCACCTGCTCGCCCACGGCGTCGATCTGCTCGCCGTCGTCCACAGTCTATTTGCCGCCGCCAACGCGGGCGAGGTGGAGCGCCGCGCGCGCGCCTTCGCCCGGCTGTTCGCGGCCTGATCCCGTTCAAGGAGACCTCTATGTCCCGCTCCGCGCAACTCTTCGACCAAGCCCAGCGCCACATCCCCGGTGGCGTCAACTCGCCGGTCCGCGCCTTCAAGAGCGTCGGCGGCACGCCGCTGTTCTTCAAGCACGCCCAGGGCGCCTACATCGTCGACGAGGATGACAAGCGCTATGTCGACTACGTCGGTTCCTGGGGTCCGATGATCCTCGGCCACAGCCATCCGGACGTGCTCGATGCCGTGCGCCGCCAGCTGGAACACGGCCTCTCCTATGGCGCGCCGACCGCCCTGGAAACCACCATGGCCGACCTCATCTGCGAGATCGTGCCGTCCATGGAAATGGTGCGCATGGTCAGCTCCGGCACCGAGGCCACCATGAGCGCCATCCGCCTGGCGCGCGGCTACACCGGGCGCGACACCATCATCAAGTTCGAGGGCTGCTACCACGGCCACTCCGACAGCCTGCTGGTCAAGGCCGGCTCCGGCGCCCTGACCCTGGGCGTGCCCAGCTCACCCGGCGTCCCGGCGGCCTTCGCGCAGCACACCCTGACCCTGGCCTACAACGACCTGGGCGAAGTGGAAGAAACCCTGGCGAACGTCGGCGACCAGATCGCCTGCATCATCGTCGAGCCGGTGGCCGGCAACATGAACTGCGTACCGCCCGCGCCAGGCTTCCTGGAAGGGCTGCGCCACCTCTGCGACCGCTACGGCGTGGTGCTGATCTTCGACGAGGTCATGACCGGCTTCCGCGTCGCGCTGGGCGGCGCCCAGGCGCACTACGGCATTTGTCCGGACCTGACCACCTTCGGCAAGATCGTCGGCGGCGGCATGCCGGTGGGCTGCTTTGGCGGCAAGCGCGAGATCATGGAAAAGATCGCCCCGCTCGGCCCGGTCTACCAGGCCGGCACCCTGTCGGGCAATCCGCTGGCGATGGCCGCCGGCCTCACCACCCTGCAACTGATCCGCCGTCCCGGCTTCCACGCCGAGCTGACCGACTACACCACGCGGATGCTGCAGGGCCTGCAGGACCGCGCCGATGCCGCCGGTGTGCCCTTCGTCACCACCCAGGCGGGCGGGATGTTCGGCCTCTACTTCAGCGGCGCCGAAGACATCGTCACCTTCAGCGATGTCATGGCCAGCGACAGCGAGAGGTTCAAGCGCTTCTTCCACCTGATGCTGGACGGTGGCGTCTACCTGGCGCCCAGCGCCTTCGAAGCCGGCTTCACCTCCATCGCCCACGGCGACGAGGAATTGCGCATCACCCTGGACGCCGCCGAGCGCGCCTTCGCCACCTTCAAGGACTAGGGCTTTGGCTGAAAAGTCGCCGAGCGAAGGTCAGGCAAGACAAAAATTCGTGAGGAAGCGGAGTTTACGAGTGGTAAATGAGCATTCCGAACGAATTTTAACGAAGCCTGGGCGAGCACAGGCCTTTTCAGGCAAAGCCTAGGTGTCATTCGTCCCGCTTGCGGAACCTCTCTGCCCTGCCGGCCTCACACCTAGTTGAGTGGCCGGCGTCACAGGTAAAAAAGTTCCGCCGTTGCGCGTAAAGGTTTTGAAAGCGTGCGTCGGCTTGACCCATAATGAGATGTCGGCGCGTTTCGCCGACCGGGTTCTCCGAACCTGCCTCGCTTGTGGAGGCGCTTCATGCACCGCGCTGGTCGTACCCTGTGCGCAGCCCTGATTCTGATGCCCCTGGTCGCCCTGGCCGGAGGCAATTCGCTGCTCGTCCCCAGCACCAGCCGTTGCAACCTGAATCTGGCCAACGAAGCCCTGGCGCAGGCGATCGCCCGCTGCCAGCAGATCGCCCACGACGGCGATTCCCAGGCGCAGTACGAACTCGGCGACTTTTACTACGAAGGCAAGCAGACGCCCAAGGATCTCAACCAGGCGCGCCAGTGGTTCGAGCAGGCCTCGCTCAAGGGCAATGCCGATGCGCAGAATCGCCTCGGCAACATGTTCTTTCGCGGCGAGGGCGTACCGCCCAACAACATCCAGGCCTACATCGTGCTGAAGATGGCCGCCATCAATGGCAACGACGAAGCCATGGACACCGCCGACCTGGTCAGCGCCCAGATGCGCCGGGACGAGTTGGAGATGGCCACCCAGGTGCTGGGCCAGATCTTTCGCGACTATCTGCAGGACATGCAGACCGCGGGCAACCTCAATCCCTTCCAGCCGCCGCAGAACTGACGGCGAGCCCGGCAGAGCCTGTTCAAAGTCTTGCGAGCTAGAGACAAACAAGGCGGAAATGGCTGAGGAAGCGGAGTTTACAAGTAGTAAATGAGCATTCCGAAGCCATTTTCAACGCCATTTGGCCGACGCGCAGCGGACTTTGGGCAGGCTCTCAGGGCTTGTCGGGCATGGGCATGGGAAACGGCATGACGTTGGTGCCGCCCTTGGCTTCGCTGATCTTGGGCTGGCCCAGGCGCTCCACCTCGTCGATGCGGATGATCGAGTGCATGGGCACGAAGCTGCGCACCACGCCTTCGAATTGCGCCTTGAGCTTTTCCTCGCTCGGATCCACCACCACCTGGGTGCGCTCGCCGAACACCAGCTCCTCGATCTCCAGGAAGCCCCAGAGATCGCTCTGGAAGATCTGCTTGGCGTAGATCTCGAAGACCTGGCCCTGGTTGACGAAGATGACCTTGTAGATGGCCGGCTTGCTGGGGGATGAGCTCATGGCGGCGGCGGGTTTCGACGGTGAAAAGAGGGCGGCGAGCATAGCACGCCGGCCTCGACTCCCGTCAGCCGTCGCCTGGGGTTTCCAGCCAGGCCCGCTCGGCGACCAGCGCGCTCACCCAGTCGATGAAGACCCGCAACTTGGCGCTGACGTGACGATTGGGCGCGAAGGCCAGATACAGCGGCATGGGCGCCACCTGCCAGTCCGCGAACAGCCTGACCAGTTCGCCACGGGCGATGGCCGCTGCCGCCAGGTAATGCGGCAGGCAGACCACCCCGAGGCCGGCCTGCCCCGCCGCCAGGCAGGCGTTGCCGTCGTCCACCTCCAGGCTGTGCCGGCTCTGCAGCTCCAGACGCTCGGCACCTCGTTGCAGGGCGTAGGGAAAGCCCTTGCCCGCCCCCCAGAGAAACCGCACCACCCGGTGTGGCGTCTCGGCCAGCTCGGCGGGATGAACCGGCGTGCCCTGGGTGGCAAGGTAGGCCGGCGCGGCATAGCAACCCAGCCGCAGCGCGCCGAGCGGCCGGGCCACCAGATACTGCTCGCGGATGCGCCCGCCGCGGATCACGCAATCGACGTTGTCGCCGATCAGATCCACCTGGCGATCGCTGACACCCAGCTCCAGCTGGATGTCCGGATAGCGCTGGAAGAAGTCCGGCAGGGCCGGGATCAGGATCAGCCGCGCCAGCGGACTGGGCACGTCCACCCGCAGGCGGCCACGGGGCGTGCGGGTGGCCACCGAAAGCCCCGTCTCGGCATCGTCCACCGCCGCCAGCACGCCCAGGCAGCGGTCGTAATAGGCCGCGCCGTCGGCGGTGACCTGCACCTGCCGGGTGGTGCGATTGAGCAGGCGCACCTGCAGGTGCGCTTCCAGCTGCTGCACCTGCTGGGTGACGCGGGTGCGGCTATGGCCGAGGGTCTCGGCCGCGCGGGTGAAGCTGCCGGCTTCCACCACCCGCACGAAGGTCTGCATCGTGGCGAACAGATCCATGCCGATTCCTGAACAGGGGATTGTTTGGATTGTACAAACAATGCTGACCGCCTGGCCGGGTTTATCCCCTGGCGGACGGCGCCTAAGGTGGCTCCAGCGATCCCTAACGGAGCCCCATCATGACCCGCGACGTCGTCTTTCCCGCCCAGCGCCACGCCCTCTACGAACAGCACCGCTATTCGCCGGCCATCCGTTCCAACGGCTTTCTCTTCGTCTCGGGGCAGGTCGGCAGCCGCGCCGACGGTTCGCCCGAGCCGGAGCTGGAAGACCAGGTCCGCCTGGCCTTCACCAATCTCGACGCCGTCCTTGCCGCGGCCGGCGCCGCCTTTGCCGACGTGGTGGACGTCACCCTGTTCATGGTCGATGCCGAAGCCAGCTTCGAACGGATCTGGCCGGTGCTGCTGGAGCACTGGGGCACGGCGCCCTACCCGACGGTGACCGCGGTCGGCGCCACCTGGCTGGCCGGCTTTCGCTTCGAGATCAAGGTCATCGCCCGGCTGCCGGAGGGCGCTGCCCAGGCCTAGGCCGACCGCCTTCCGGGCGGCTCTTCCCCGTGCGGAAGGCCATCATTATAATGCGCGGTCCACTCGCCACCGACTCCCTGCCGCGCATGTCCAAGAAGCTCTATATCGAAACCCATGGCTGCCAGATGAACGAATACGATTCGTCGCGCATGGTCGACCTGCTCGGCGAACGGGAGCCGCTGGAAGTCACCCAGAATCCGGCCGAGGCCGACGTCATCCTGCTCAACACCTGCTCGATCCGCGAGAAGGCGCAGGAAAAGGTGTTTTCCCAGCTCGGTCGCTGGCGCGAACTCAAGCTGGAGAATCCCGACCTGGTGATCGGCGTCGGCGGCTGCGTGGCCAGCCAGGAAGGCGCTGCCATCCGTGACCGCGCCCCCTATGTCGACGTGGTCTTCGGGCCCCAGACCCTGCATCGCCTGCCGGAGATGATCGACGCCGCGCGCACCACCCGGGCGCCCCAGGTGGACATCTCCTTCCCCGAGATCGAGAAGTTCGACCGCCTGCCCGAGCCGCGCATCGACGGACCCAGCGCCTTCGTCTCCATCATGGAAGGCTGCAGCAAGTACTGCACCTTCTGCGTGGTGCCCTATACCCGTGGCGAAGAGGTCAGCCGGCCGCTGGACGACGTCCTCGCCGAGATCATCCACCTCGCCGAGCACGGCGTGCGCGAGGTGACTCTGCTGGGCCAGAACGTCAACGGCTATCGTGGCGCCACCGGCGACGGGCGCATCGCCGACTTCGCCGAACTGCTCTATGTGGTGGCGGCGGTGGACGGCATCGACCGCATCCGCTACACCACCTCGCACCCGCTGGAATTCTCCGACGCCCTGATCCAGGCCCACGCCGAGATCCCGGAGCTGGTGAAATTCGTCCACCTGCCGGTGCAGGCCGGTTCGGATCGCATCCTGGCGGCCATGAAGCGCAACCACACGGCGCTGGAATACAAGTCGCGCATCCGCCGGCTCAAGGCGGCGGTACCCGACATCTGCATCAGCTCGGACTTCATCGTCGGCTTCCCCGGCGAGACCGAGAAAGACTTCGAACAGACCATGAAGCTGATCGAGGACGTCGGTTTCGACTTCTCCTTCTCCTTCATCTACAGCGCCCGCCCCGGCACCCCGGCGGCCGATCTGGTCGACGACACCCCCGACGAGCTCAAGAAGCAGCGCCTGCAGATCCTGCAGACGCGCATCCACCAGCAGGGCTTCGAGATCAGCCGGCGCATGGCCGGCAGCGTCCAGACGATCCTGGTCAGCGATTTCTCCAAGCGCGATCCCGGCATGCTGCAGGGCCGCACCGAGAACAACCGCATCGTCAACTTCCGCTGCAGCGATGCCAGCCTGATCGGCCAGTTCGTCCAGGTGCACATCGACGAGGCCCTGCCGCACTCCCTGCGCGGCACCCTGCTGGCCCCCGTCGCCAGCGGTGCGCGCCCGCCCGTCGCCGTCGCGCTGGCCTGATGGATGGTCGCACGCGCCCTTTGCCAAGGGCGCGACGCAGGTTACTCTCAAGCTACGTCAAGATTTCGTAAAGCCAATCCAAAGGGTTTCCCAGCACACCTTGAATACCCCCCAGACGCTCCAGCATTTCACCCTCGAACCCTTCGATGCCGACCGTTTCGCCAACCTGTGCGGCCAGCTCGATGAAAATCTGCGCCAGCTCGAACGCCGCCTCGGCATCGAGATCCGCAATCGCGGCAACCAGTTCGAACTGGTCGGCGATCCCGAGCGCACCCGCGCGGCCCAGAACCTCCTGCAGCGCCTCTATCGCGAGACCGCCAGCGGCACCGCGGTGGCCCCGGAACTGGTCCACCTCTATCTGCAGGAATCCGGCCTGGAAGCCCTCCAGGAAGAGCACCGCAGCGGTGGCGACACCAGCGTGGCCCTGCGCACCAAGAAGGGCATGATCCGCCCGCGTGGCGCCAACCAGCAGCGCTACGTCAAGTCGATCCTCGATCACGACATCAATTTCGGCATAGGCCCGGCCGGTACCGGCAAGACCTATCTGGCCGTGGCCTGCGCCGTGGACGCCCTGGAGCGCGAGCAGATCCGTCGCATCCTGCTGGTGCGCCCGGCGGTGGAAGCCGGCGAGAAGCTCGGCTTCCTGCCCGGCGACCTGGCGCAGAAGATCGACCCCTACCTGCGCCCGCTGTACGACGCCCTCTACGAGATGCTCGGCTTCGAGCAGGTGGCCAAGCTCATCGAGCGCCAGGTCATCGAGGTCGCGCCGCTGGCCTACATGCGCGGGCGCACCCTCAACAATAGCTTCATCATTCTCGACGAAAGTCAGAACACCACCCTCGAGCAGATGAAGATGTTCCTGACCCGGATCGGCTTCGGCTCCACCGCGGTGATCACCGGTGACGTCACCCAGGTCGACCTGCCGCGCGGCACCAAGTCGGGCCTCAAGCACGTCATCGAGGTCCTCCGCGACGTGCCCGGCATCGGCTTCACCCACTTCGAATCCAAGGACGTGGTGCGCCACCCGCTGGTACAGCGCATCGTCGAGGCCTACGACCGCTTCGAGGCGCTGCAGGACAGGCCGCGTGCTCAGGGAGAGGATCGCCATGGCGATTGAGCTGGACGTCCAGGTCGCCAGCGAGGCGGCCGACCTCCCCGAGGAGCCGGACTTACGCCGCTGGTGTGAACTGGCCCTGCGCGCCCGCCAGGGCGACTCGGAACTCACCATCCGCCTGGTGGACGAAGACGAAGGCCGCGAGCTGAATCGCACCTGGCGGCACAAGGACTACGCCACCAACGTGCTGTCCTTTCCGGCCGACGTGCCGGACGAATTCCTCGACATCCCCCTGCTCGGCGATCTGGTGATCTGCGCCCCCGTGGTGGCCCGCGAGGCCGCCGAGCAAGGCAAGCCCGCCGCGGCGCACTGGGCGCACCTGGTCATCCACGGCTGCCTGCACCTGCTCGGCTACGATCATCTGGACGATGACGAAGCCGAGGAGATGGAAGAACTGGAACGCCAATTGCTCGCTGAACTGGGCTACCCCGATCCCTACGGTGAATGACAGACACATGAACGAAGATCGATCAGGCACTGGGCATCGTTCCTGGCTGGAACGCATCGTCCAGGCCTTTGCCCATGAACCCAAGAGTCGCCAGGAACTGCTGGAACTGCTGCGCGAGGCGCATGAGAACAAGGTGCTCGACAGCGAAGTGCTGTCCATCGTCGAGGGCGCCATCTCGGTGGCCGACCTGCAGGTGCGCGACATCATGGTGCCGCGCTCGCAGATCATCAGCATCCGCGCCCAGCAGACCCCGGCGGAATTCCTGCCGGCGGTGATCGAGGCGGCGCATTCCCGCTATCCGGTGATCGGCGACGGCCCCGACGACGTGCTCGGCCTGCTGCTGGCCAAGGACCTGCTGCCGCTGCTGCTGGACCAGGCGCGGGTCTTCGACTTCAAGACGGCCTTGCGCCCGGCCACCTTCGTGCCCGAATCCAAGCGCCTCAACGTGCTGCTGCGGGAATTTCGCTCGACCCACAGCCACATGGCCATCGTGGTGGACGAATACGGCGGCGTCGCCGGCCTGGTGACCATCGAGGACGTGCTGGAACAGATCGTCGGCGAGATCGAGGACGAGCACGACGTGGAGGAAGAGAGCTTCATCAAGTCGTTGCCCAACGGCGACTTCGTGGTCAAGGCGCTCACCCCCATAGAGACGCTCAACGAGACCCTGGAGACCCGTTTCGCCGATGCCGAGGCCGACACCGCCGGTGGCCTGGTGATGAATCGCCTGGGTCACCTGCCCAAGCGCAACGAGGAAACGGTGATCGACGACTTCCGCTTCCGCGTGCTCAACGCCGACGGCCGCCGCATCCACCTGCTGCGCGTCACCCCGGTCAACCGCTAGCCGCTCTTGCCCCCTCTCCCTCCGGGAGAGAGCTGGGGCGAGGGTCGGTCTCAACCTACGGCCCTCCGTAGGTTGGGTTGAGCGCAGCGAAGCCCAACAGGCCTTGCTTCGAGGTCGATACCGTTGGGCTTCGACGAGGGAGCCGTCTCAACCCAACCTACGGGACGCTCGCGCCGCGACAAGCTCCATCCCCCTCTCCAACTGCGATCCAGCTCGCTCCCCCGCACACGCCTTTGGCACTCCCTCGCGGCGACGAGTAAGCTTGCGCAGCCTCGATCGGACCAAGGATTTTCGATGCGCTGGATCTCTCAACCCGGCTGGAAGGGCAACCTTCTCGCGCTCTTCGCTGGTGCCCTCACGCCCCTGGCGCTGGCCCCTTTCACCATCTGGCCACTGGCACTGCTGTCCGTCGCTCTCTTCTACCTGGGCCTCAAGGGTCTCGGTGCCTGGGGCGCCCTGCTGCGCGGCTGGTGCTACGGCTTCGGCGCCTTTCTCGCCGGCACCAGCTGGATCTACGTCAGCATCCACACCTACGGTGCCGCGCCGGTGCCCCTGGCGCTGTTTCTCACCGTAGGCTTCTGCGCCGGCATCGCCCTGTTCTTCGCCCTGCCCGCCGGGCTCTGGGCACTGTGCCTGAGACGCAACCAGGCGCCCCTGGGCGACGCCCTGACCTTTGCCGGCCTGTGGTTCGCCCTGGAGCTGTTCCGCAGCTGGGCGCTCACCGGCTTTCCCTGGCTGCTGCTGGGTTACAGCCAGCTCAGCGGCCCCCTGCAGGGCCTGGCACCGCTGGGCGGCGTCTGGCTGATCTCGGCCGCGCTGGCCTTTACCGCGGCGCTGCTGGTCAACGCCCCACGCCTGATCATGCGGCCGCTCGCCCTGGTCGCGAGCCTGGTGCTGGTGGCCCTGCCCTGGGTCGCCGGCGATGTCTTCAAGGGCCAGGTCTGGACCCAACCTGCGGGCGCGCCGCTCAAGGTCGCCGGGGTCCAGGGCAACATCGCCCAGGAACTCAAGTGGAATCCCGACCACGCCCGCGCCACCCTGGCGCTCTATCGCGACCGCACCGCCGAGCAGACCGACGCCGACCTGGTGGTCTGGCCGGAAAACGCCATTCCCGTGCTGCGCGAATACGTCAGTGACTTCCTTGCCGCCGAAGGTGCCCAGGTGGCGGCCCATGGCGGCGCCCTGGTGACCGGCCTGCCCGCCCGCGAACGCGACGCCGACGGCGATTCGCGTTACTTCAACAGCATCACCGCGGTCGGCAATGGCTCTGGCACCTACTACAAGCAGAAGCTGGTGCCCTTCGGCGAATACGTGCCGCTGCAGGAATACCTGCGTGGCCTGATCGGCTTCTTCGATCTGCCCATGTCCGACTTCGTCCGCGGTCCCGAGCAGCAGGAGCCGCTGCTGGTGAAGGGCTATCGCGTGGCGCCCTATATCTGCTACGAGGTGGTCTATCCGGAATTCGTCGCCAGCATGGCGGCCCAGAGTCAGCTGCTGCTCACCATCAGCAACGACACCTGGTTCGGCAAGTCCATCGGTCCGCAGCAGCACCTGCAGATGGCGCAGATGCGGGCCCTGGAAAGCGGTCGCTGGCTGGTGCGGGTCACCAACGATGGCATCACCGCCCTGGTCGACCCCTTCGGTCGCATCAGCCGGCAGATCCCGGCCTTCCAGGTCGGCGTGCTACAAGGCAGCGTGGTACCCATGGATGGCCTGACGCCCTATCTGCACTACCGCCTCTGGCCACTGGCGATCTTTTCCGCCCTGGTGCTGCTGTGGGGCCTGCTGCTGCGTCGGCAGGATCGTCCGGAAGAGGCGCCGCTGGTGGTGACTCAGCGATAGGCGAGCGGATAGAGCAGCAGCCCGGCGGCCTCGTTGAGCAACTGGGCGGTCTGCTCGACCGCCTTGGCCTCCGGCAGCCAGCCACCGAAGGGCCGGGCATTGGCGATACCGATGAAGCCCATGGGCGCGGCCACCACCTGCAGGCCCTGCCGTTCGAAACACCAGCGCGAACGGGCCATGTGATAGGCCTGGGTCACCAGCACCACCCGTTTCACCCCGGCCTCGCGCAGCAGCGGCGCACTCAGGGTGGCGTTTTCCCAGGTGGTGCGACTGGCGCCTTCCTGCCAGCGCACCGGCACCCCCAGGTCGCGCTCCATCACCTCGGTCATCAGCGCCGCCTCGCTTAGTGGGCGGTCATGGGGCGAGCCCCCGGTGATCAGCACCGGCAGGCCGCTGGCCTTGGCCAGCCGCGCCGCATAGCGCAGCCGCTCCACGGCCAGATGGCTGGCGGCATCGCCCGCCCAGCCCGGATCGTCCACTTCGCGACCGGCACCCAGCACCACGATGGCGTCGGCCTGCTGGGCAAGCGTCGCCCAGCGCGCCTCGGGCAGCGCGGCATCGCGCTCCAGCAGGCGCCCACCCGTCTCCACCACGACCGGCAGGGTGCTGGCCCAGAGGCCCAGCAGACCACCCAGGAAACAGGCCAGGCCCAGGCGCGGATAACGCCGGCGCAACCACCAGCCCAGTAGCAGGAGCAGCAGCAGGCCGCCCGGTGGCAGCAGCAGTTGCTTGAAGAAATAGCGCAGACCCATGGTCCCTCCGGTCGGGGGCGACCTCCGGGTCGCGGCGGCGCCTAGTGTAGGGGAGCGCCAACCGGGGCAGAAGAACCCTCGACCTGCAGTTGTCGACCCTGACACTGGGTACAGAAGGCCCCCGCCGGCTGGACCCGGCCACAGCCCAGGCAACAGGCCAGGGCGGCATCGGCTGCCTGATGGCGCGCCAGCCAACGCTTGACCAAGGCATATTCGGCCGGACTCAGGCCCTGCACCTCGACTTCCCCGTTGGCACTGTCATAGAGGCGTTCCTGGGTCACCGCCTCATCCAGCGCCAGCGCCAGGCGCCGTTGCAGGCGCACGTCGACGGGCAGCTTTTCGGACTCGCGTCGAAACTTTCCCATGATGGCGATCATCCTCCCGGGTAATTGAACGGACGTTTGAACAGCCTAGTACGGCCCTTCCAACCCTGCCTCCCCCAGAGTGCGAAACAAGCGGCGGACCGGGACATTTCCCCGCGCTCGGGGGGTCATGTATGCTTGGCGGCTCGATCAAACGCCTCTGCAGCCCTCGACACGCCCATGCACGAACACTATCAGCCCCGCGAAATAGAAGCCGCCGCCCAGTCCTTCTGGGACCAGAATCTGTCCTTCAAGGCCACCATGCGCCCGGGCCAGGAGAAGTTCTACTGCCTGTCGATGTTCCCCTACCCCAGCGGCAAGCTGCACATGGGGCACGTGCGCAACTACACCATCGGTGACGTCATTGCCCGCTACCAGCGGATGCTGGGCAAGAACGTCCTGCAGCCCATGGGCTGGGACGCCTTCGGCATGCCCGCGGAAAACGCCGCCATGAAGAACGGCGTGGCCCCGGCCAAGTGGACCTACGAGAACATCGCCTACATGAAGTCCCAGCTGCAGAGCCTGGGCCTGGCGATCGACTGGTCCCGCGAGGTCACCACCTGCAAGCCCGACTACTATCGCTGGGAGCAGTGGCTGTTCACCCAGCTGTTCGAGAAGGGCATCATCTATCGCAAGAACGGTACGGTGAACTGGGACCCGGTGGACCAGACCGTACTGGCCAACGAGCAGGTCATCGACGGCCGCGGCTGGCGCAGTGGTGCGCTGATCGAGAAGCGCGAGATCCCCATGTACTACTTCCGCATCACCGACTATGCGGAAGAGTTGCTGACCTCCCTCGACGGCCTGCCCGGCTGGCCCGAGCAGGTCAAGACCATGCAGCGCAACTGGATCGGCAAGTCCCGCGGCATGGAGGTGCAATTCCCCTATGACCAGGACAGCATCGGCGCCGAAGGCACCCTGAAGGTCTTCACCACCCGCCCCGACACCCTGCTCGGCGCCACCTATGTCGCCGTGGCCGCCGAACACCCGCTGGCCACCCAGGCCGCCCAGGGCAACGCCGAGCTGCAGGCCTTCATCGACGAGTGCAAGCGCGGCGGCGTCGCCGAAGCCGACATCGCCACCCAGGAGAAGAAGGGCCTGGACACCGGCCTGTTCGTCCGCCATCCGCTGACCGACGCGCGCCTGCCGGTGTGGGTCGCCAACTATGTGCTGATGCACTACGGCGATGGCGCGGTCATGGCCGTGCCCGGTCACGACGAGCGTGACTTCGAATTCGCCAACAAGTACCAGTTGCCCATCGTCCAGGTGGTGGATACCGCAGAGGCCACTCGCGTGCTGGCCAATCCGGACGACTTCAGCCCCGCGGAATACGAGCGCTACCAGTTCGACCCGGTGCAGTGGAAGGACTGGTACGGCAGCAAGGAAGGCTTCCTGATCAATTCCGGCGCCTATGACAACCTCGCCTACGACGCCGCCTTCGACGCCATCGGCGCCGATCTGCAGGCCAAGGGCCTGGGTCAGCCGCGCACCCAGTTCCGCCTGCGCGACTGGGGCATCAGCCGCCAGCGCTACTGGGGCTGCCCGATCCCGATCATCCACGGTGACGACGGCATCGACATCCCCGTCCCGGCCGACCTGCTGCCGGTGGTGCTGCCCGAGGACGTGGTGCCGGACGGCGCCGGCTCGCCCCTGGCGCGCATGCCGGAATTCTACGAGACCGTCGATCCGCGCAACGGCCAGCCGGCCCGTCGCGAGACCGACACCATGGACACCTTCGTCGAAAGCTCCTGGTACTTCGCCCGCTATGCCTCGCCGAATTTCACCGGCGGCATGCTGGACAAGGAAGAGGCCAACTACTGGCTGCCCGTCGACCAGTACATCGGCGGCATCGAGCACGCCATCCTGCACCTGCTCTATTCGCGCTTCTTCCACAAGCTGATGCGCGACCAGGGCCTGATCGATTCCGACGAACCCTTCGAGAATCTGCTGACCCAGGGCATGGTGGTGGCCGAGACCTACTACCGCACCCTGCCCAACGGCAGCAAGGACTGGTTCAACCCGGCCGATGTCGAGGTGGAGCGCGATGCCAAGGCCAAGGTGATCGGCGCGCGCCTGAAGAGCGACGGCCAGCCGGTGGAAATCGGCGGCGTCGAGAAGATGTCCAAGTCGAAGAACAACGGCGTCGATCCCCAGGCGATGATCGACCAGTACGGCGCCGACACCTGCCGGCTGTTCATGATGTTCGCCTCGCCGCCGGACATGAGTCTGGAATGGTCCGATTCCGGCGTCGAGGGCGCGAGCCGCTTCCTGCGCCGCGTCTGGCGTCTGGCCCAGGCCCACGTCACCCAGGGCCTGCCGAGCGCCGGCGCCCTCGGCGAGCTGTCACCGGCCCAGAAGGAGGTGCGTCGCGCCATCCACCTGGCCATCCGCCAGGCCAGCCAGGATATCGGTCAGCACCACAAGTTCAACACCGCCATCGCCGCGGTCATGACCCTGATGAACGTGCTGGAAAAGGCCGCCCAGGACAGCGACACCGATCGCCGTCTGCTGCAGGAGGGCCTGGAGGCCGTCACCCTGCTGCTGGCCCCCATCACCCCGCACATCGCCCACGGTCTCTGGCAGCAGCTGGGCCACAGCGATGCGGTCATCGACGCCCACTGGCCGCAGGTGGACGAAAGCGCCCTGGTGCAGGACAGTCTGCAGATCGTCATCCAGGTGAACGGCAAGCTGCGCGGCCAGATCGAAGTACCGGCCGATGCCAGCCGCGAGGCCATCGAGGCCGCCGCCCGCGCCAACGAGAACGTGGCACGCTTCACCGAGGGCCTGACCATCCGCAAGGTGGTCGTGGTCCCGGGTAAACTGGTCAACATCGTCGCCAACTAAGACACGCGAACGGAGCAGACAACAGATGAAGAAACGGATTCTCCCCGGCCTTGCGGTAGTCGGCCTGGCGACCCTGCTGACCGCCTGCGGCTTCCAGCTGCGTGGCACCGGCGAAACCCGCCTGACCGTGAACGAGCTGAACCTGACGGCGCGCGACGCCTATGGCCAGACCGTCAAGGACGTGCGCGACATGCTCGAGGACGCCCATGTGCGGATCAGCTCGGGCGCGCCCTACACCCTGGATCTGGGCGGCGAAGCCCAGAGCGAGCGCACCGCCAGCTACACCAGCGGCGCCCGCAGTGCCGAGGTCGAGCTGACCACCCGTCAGCCCTATACCATCGTCGGCAAGAACCAGGCGGTGCTGGTCAGCGACTACCTGGAAACCCAGCGCTACTACGTGACCGACCAGAACAACATCGTCGGTTCCGAGCAGCAGAAGGACCAGCTGCGTCGCGAGATGCGCCGCGAACTGGTGCAGCAGCTGGCCGCCCGCCTGCAGGCCCTGACACCGGAGCGCCTGGAGAAGCTGCAGCGCGACGCCGATGCCCGTGCCGCCGCCAAGGCCGACGCCGACCGCCGTGCCCGCGAGTCCGCCCCGCCGCAGCAGTCGCCGATCGACATCCCCACCCCCGCGCGCTAAGCGCCGCACCCGGAGCCGCAAGGCTCCGGTTTGCCATTCCGGTTCAGCATGAAACTCAACGCCAACCAGCTCGGTAAGCAGCTCCAGGGCTCGCTGGCCGCCGTCTATGCGGTCAGTGGCGATGAGCCCCTGCTCTGCCAGGAAGCCAGCGACGCCATTCGCGGCGCGGCTCGCGCCCAGGCTTTCGACGAGCGCGAGGTCTTCGACGTCGATGCCGGCTTCGACTGGGGCCGCCTCTACGAGGCCGGCGCCAGCCTTTCCCTGTTTGCCCAGAAACGCATCCTCGAATTGCGCCTGCCCACCGGCAAGCCCGGCGACAAGGGCTCCGCCGCCCTGCTCGACTACCTCGCCCGCCCGGCCGAGGACACTCTGCTGCTGATCAGCCTGCCGCGCCTGGACGCCGCCGCGCAGAAGACCAAGTGGGCCAAGGCCCTGCTGGAGCACCCGCAGGCGCAATTCGTGCAGATCTGGCCGGTGGAACTGGCGCAGTTACCGCAGTGGATCAACCAGCGCCTGTCGCGCCTGGGGCTGGCCGCCACGCCCGAAGCCGTCGAGCTGATCGCCGAGCGGGTGGAAGGCAACCTGCTGGCCGCGGCGCAGGAGATCGAAAAGCTCCGCCTGCTCATCGAAGGCTCCCAGGTAGATGCCGAGACCGTACGCGCCTCGGTGGCCGACAGTGCCCGCTACGACGTCTTCGGCCTGCTGGACGCCGCCCTGGCCGGCGATGCGGAGCACGCCCTGCGCATTCTCGAAGGCCTGCGCGGCGAAGGCGTGGAAGCAGCCGTGGTGCTCTGGGCCCTGGCCCGGGAACTGCGCCTGCTGGCCAACCTGGCCCATCTGCAGGAAAGCGGCACGCCGCTGGAACGCGCCTTCACTCAGGTCAAGCCACCGGTATGGGACAAGCGTCGTCCACTGGTCAGCCGCGCCCTGCAGCGCCAGGGTGCCCGCCGACTGGAAGCCCTGCTGCGCGAGGCCCAGGTCGCCGACGAACAGATCAAGGGCCAGGCGCCCGGCGAGGTCTGGCTGACCCTGGCCAGCCTGGCGCTAACGCTCGCCGGCAAGCGACTGACCCTGCCCAGGTCCTAGCGCTGGCGGGCCTGGTAATTCACGGCCCTTGCAATAGACTGGCGCGTCCCCATCAAGGGGGAACCCCCATCACTCGGAGCCCGCACCATGGCCAAGAAATACAGCCGCGGCCCCAACAAGGCCAAGGTCCTCGTCAGCGATCCCCGTTATCGCGCCCGCCAGGAAAAGCCCGCCAAGGGCAAAGGCAGCTACCGCCGCGAAGCCTTCTCGTTGCAAGACGAGAAGGCTTCGGTCTTTCTGGCCGCCTGAAAGCCGCGTGCAGACGCCTGACAGACGTCGGGACCCGGGCCGTGCTAAGGTGAGCCTTCCTGCCTAGACGTCCGGTGGAGACAGATGCAATTCGGGAAAACCCGCGGATTCAAGACCGGCGGCCTCCTCGCCGGAACCCTGGTCACCCTGCTGACCGCCGCCCTGGCCGCCTGCGCCCAGACTCCGACGACGCCCACCGCGGCGCCCTCTTCGCCCTCCTCGTCCAAACCCGCACCCGCGGCGAACGCCCCCGCTTCGGCGGCCGAGGCCATGCCGCAACCGGAGGAAAGCTTCGAGCAGTGGCGTAGCCGTTTCCGCGCCCTGGCCCTGGGCCGGGGCATATCCGCCGCCACCTTCGACCAGGCCTTCATTGGCGTGCAACCCGACCCGGCGGTGATCGCCGCCGATCGCAGCCAGCCGGAATTCACCAAGCCGGTCTGGGAATACCTGGAATCCGCCGTCTCGCCTCTGCGGGTGCGCAATGGCAAGAGTCTGCTGATCCAGCAGGCCGGGCTGCTGGCCTCCCTGGAAGCCCGCTACGGCATCGAGCCGGCGCGCCTGGTCGCCTTCTGGGGCATGGAGAGCAACTACGGCAACAACATGGGTAACAAGGGCGTCATCCGCTCCCTGGCCACCCTCGCCTACGAAGGTCGCCGCCCGGACTTCGCCCAGGACCAGCTCATCGCCGCCCTCGGCATCCTGCAGCACGGTGACGTCACCGCCGACCGCATGATCGGCTCCTGGGCCGGCGCCATGGGCCAGACCCAGTTCATCCCCACCACCTACGACCAGTACGCGGTGGACTTCGACGGCGACGGTCGCCGCGACATCTGGGGCTCCACCGCCGATGCCCTGGCCTCCACCGCCAACTACCTCAAGGCCTCCGGCTGGCAGGACGGCAAGCCCTGGGGCTACGAGGTCCGGGTGCCGGCCAACTTCGACTACAGCCTGGCCGACATGGGCGTGCGCAAGAGCCTGGCCGAGTGGAACGCCCTGGGCATCCAGGGCCTCGGCCTGCCGCAACCGGCCGCCCAGCCGAGCGACAGCGCTTCGCTGCTGCTGCCCGCCGGCCATCGCGGCCCGGCCTTCCTGGTGTTCAACAATTTCCGCACCATCCTCAAGTACAACAACTCCAGCTCCTATGCCCTGGGCGTGGCGCTGCTCTCGGAGCGCTATCGCGACGCCGGCCAGATCGCCGGCAACTGGCCCACCGACGATCTGCCGCTGAGCCGCAGCGAGCGCGTCGAACTGCAGCAGCGCCTGGCCGCGCTGGGCCTGGATCCGGGCAGCGCCGACGGCATCATCGGCGCCAATACCCGCAAGGCCATCCGCGCCTACCAGCAGTCCCAGGGCTGGCCGGCCGACGGCTATCCCAATCATCAGCTGCTGGATAAACTGCGCGGCTGACGCCCGCTGGCGACCCGTGTCTCAACCGAGACCGGGTCGCCGATCAGCCTGCGTCGACACCCTCCCTTCCGGTCTCCACCAGCACCTCCAGCAAGGCTGCCGCCGCCGGCGACAGCTCGTTGCCGTCCCGGCAGCCCACCACCAGTTCGCGACGCGCCCAGGCATCGCGCAGCGGGTGGCTGACCAGCGCCACGCCCGGTCCTGTCCGGACCAGACTGGCGGCCGGCAGGATCGCCAGGCCCAAGCCGCGGGCGACCAGAGCGCAGGCCTGGATCGGACTCGGTACCCGAATGCGGATCGCCAGCTCCCGGCCCCACTGCGCCGCCTGGGCTTCTACATGGAGCTGCAGGGCATTGCCGCGAGACAGGCCGACGAAGGGCTGCTCGAGCAGTCGCGCGAAATCGACCGCCTCCCCATCCGGCAAAGGCAGGCTACCCGGCGCAGCGACCAGCACCAGGGGATCGTCGCGAAAGGGCCGAATCTGCAGATCCTCCAAACCCGGCGCCGCCACGAAGATTCCCAGGTCGGCGCGACCTTCGCGGAGCGCCAGCACTATGCGTGAGCTGGGCAGCTCCTCGACCTCCACGTCCACCCTGGGCTGCGCCTGGAGAAAAGCGGCCAGGGGGTCATCCAGATGCTCCATCACCGCGGCGCCGTTGCCCAACAGCCGCACCCGTGTCCGGCTGTCCGCCACCGCGCCAGCCAGGTCCTGGTCCATTTCCTCCAGCCGCGACAGGATCGCCCGGGCATGGCGCTCCAGGGTCACGCCAGCCGGCGTGGGGCGTACGCCACGCGCGTGGCGGATCAGCAGCAGCGTTCCCAGGCTGTCTTCCAGGGCCTTGATGCGGCCACTGGCGGAAGGCAGCGCCAGGTGGCTCCGTTCGGCGCCCAGGGTGATGCTGCGCGCTGCCACGACGTGGAGAAACAGACGCAGGTCGAGCAGGTCGTAGCGCATCGCCGGAGAGCCTCTGTGCCGACCGTAGGCAGCCTTCGTCAATCCCGGCTTCTCACCTGCGGTCCTGAAATCCATGGTAACGCCTCTACCCGAGGAGGCGACCATGACCCTGCTGCTCTGTACCCTGATTTTCGTGCTCGCCGGTCTGACCAAGGGCGTGCTGGGCCTGGGCCTGCCCACCGTCGCCATGAGTCTGCTGGCCCTGCTGATGACGCCAGCCGAAGCCGCCGCCCTGCTGCTGATCCCCTCCCTGCTCACCAATGTCTGGCAATTCTGCGCCGGTCCTTCGCCCCGGCAGACGTTCAAACGCCTGTTGCCGCTGCAACTGGCCCTGGTGCCGAGCACCCTGCTCAGCATCCCGCTGCTGACCGGGAGCGATGGCGCCGGACTCGCCGCCGCGCTCGGTGCGGTGCTGGTCGCCTACGGCCTGATCGGCTGGACGGGCTGGCGCCTGCCCGCGCCCGGTCGTCATGAAGGGAAGGTCGCTCCGCTGGCGGGTTTAGTCACGGGTCTGATCACCGGCATGACCGGCGTCTTCGTGCTGCCGGCGGTGCCCTATCTGCAGAGTCTGGCGCTGGACAAGGAACAGCTGATCGAGGCCCTGGGGCTGAGCTTTACCGTCGCCACCCTGGCCCTGCTGGTGGGCCTCTGGTGGCAGAACGGACTGGCGGTCGAGCGCCTGGGTACTTCCAGCCTGTTGCTGCTCCCGGCCCTCCTGGGCATGGGACTGGGCCAGCGCGTGCGTCAGCGTCTCGATGAGCGCCTGTTCCGCCGGCTGTTCTTTGCTGGATTGCTGCTATTGGGAGCCTACGCCGTCCTGCATTATCTGCTGCGCCTGGGCTATCTTGGCTGAATCCGTCACAGTGCTGTCAGGTACAGCCGGTGTAGGCTGCACCTTCGACGGGCAGCAGGGTCTATGGGCGTAATTGAAGGGTCGCCGTGCCACGGCGCCCCTTCGACCCGGCCTTGTGCCTGACCGCTGCCTCTTTCCGACGTATACAGGACGCTTTCATGACGCTCGCTCCCAACGCAGGACGCCTCCCCGACGAGAATACCCTGACCCACCTGCCGCGCCTGGTGGCACGCTACTACAGCGATCGCCCCGATCCCAGCGATCCGGGTCAGCAGGTCGCCTTTGGCACCTCCGGGCACCGCGGTTCCTCGCTCAAGGGCAGCTTCAACGAATGGCACATCCTCGCCATCACCCAGGCCATCTGCGAATACCGTAAGGCCCAGGGCGTCGACGGCCCGCTGTTCATGGGCATGGACACCCATGCGCTGTCCGAGCCGGCCTTCATCTCCGCCCTGGAAGTGCTCGCCGCCAACGGCGTGGAAGTGCGCATCGACGCCGGCTGCGCCGAGACCAACGGCGAGCCGGGCTATACGCCCACCCCGGCGCTGTCCAACGCCATCCTCGAATACAACGCCGGCCGCAGCTCGGGCCTGGCCGATGGCATCGTCATCACCCCGTCGCACAATCCGCCGGCCGACGGCGGCTTCAAGTACAACCCCACCAATGGCGGCCCGGCCGACACCAACGTCACCAAGAGTATTCAGGACCGCGCCAATGCCCTGCTGGTGGCCGGTCTCGACGGCGTCAGGCGGATGGATTACCGCCAGGCACTCAAGGCGGCCACCACCCATAAGTTCGACTTCCTCGACAGCTATGTCGGCGGCCTGGGCCAGGTCATCGACCTGGATGCCATCCGCGGCTCCGGGCTGACCTTTGGCGTCGATCCCCTCGGCGGCGCCGGGGTGCACTACTGGCCGCGCATCGCCGAGCGCTATGGCCTGCCGCTGGAGGTGCTGTCCACCCGCGTCGACCAGACCTTCCGCTTCATGCGCCTGGATTGGGACGGCAAGATCCGCATGGACTGCAGCTCGCCCCACGCCATGGCCGGCCTGATCGAGAACAAGGACAGATTCGACGTCTCCTTCGCCTGCGACACCGACCATGACCGTCACGGCATCGTCGCCCGCTCGGTGGGCCTGCTCAATCCCAACCACTACCTGGCGGTGGCCATCGAATACCTCTTCACCCACCGTCCGCAGTGGAGCCCGCAGGCCGGCATCGGCAAGACCCTGGTGTCCTCTTCGATGATCGACCGCGTCGCCCAGGGCATCGGCCGCCAGGTGGTGGAAGTGCCGGTAGGCTTCAAGTGGTTCGTCGATGGCCTGCTGGACGGCAGCCTGGGCTTCGGTGGCGAGGAATCCGCCGGCGCGTCCTTCCTGCGCAAGGCCGGCGGCGCCTGGTCCACCGACAAGGACGGCCTCATCCTCGGCCTGCTGGCCGCGGAAATCACCGCCGTGACCGGCAAGGACCCGGGCGAGCGCTACCAGGCGCTGACCGAACGCTTCGGCGCCCCGGTCTACCAGCGCATCGACGCCGCCGCCGACCGCGAGCAGAAGGCCCGCCTCGGCAAGCTGTCCGCCGCCCAGGTCACCGCCAAGGAGCTGGCCGGCCAGCCGATCACCGCCATCCTTACCGAGGCACCCGGCAACGGCGCCGCCATCGGTGGCCTCAAGGTGGTCACCGAGAACGGCTGGTTCGCCGCCCGTCCTTCGGGTACCGAGGACGTCTACAAGATCTACGCCGAGAGCTTCGAGGGCGAAGCCCACCTGGGTCGCATCCAGGAAGAAGCCAAGGCGCTGGTGGATGGCGTGCTGCGCGGCTGACGGCGCGCGCCCTCACCCCAACCCTCTCCCCAGGGAGAGGGCGCTGAGAACGGATTGGCGGGGGTGAAGGTGTCTATCCACAAAAAAGGGCAGCCAGTGGCTGCCCTTTTTCCATTGCGACGCAAGGATCAGCTGATCTTCTTGGCGCCGTGCGCCTGCTGGTCGGCATGGTACGAGGAACGCACCAGCGGACCCGAGGCCACGTTCTTGAAGCCCATCCTGGCGCCTTCCTCGGCAAACCAGGCGAAAGTATCCGGATGGACGAAACGCTGCACCGGCAGGTGGTTGCGCGAAGGCTGCAGGTACTGGCCGAGGGTCAGCATGTCGATCTCGTGCTCGCGCATGCGCTGCATGACCTCGATGACTTCCTCGTCGGTCTCGCCCAGGCCCAGCATCAGGCCGGACTTGGTCGGCACGTGGGGCACGCGCTTCTTGAAGTTCTGCAGCAGGTCCAGCGACCACTCGAAGTCCGAACCCGGGCGCGCCGCCTTGTACAGGCGCGGCACGGTCTCCAGGTTGTGGTTGAAGACATCCGGCGGCTCCTGCTCGGTGATGGCCAGGGCGACGTCCATGCGACCGCGATAGTCCGGCACCAGGGTCTCCAGCTGGATGCCGGGGGTCAGCTTGCGGATCTCGCGCAGGCAGTCGACGAAGTGCTGGGCACCGCCGTCGCGCAGGTCGTCGCGGTCCACCGAGGTGATGACCACGTACTTCAGACCCAGGTCGGCGATGGCCACCGCCAGGTTCTTCGGCTCGTCCACGTCCAGCGGCTTCGGTCGGCCATGGCCGACGTCGCAGAAGGGGCAGCGACGGGTGCAGATGTCACCCATGATCATGAAGGTGGCGGTGCCACCGGAGAAGCACTCGCCCAGGTTGGGGCAGGAGGCCTCTTCGCAGACACTGTGCAGCTTGTGCTTGCGCAGCAGCTGCTTGATGCGCTCGACCTCGGGGGTGACCGGGATGCGCACGCGGATCCAGTCCGGCTTGCGCGGCAGCTCCTCGGTGGGAATGATCTTTACCGGGATGCGTGCGACCTTTTCGGCGCCGCGCAGCTTGACGCCGGCTTCCACCTTGCTGGGGCGGGCGGGCGGGGTAAGGGTCTGGACGCTGTCTTGTACTGTAGTGGTCATGTCAATCCGATTCCAGGGTGATCGGTTCGGGGTAGCCCAGGCGCAGACTCAGGTGACGGACCAGAGACTCGCGGACCTCGTCGAAAGCTAGTGGCCCGGTCACCAGATCGCGGAGCTGGGTCATGGCCAGGCCGGCATAACCGCAGGGGTTGATCCGGCGGAAGGGTGCCAGATCCATGTCAACGTTGAGCGCCAGGCCGTGGAAGGACCGGCCATTGCGGATGCGCAGGCCCAGGGAGGCGATCTTGGCGCCATCCACATAGACACCCGGCGCATCGGCCCGGGCCGCGGCCTGCACGCCCCAGTCGGCGAGCAGTGCGATCAGGCTGTCTTCCATGGCACTGACCAATTCTCGCACGCCCAGGCCCTTGCGGCGAACATCCAGCAGCACATAGGCGATGAGCTGACCGGGACCATGGTACGTGACCTGGCCGCCGCGATCGACCTGCACCACCGGAATGTCACCCACGGCGAGCAGGTGCTCGGGCTTGCCGGCCTGCCCCTGGGTGAACACCGCGGGGTGCTGCAGCAGCCAGAGTTCGTCGGGGGTCGCGGGGCCGCGCTCGTCGGTGAAGCGGCGCATGGCCTCCAGGGTCGCCTCGTAGGGCCGCAGGCCCCAGCGGCGCACGCCCAGGCTGGCCGGGGCGGGAGTGCTCATCAGATCACCATGTGCACGCGGCCGGTGGCGCGCAGATCCTGGTGGATGGCCTGCAGCTGATCCACGCCGGTGGCGGTGATGAGCACCTGTACGGAGAGGAAACGGCCGTTACGACTGTCGCGGGTCACCAGGGTGTCGCGCTCCAGATCCGGTGCATGGCGCTGGACGATGTCGAGCACCAGCTCGGCGAAGTCGGCACCGGCATCGCCGATCACCTTGATGGGATAGCGCGGGCAGGGAAATTCGATCTTTGGGGGTTGAACGTCTTCGGTCATGCGGACTTCCAGGCCGATCGCTGTCGGCAGGGGGTGAAAGGCCCGCGGATGCGGGCCTTTGCAGGGTGACGGATCAGTTGAACAAGCCGTAGAAGAACAGGCGAATGCTATCCCACAGGCGACGGAAGAGGCCACCCTCCTCGACCGGCTGCAGGGCAACCAGGTCGGCGGTGTGCACCACCTTGTCATCCAGCTTCACCTCGACCTTGCCGATCACCTGGCCCTGGGCGATGGGTGCGATCAGCTGCGGATTGAGCACCATCTCGGCGTGCAGCTTCTTGGCCTGGCCGCGCGGCAGGGTCATGGTCAGGTCGTTGGCCAGACCGGCCTGGACTTCGCGGGTGTCCCCCTTCCATACCGGCGCCTTGGCCAGCTCGGTGCCCTTCTTGTAGAAGGACTGGGTTTCGAAGAAGCGGAAACCGTAGGTCAGCAGCTTCTGGGTCTCGGCGGCGCGGGCCTGTTCGCTGTTGGTGCCGAACACCACGGCGACCAGGCGCATGCCATCGCGCACGGCCGAGGCCACCAGGCAGTAGCCGGCTTCGTCGGTGTGGCCGGTCTTCAGGCCGTCGACGGTCTTGTCGCGCCACAGCAGCAGGTTGCGGTTGGGCTGCTTGATGTTGTTCCAGAAGAATTCCTTCTGGGAATAGATGGCGTAGTGCTGGGCATCGGCATTGATGATGGCGCGCGCCAGGATGGCCATGTCATGGGCCGAGGAATAGTGATTCGGGTCCGGCAGGCCGGTGGCGTCCATGAAGTGGGTGTTCTGCATGCCCAGCTTCTGCGCGGTGGTGTTCATCATGTCGGCGAAGGCGTCTTCGCTGCCGGCGATGTGCTCGGCCAGGGCGACGCTGGCGTCGTTGCCGGACTGGATGATGATGCCGTGCAGCAGGTCACCGACCGACACCTGGGTGCCGACCTTGATGAACATCCGCGAACCGCCGGTACGCCAGGCGTGCTCGCTGACGGTGACCATGTCCGATTCCTTGATGCGCCCCCGGTTGATTTCCAGGGTGGCGATGTAGGCGGTCATCAGCTTGGTCAGGCTGGCCGGCGGCAGGCGCTGGTCGGAGTTGGATTCGGTGAGCACGGCGCCGCTGTTGGCATCCATGAGAATCCAGGCCTTGGCGGCCAGCTGGGGCGCTGCCGGAACCATTGTCTCGGCCGCCCAGACGGCCGGGACACAGGCGATCGTTACTAGGAGGAGCAGGCGTCGAGCGAGTTTTGCGATTGTCATCCGAATCTCTGAAAGGTTGGGGTATGGCAGGAGCAGCGGACCCAGACCGCTCGGTCCACGTCGATCCGCGCAAGGCGGATCACGACGGCTGGGGCCGGCGACTGGGCGTCATGAAGCATCCCTGCTTCAATCCGGTTGCACGAGAGACGCCTGACCCAGGCGGGCCACGCGTACGCTGTTCTGGAGCTGGGAGACCTCAGCCGGCTGGACCGGTCCGAGGCGGACCCGATGCAAGGTCTGCTGGTTGCGCACCGTCGAACTGATGAACACCGGGGCACCGGTCAGGTCGCTGAGCTTGTCCTTGAGCAATTCCGCAGCGTCCGGATTGGCGAAGGCCGCCACCTGCAGATAGAGCCCAGCGGCTGGGGCAGAAACGTTTTTTTTTGCGTCGACGGCTGCGGGCGTCACCGGTTCGGCATGCTGGTTGACCGGTGGCGTATAGGTCTCGATGGCGCCGAAGGTCTGCGTCTCGGTGGTCTTCTGGGCCACCGGTGCCTGGCGCGGCTGGGCCAGCACCATGGGCACCGCCTGGCCACGCTGGGCCCAGTACTGCTGCGGATCTATGCCTTCGACGCTGACCCGGGCGGTGCCGATCTCGGCATAGCCGAGCTTCTTGGCGGCGGCGAAGGACAGATCGATGACCCGGTCGGAATAGAAGGGACCGCGGTCGTTGACGCGCAGGATCACGCTGCGGCCGTTGTCCAGGTTGGTGACCCGCACATAGCTGGGCAGCGGCAGGGTCTTGTGCGCCGCGGTCATGCCGTAGAGGTCGTAGGTCTCGCCGTTGGCGGTGGCCTGACCGTGGAACTTGGTGCCGTACCAGGAGGCGGTGCCGGTCACGCGGTAGTTGCGCGAATCGGTCAGCGGGAAATAGGTCTTGCCCAGCACGGTGTAGGGATTGTTCTTCAGCGGCCCGTTGTAGGGCATGGGCACGGCGTCGGGAATCCGGCTGACGTCCACGTCCCACCAGGGCGCGCCGTCACGGTGCGGACGCAGGTAGCCGCCCGGCCCGGCCACGCCCTTGCTGGTCGGCTTGGGCGCCTGGCTGGAGCAGCTCACCAGCAGCAGGCCGACGCCCAGGCAACCGGCCAGGCGCGCCAGGGCAGTCAGGCGCATCACGGCCTGGCACCCTCCGCGGCATGGCGCTCGGCGATGGCGTTCGCCAGATCGGTCACCGCCATGGCGTACATGACGCTGCGGTTGTATCGGGTAATGGCGTAGAAATTGGGCAGGCCCATCCAGTACTCCGGTCCCTTGTCTCCGTCGAGGCGGAACGAGGTTACACGCAAATCGTCACGCAGGGCAGGGTCTTGGGCGTTCCAGCCGAGGGCGCGCAGCTCGGCGACGCTCTTGACCGGCTCGATCCCGGCCACCACGCCCTCCTCCACCCGCTCGCCACTGACCTGGGCGCGGATGGCGGTCGGTCCGCGACCGGACCAGCCGTGGCGCTTGAAGTAGTTGGCCACGCTGCCGATGGCGTCGGTGGGATCGGACCAGATGTTGATGTGGCCGTCGCCGTCGAAGTCCACCGCATAGGCGCGGAAGCTGCCCGGCATGAATTGCGGCAGGCCCATGGCGCCGGCATAGGAACCGGTGAGGCTAAGCGGATCAACCTGCTGTTCGCGGGCCAATAGCAGGAATTCGCGCAGTTGGCTGCGGAAGAAGGGCGCGCGGGGCGGATAGTCGAAGGCCAGGGTCGAGAGCGCGTCCAGCACCCGGTAGTTGCCGGTGTTGCGACCGTAGAAGGTTTCCACGCCGATGATGGCGACGATGAACTGGGCCGGCACGTCGTATTCGCGCTCGGCGCGGGCCAGGGCTTCTTCGTGGGCCTTCCAGAAGTCGACGCCCTGGGCGATGCGCCGATCGGTGATGAAGATGGGCCGGTATTCGCTCCAGGGCTTGACCCGCTCGGCCGGTCGCGAGATGGCGTCGAGGATGGCCTGCTTGCGCTCGACCTCGCCGAACAGCGCCTGCAGCTGTTCCGGGGCGAAGCCATAGCTCTGACTCATCTCGGCGATGAAGTCGCGCGTCAGCGGTGCCGCGTCGTAGTCACCCGCGACGACGCCGGTCGTCACGCCCATCGCCCCCGCGAGCCCCAGGCTCAGCAGGCAGCGACGCATCCATCCCATTGTCGGCATCTAACCCTTCTTTGTTGCGTGTTAAACCTGGGCGATCCACTTGCGGTGCGTGTGGATCGACATCAAAACTCCGAACCCGGTGAACAAGGTGACCACCGAGGTGCCGCCATAGCTGATGAATGGCAGCGGTACGCCCACCACGGGCAAGAGCCCGCTGACCATGCCGATGTTGACGAAGACATAGACGAAGAAGGTCATGGTCACGCCGCCGGCGAGCAACTTGCCGAACAACGTCTGAGCCTGCACCGTGATGGTCAGGCCGCGACCGATCAGCAGCAGATAGAGCACCAGCAGCAGGCAGACGCCGACCATGCCGAACTCTTCGCCGAGGACGGCAATGATAAAGTCCGTGTGACTTTCCGGCAAAAAATCCAGATGAGACTGGGTACCCAGCAGCCAGCCCTTGCCGAACACCCCGCCCGAGCCGATGGCAGCCTTGGACTGGATGATGTTCCAGCCGGCGCCCAGCGGATCCATCTCTGGATCGAGGAAGGTCAGGATCCGGCGCTTCTGGTAATCGTGCAGGACAAAGAACCACATGGCCACGGCCATGGGCACCGCGGCGCTCACCGCGCCGATCAGCCAGCGCCACTGCAGGCCGCCGACGAACAGCACGAAGCCACCCGAGGCCAGCACCAGCATGGCGGTGCCGAGATCGGGCTGGTCGAGGATCAGCACGAAGGGCACCACCACCAGCGACAGGCTGATCAGGCTGTGCTTGAAGTTGGGCGGCAGGCTGCGCTTGGACAGGTACCAGGCCATCATCATGGGCATCAGCAGCTTCATGAATTCCGACGGCTGGAAGCGGATGACCCCGGGAATGTTGATCCAGCGGGTGGCACCCATGGCGTTGTGGCCCATGACGTCCACCACCACCAGCAGGGCCACGCCGATCACGTAGCCGAGGGGCACCCAGCGTGCCATGAAACGCGGTTCGAGCTGGGCGACGACGGCCATGGCCACCAGCCCGAGGCCGAAGGAGCTGGCCTGCTTGAACAGCAGGTCGAGATTGCGCCCGCCCGCGGAATAGAGGACGAACAGCCCGGTCGCCCCCAGCATCAGCAGCAGGATCAGCAGCGGCCCGTCGATGTGCAGGCGCTGCAGCAGGGTGGCGCGCCGCTTCATCACGTCCCCTTCGGGGATGGTGCGATCGAAGTTGGGAGCAAGACTCATGGCTGCACCTTGGTCGCGGCGGCGGTGGCCGCGGCGGTATTGGGCTTGGCGTACTCGGCCTTGAGATGGCCCTGGTCATCAAGCAGCCAGGCATCCAGTACCTGGCGCACCACCGGGGCGGCCACGCCGCTGCCCGACTCGCCGTTCTCGACCATCACCGCCACGGTGATCTGCGGATTGTCGGCCGGGGCGAAGGCGACGAACAGGGCGTGGTCGCGGTGCCGCTCCTTGAGCGCCGCCGAGTTGTACTTCTCGTTCTGGCGAATGGCGACCACCTGGGCGGTACCGCTCTTGCCGGCGATGCGGTACTGGGCGCCGACATTGATCTTGTGGGCGGTGCCGCGCGGATTCTGCACCACCATTTCCATGCCGTGGACGGCCCTGTCCCAGTAGGTCGGGTCCCTGAGCTCGATGTCGGGCATGGGATTGCTGTCCACCGGCGGCTGGCCATCGAGGGTCCTGGCGAGGTGCGGACGGATCCACTTGCCATGGTTGGCGATCAGGGTGGTGACCTGGGCCAGCTGCAGTGGCGTGGTCTGCATGTAGCCCTGGCCGATCCCGAGGATCAGCGTCTCGCCGGGGAACCAGGCCTGGCGGCGGGTGGCACGCTTCCACTGGCGCGAGGGCATCAGGCCCGGTGCCTCCTCGAACATGTCCAGGGAGACCTTCTGGCCGAGACCGAACTTGCCCATGTACTCGGAGAGGCGATCGATGCCGATCTTGTGGGCGAGATCGTAGAAGTAGGTGTCGTTGGATCTCATCAGCGCCATGTCCAGATCCACGTAGCCGTCGCCGCCGTGGTTCCAGTTGCGGTACTTGTGATCGTAGTTGGGCAACTCGTAGTAGCCCGGATCGAAGACCCGCGCCTGGGGCGTGGTGGCGCCGCTGTCGAGACCGGCGATGGCCACCGCCGGCTTGATGGTCGAACCGGGTGGATAGAGGCCGCGCAGCACCCGGTTGTAGAGCGGGCGATCGATGGAGTCGCGTAGCTCGGAATATTCCTTGAAGCTGATCCCGGTGACGAAGGGATTGGGGTCGTAGCTCGGCTGGCTGACCATGGCCAGCACCTCGCCGGTCTTGGGCTGGATGGCGACGATGGCGCCACGGCGCCCACCCAGGGCGGCTTCGGCGGCGGCCTGCAGGCGTGAATCGATGGTCAGGACGATGTCCTTGCCCGGCTTGGGGTCGGTGCGATTGAGTACCCGCAGCACCCGGCCGCGGGCATTGGTCTCCACCTCTTCGTAGCCCACCTCGCCGTGCAGCTCGGGCTCGTAGAAGCGCTCCACGCCGGTCTTGCCGATGTGGTGGGTGCCGCTGTAGTTGACCGGATCCAGGCGCTTGAGCTCCTGTTCGTTGATCCGCCCGACATAACCCACCGAATGGGCGAAATGTTCGCCCATGGGATAATGACGCACCAGTTGCGCTGTCACCTCGACCCCGGGCAGGCGGAACTGGTTGACGGCGATCTTGGCGATCTGCTCCTCGGTCAGCTCGAACAGCACCGGCACCGGCTCAAAGGGACGCCGGCCCTGCTTCATGCGCTTCTCGAACAGCTCGCGATCTTCCTCGGTCAGGCCGAGCACCTGCACCAGGGTATCGAGGGTCTGCCGCCAGTTGTCGGCCCGCTCGCGGGTGATGGTCAGGCTGAAGCTGGGGCGGTTGTCGGCGACGATGATGCCGTTGCGGTCGTAGATCAGGCCACGGGTGGGCGGGATCGGCTGGACATGGACCCGGTTGTTTTCCGACAGGGTCGAGTGGTAGTCGTGCTGGATGACCTGCAGGTAGTACATGCGCGCCACCAGTACGCAGGCGAGCACGAGAAAGAGCACCGCCCCGACCGTCACGCGGGCGCGGACGAGCTGGGCGTCTTTCTCGTGGTCCTTGAGGCGTATGGGTTGCGACATCGCAGGTACGGACTACTTGTGATACGGATGGCCGGCCAGTACGGTCCAGGCGCGATAGAGCTGCTCACCGACGAGGATGCGCACCAGCGGATGCGGCAGGGTCAGCGGCGAGAGCGACCAGCGCTGTTCACTGCGCGCCTGCACCTCGGGCGCGAGACCCTCGGGACCGCCGACCATGAGGTTGACGGTGCGGGCTTCCAGGCGCCACTGCTGGAGTGTTTCAGCCAGTTGCTCGGTGCTCCAGGGCTTGCCGGTGACCTCCAGGGTCACCACGCGTTCGCCCGGTTGCACCTTGGCCAGCATGGCCTCACCCTCCTGGCGGATCAGCCGGGCGACGTCGGCGTTCTTGCCACGGGTCTGCAGCGGGATCTCGACGAGTTCCAGCGGCAGTTCCGGTGGCAGACGCTTGACGTACTCGTGCCAACCCTCTTCGACCCAGCGCGGCATGCGCGAGCCGACGGCGATGAGACGCAGGCGCACCGGCGTTATTCGCCGTGGGCGGCGCGGCTCTGCTCGGCACCGCGCCAGAGGCGCTCGAGGTCATAGAACTCGCGGGTGGTCGGCAGCATCACGTGGACGACCACGTCACCGAGGTCGAGCAACGCCCATTCACCGCCTTCCAAGCCTTCGCTGCCCAGCGGGCGTACGCCCTGCTGCTTGACCTTTTCCAGCACGTTGTCGGCCAGCGACTTGACGTGGCGGCTGGAGGTGCCGCTGGCGATGACCATGATATCGGTCACGCTGGTCTTCTCACGGACGTCCAGGGAGATGATGTCCTGGGCCTTCATGTCTTCCAGGGCGGCGATGGCCACCTGGACGAGTTGTTCGCTTTGCATGGTGTAACTCTTACCTCGGTTCGGAGGACGCCGGATAGAGGCCGTGCGTCCGGATGTAGTCAAGCACGGCATCGGGCACCAGGAAGCGGATGGACTTCCCGGTGGCCAGGAGGCCGCGGATCTGGGTGGCGGACACCGCGAGCGGGTTCTGCCAGATAAAGGTGATCTGCCCGCCCGGTCCCTTCAGGGCCTGGGGATCGGGCTGACTGCGCGCCGCCAGGAAATCGCGCAATTCCTGGCAGGGCTCGCTGTCGGCGTCGGGTCGTTGCAGGACCAGGATGTGGCACAGCTCCAGCAATTCGCGCCAGCGGTGCCAGCCCGGCAGGCCGCAGAAGGCGTCCCAACCCAGCATGAGCAACAGCTGCACCTCATCGCCGAGTTCGGCGCGCAGGCTTTCCAGGGTCTCTATGGTATAGGAGTGGCGCGTCCGGCGCAGTTCCCGGTCATCGACCACCAGGGTCGCGACGTCGGCCACCGCCAGTCGCACCATCGCCAGGCGATCCTCGGCGGAGACGCTGGGCGCCTCGCGATGGGGCGGCCGGGCGCTGGGGATCAGCCGCAGTTCGTCCAGCGCCAGGGCCTCGGCCACCTCGAGTGCGGCGCGCAGGTGACCGATGTGCACGGGATCGAAGGTACCGCCGAACAGGCCGATGCGGGTGGGCAGGCTGCTCATCAGCTACGGACGTGACCGTCGCCGAAGACCACGTATTTCTCGCTGGTCAGCCCTTCCAGGCCCACCGGCCCGCGGGCGTGCAGCTTGTCGGTGGAAATGCCGATCTCGGCGCCCAGGCCGTATTCGAAGCCATCGGCGAAACAGGTCGGCGCATTGACCATGACCGAACTGGAATCGACTTCGGCCAGGAAGCGCCGCGAACGGCCGAGACTTTCCGTCACGATCGCATCGGTGTGATGGGAGCCGTAGTGGTTGATGTGCTCGATCGCCCGGTCCAGACCATCGACGATGCGGATGGACAGGATGGGCGCCAGATATTCGGTGGACCAGTCGGCCTCGGTGGCGGGCAGGGCCTGGATCAGGTCCCGCGTACGCTCGCAGCCCCGCAACTCCACGCCCCTCTCTTCGAAGCGGCGCGCCATGGCCGGCAGGAAGGCCTCGGCCACCTTGGCATCGACCAGCAGCGTTTCCATGGCACCGCAGATGCCATAGCGGTAGCACTTGGCGTTGAAGGCAATGGACTCGGCCTTGACAAGGTCAGCAGCCTCGTCGACATAGACGTGGCAGATTCCGTCGAGGTGCTTGATCACCGGGACGCGGGCATCGTTGCTGATGCGCTCGATCAGATTCTTGCCACCCCGCGGCACGATGACGTCGACGAACTCGGGCATGGTGATCAGGGCGCCGACGGCAGCCCGGTCGGTGGTCTCAACTACCTGGACTGCAGCGGCGGGCAAGCCGACCTCGGCCAGCCCTTTCTGAATGCAGGCGGCGATGGCGCGATTCGAGCGAATGGCTTCGGAACCACCGCGCAGGATGGTTGCGTTGCCCGATTTCAGGCAGAGACTGGCCGCGTCGATCGTCACGTTGGGCCGGGATTCATAGATGATGCCGATGACCCCCAGCGGCACGCGCATCTTGCCAATCTGGATCCCGGACGGCCGAGCGCTCAGGTCACGAACGGCGCCTACCGGATCCGGCAGGGCGGCAACCTGCTTGAGGCCGTTGATCATCGCGTCGATCCGCGCCGGCGTCAGCGTCAGGCGATCAAGCAGTGCCGACTCGAGTCCAGCAGCCGTAGCGGCCGCGACATCCTCGGCATTGGCGGCGACCAGCGCTTCGCGATCGGCACCCAAGGCATCTGCAATGGCGTTCAGCGCCAGGTTCTTCTGGCCGGTGGACGTACGAGCGAGGACCCGCGACGCAGTACGGGCAGCCTGGCCAAGACGGGTCATGTAGGCGGAGACGGACTCGGTCATGGTCGGCGGCCTGCGGAAGACGGTGGGAAAGCCGCAGAGTATAGCGTCGCCGGGCCCTGCGCGGCCAGCGCCGGGGGGCCTGGCGGTGGCATTCGTCTGCGCTATTTGGTTGACTCGCCACGGCCTGTCGGGAATCATCCCCGGCTGTATTTGCCGTTCAGCTTGCGTTCAGCTATTCCCTAATAGCCGAAATCGTTCCAGCTCTGCGCCAGGTGCTGCAGCGACGCCTACCAGCCTTCACGGAAAGAACCATGCCCAAGCACCTCACCTTGTCCCTTGGTCTGCTCGCCCTGCTGATCCATGCCGACGCGACCTGGGCCGCCGCTGCCGACGCCGCGCCGACCGCGGCCGCCGTCCAGGCGCTGGAAGCCCAGCTGAAGAAGACGCCCCAGGATCCGGATGCCCTGGGCAAGCTGGGCAGTGCCCGCCTGGCGCAGCAGCGCTGGACCGATGCCGAGCAGTTGCTGACCCAGGCCGTGCAGAAAGGGGGCAAGACCTGGCAGCCGGCGCTGGACGAGGCGCGCTACCATCACCTGCTGGAACGCGCCCACGCGGCCGAGAACAAACGCGAGCTGGACCAGGCGCGGGATCTCAGCGTGGAAGCCATCCGGCTGAAGCCCGAAGCGGTCGAGGCGCAGCTGTTCCTCGCCGGCATCCAGAGCCAGAAACGCCAATGGGAACTGGCCGAGGCCACCTACCGCCAGGTGCTGATGCGCGAGCCGGCCAACGTCGACGCCTACTATGGGCGCATCGCCGCGCTCAACGAGCTGGGCCGCACCGAAGAAGCCCTGCAACTCACCAAGAATCTGCAGCCGAGCGCCAAGAGCCCGATCAAGGGCCTGGATCGCCTGCGCGCCGGCCAAGCCATGCAGGAAGCCGAAGCCGCCGAAGCGCGGGGCGATCTGCAGGGCGCCTCGCGGCTGCTCGAACAGGCGCGCAAGGAAGCCCCGGAAGATCCCTGGCTGCGCCTGGCCCAGGCCCGCCTGGAGGTTCGTCAGGGCCGGCCGCGCGCCGCCCGCGATCTGGTGGACAGCCTGGTCAAGGATGGCGCCCAGCGCCCCGAGGTGCTCTATGCCAGCGCCCTGCTGTCCAACGAGCTGGGTGAATACCCGCGCGCCATGCAGACCCTGATGCGCATTCCCCAGGCGCAGCGTTCGCCGGACATGAACGCCCTGGCCGCGCGCATCACCTTCAACGAACAACTGGCCGAAACCGTGGCCCTGGCCAAGCAGGGTCGCCGCGAGGAAGCGCGCAGCCTGATGCAGCGCCTGGAAGCCCGCGCCGGCCGCAATCCGGATCTGATCGGCGACCTGGCCGAAGCCTTCGCCACCGCCGGCGATCCCGAGCACGGCCTGGCCCTGCTCAAGCCGATGATCACCGGCGATACCCGCCCGGCACCCGCCATGCAGCTGCACTACGCCAGCATCCAGCTGCAGCTGAACCAGGACCAGACCGTGGGCAATGTCCTGCGCGACCTGCAGGGGGTGGTGCTCGACAGCGGCGAGAAGCAGCAGTACGACGACCTCCTCGCCCGCTACCGCATTCGTCAGGCCGATCGCCTCACCGACCAGGGCAAGCTGGCTGCCGCCTACGACACCCTGGCGCCGGCGCTCAAGGCCCGTCCCGACGACAAGGCCGCCCAGGCCGCCCTGGCACGCATGTACCTGGCCAGCGGCGACACCCAGAAGGCCCGCCAGCTCTATCGCGACGTGCTCAGCGACCAGCCGAAGGACGCCGAGCTCTATCTGGGCGCCGCCGAAATCGCCGCCAAGTCCCAGGACAGCGTCACCGCCCGCCAGTACTTGGACCAGGCGGTCAAACTCGGCCAGAGCGATCCCCTGGTGCTGCGCCGCGCCGCCCTGCTCTACCGCGACATCGGCATGGCCGGCACCGCGACCGGCCTGCTGGAGCAAGTGGTGCAGGTGGAGCGCAAGGATCGCGAGTCCGCGGCCCGCGCCGCCGGCGCCAGTGACAATCCCTTCGCCACCCTGCCCGGGCAGACCCGCAGCGATGACGCCCTGGCCGCCGTTCCGGCCGCCGCGGGTGGCAACGCCGCCGGCGGCGACTACGCCTGGAGCGATCCGCTGCAGGCGCAGAAGGCTGCCAACAACCCCTTCAACGACCTGTCCGTGGTACCTACCAGCAGCCTGTCGAGCAGCCTGGCCACCGAGCAGATCCTCGGCCAGCTGCAGCGCGAGCGCAGCATCCGCATCACCCAGGGTCTGAGCGTACGCAGCTACGATCCCAGCGGCAGTTCGCGCCAGACCACCGTCAGCGCACCGCTGGAGATTTCCTTCCCCGCCGGCGACCAGCGCCTGGCCGTGCGCGTCACCCCGACCCGCATCAACGACAGCAGCAGCGATGGCAGCCAGAAGGAAAACGGCGTGGCGGCGTCCATCGCCGTGGAAGATGCCGGACGCGGGCTCAAGGGCGACATCGGCGTCTCGCCGGTGGGCCTGAGATACAGCACCGTGGTCGGCGGCGCGACCCTGGAACGTCCGCTGAGCAGCCTCAGCGAGAACCTGCTCTATGCCCTGAGCGTGTCGCGGCGTTCGGTGACCGATTCCCTGGCGTCCTACGGCGGCATCCGCGATCCGCGTACCGGCCAGGAGTGGGGCGGCGTCACCGCCAATGGCGGCCTGGCGCGGCTGAGATACGACGATGGTCGTTACGGCTCCTACATCTACGGCGCGGCCCATCGTCTGACCGGTCATGACGTCAAGGACAACGACCGCTTCGAGATCGGCACCGGCGTCTACTACTACCTGCGCAATGGCCCGGACAGCCTGTTCACCGTGGGCCTCTCGGCCACCGCGATCGGCTATGACAACAACCAGAACCACCTGACCTACGGTCATGGCGGCTACTTCAGCCCGCAGCGCTACTTCGCCATCGGCGTACCCCTGGTGTGGGCACAGCGGGGCGATCTCTGGGCCTATCAGGTGCAGGGCATGCTGGGCGTGCAGACCATTCGCCAGGACGCCGCGGATCGCTATCCGGACGACGCTGCCCTGCAGGCGGCCGCGGAAGCCGCCGGCGAAGGCCAATACGGCAGCAAGAGCAAGACCGGCGTGGCCTACAGCCTCTCCGCCAATGGCGAATACCGCCTCAGCGGGCAGTTCGCCCTGGGCGGTCGCCTGGGCATGGACAATTCCCAGGACGAGCGCGACGTCAACGGCAACCTCTATCTGCGCTACTTCTTCGAAGAGCAGGAAGGCCGACCGCAACTCTCGCGGCCGCAGCCCTACCGCTCGCGCAACGAGGAATAAGGAAAAAGGCCCGCACCCGCGGGCCTTTTTTTGCCTCGGCACGCGGTCCGTTGCCGCCGAAACAACCGCTCGTCCCCACGCTCGTCGCCCCCGCGACCGCCCCGTCCCCGGGCCACGCCTTTCGTCCGCACGGCGCCAGGCGTGACGTTGACGGCTGCTTGAGGTGATCTAAACATTGAAGTGAACCGGCGCTAAAAAGCGAGACTATCCGTTCGCTCCGCTTCAATGCCCGCATACGCATTTTCAATTGGTGCGTCACGAACTCCGCGTGACAGTATCCGCAAAAAATGACACCTGATGGCTTTTAGCCATAATTTTGACGTCAAGCACCTGCCCAGACCCTTCACCTTTTCGGAATCCGCCATGGTCCGTTCGCTGGATATTGCCAATCTGTTCCGCTCCTTCGGCGGTGATCCCCAGCGTTACCATGAGTTCGAAACAGCCGAGCCGGCGCTGCACGAAGCGACCCCGCCGGCCGCGTCGCAGCCACAGCCGCAGCCACAGATCGTGCCGAGCGCCCAGGGCGAACCGGTCATCACGATGGCCGAGGCGGCCAGCCAGGCGGAACCGGGCGCCCTGCCTCCGCTGTCGCGAGAGCTGGCGCAGCTGCATAGCAGCCGCCAGGCCAGCCAGGCGGTCGTCGCCCTGGATCAGGCGCTGAGTCGCGCGCTGCCGCCACTGGCCAATCCGGTCCTGGCGTTGATGTCGGCGCGCGGCGGCACGGGCAAGACGGTCATCGCCGCGGGGCTGGCCCAGACGCTGAGCCGCAGCGGTCAACCGGTGCTGCTGGTAGAGCTGGATAGCCAGAACGTGCTGTCTTCGCTGTTGCTGCAGGAAGCTTCGTCCACCACCGGCTCGATCAGGGCGCCGCTCTCCGTCTGTCTGTCGGTGGACGACCGCCTGCGCCTGGTGCCCTTCGGTGCTCCCGACGAGCTGGATCTCCAGGCCCTGGAACAGGCCCTGGCCACCGACACCCAGTGGCTGACCCGACGCCTGCAGGCGCTGGACGTCCCGGCCGATACCCTGGTGATCCTCGATTGCCCCACCGGCTCGACGCCTCTGAGTCGTCAGGCCATGGCCCTGGCCACCCGGATCCTGGGGGTAACGACCGCGGATGCGACCGGCTACGCCAGTCTGCCGCGCCTCGAACGCCAGTGGCAGCGCTGCAGCGGTCAGGTCACTCCGCTGCACCTGCTCAACCGGGTCGATCCCGCCCGGCCCCTGAGCCAGGATATCGCCGCCATCGTGGCGCACTCCTGGGGCGAACGCCTGCTGGGTGTTCTGCCGGAAAGCCCCGACCTGGAACAGGCCCTGGCGCTGGGCCAGGGCCTGGCCAGCGTCCAGGATGCCTGGGCACGCGGCCTGGCCGAGCTGGGCGAGGAATTGCTGGGCGATCGCCGCTCGCCCGCGCTGCACGCCGCGCGCGCCTAGCCATGAGCGTTCTCGACCGCCTGGAACAGGTTCGCCAGCGCCGCGCGGCGCGTGCTGCCGAGGCAACGTCCACCCCGCCAGCGGCGCCTTTGTGGCTGCAACTGCTGGCCTGGACAGCCGCCGCGTTGCTGGGCGTTCTGCTGGTGAGCGTGCCCCTGGCACTGGAAGAGCAGGCCCTGTTCGCCATCGGCTGCTTCGGCGCGGCCCTGCTGCTGCGCCGCCTGCCCGGGCGGCTGCCGGTGATCGCGCTGGTGCTCTTGTCGCTGCTGGCGTCACTGCGCTACCTCTACTGGCGCCTGACCAGCACCCTGGGCTTCGAGACGCCGCTGGAGATGGTGCTCGGCTACGGACTGGTGGCCGCCGAACTCTATGCCCTGGCGGTGCTGGTGTTCGGCTATCTGCAGACCATCTGGCCGCTGCGCCGCACCCCGGTCCCGCTGCCGGCTGATCCGGCCACCTGGCCCACCGTGGACGTTTTCATCCCCACCTACAACGAAGCCCTGAGCATCGTGAAGCTGTCGATCCTGGCGGCCCAGGCCATCGACTGGCCACGCGACAAGCTGCGGGTGCACGTGCTCGACGACGGCCGTCGCGAGGACTTCCGCCACTTCTGCGCGACCGCCGGCGTCTCCTACCTGGTGCGCGAGAACAACGAGCATGCCAAGGCCGGCAATCTCAATGCGGCGCTGAAGGTCACCGACGGCGAATACATCGCCATCTTCGATGCCGACCACGTGCCGACGCGTTCCTTCCTGCAGGTCTGCCTGGGCTGGTTCCTCAAGGACCCGCAGCTGGCCATGCTGCAGACCCCGCACTTCTTCTTTTCCCCGGATCCCTTCGAGAAGAATCTCAAGACCTTTCGCACCGTGCCCAACGAGGGCGAGCTGTTCTACGGCCTGGTGCAGGATGGCAACGACCTGTGGAACGCCACCTTCTTCTGCGGCTCCTGCGCGGTGATCCGCCGCACCATGCTGGAAGAGGTCGGCGGCGTGGCCACCGAGACGGTGACCGAGGACGCCCACACCGCGCTCAAGCTCAACCGGCTCGGCTACAACACCGCCTACCTGGGCATTCCCCAGGCCGCCGGTCTGGCCACCGAAAGCCTGTCGCGCCACATCGCCCAGCGCATCCGCTGGGCCCGCGGCATGGCGCAGATCTTTCGCATGGACAATCCGCTGCTGGGCAAGGGTCTCGCCCTCGGCCAGCGGCTCTGCTACCTCAACGCCATGCTGCACTTCTTCTATGGCCTGCCGCGGCTGGTGTTCCTTACCGCACCGCTGGCCTATCTGCTGTTCAGTGCGCAGATCTTTCACGCCTCGGCGCTGCTGATCACCTGCTACGTGCTGCCCCATGTGCTGCACTCGAACCTGACCAACTCGCGTATCCAGGGCGAATTCCGTCACTCCTTCTGGAACGAGGTCTACGAGACGGTGCTGGCCTGGTACATCCTCCGGCCCACGCTGCTGGCGCTGATCAACCCGCGGCTGGGCAAGTTCAACGTCACCGACAAGGGCGGCATCATCGCCAGCGACTACTTCGACTGGGAGCTGGCGCGCCCCTACATCGTGCTGCTGGCGCTCAATCTGCTCGGCCTGGGCGTGGGCATCGGCCGGCTGTTCTTCGGCGATCCCGAGGCGGTGACCACGGTCGCCATCAACCTGGTCTGGACCCTCTACAACCTGGTGATCGCCAGTGCCGCGGTAGCCGTGGCGAGCGAGACGCGCCAGGTGCGCGCCGAACCCCGGGTGGCCGCCACGCTGCCGGCCGGACTGGTCCTCGCCGATGGCAGCCGCCTGGAGTGCAGCACCCTGGACTTCTCCCAGAGCGGCATCGGCCTGAAGTTGCCCGCGGGCCTGCACCTGCCCGAGGGCAGCGCGGTGGAGGTGGAACTCAGCCGCAACGGTCGCAGCCGCCGCTTCCCGGCCACCGTGGCCTTCAGCCGCGCCGGCGCGGTGGGCACCCGCTTCGCCGAACTCAGCGTCACCGAGCAGCGCGAGCTGGTGCGCATGACCTTTTCCCGCGCCGATCTCTGGGCCGAGGCCTGGGGCAATCACCGCCCGGATTCCCTGCTGGGCTCGCTGCGCGAGGTCAGTCTGATCGGCCTGCGCGGCATCGCCGATCTCAATCGCAATGTCTGGCGCCTGAGCCGACCCTCCCGGCGCACGGCGCCCTCCTCTTCCGCCTCCCTGGACCGCCCATGACCGTGTCGCTTCGTCTCGCTCCGCTCCTGCTCGCCACCCTGGCTACCGCGCCCGCCATCGCCCTGGCCCAGAGCGCCCTCCCGGTGGCCGTAGCCCTGGCCGGCAGCGGCTACGACAACAGCTTCAAGCAGCTCGGCGCGGTCTATCCCTTCAACCTGCGCGGCATCGACAGCCGCGACGGGGTCGGCTTCGACATCCGCGCCGACGAGATCGTCAGCGCCGCCAAGGTGACGCTGAACTACACCTATTCCCCGGCGCTGCTGCCGGAGCTGTCCCAGCTCAATGTGCTGGTCAACGACGAGGTCGCCGCCAGCATTCCGCTGCCCAAGGAAGGCGCCGGTACGCCCCAGACCCGGGTGGTGGACATCCCGCCGCGCCTGATCACCGAATTCAACCGGCTGAGCATCCAGCTGATCGGCCACTACACCATGCAGTGCGAAGACCCGCTGCACTCCAGCCTCTGGGCCAAGGTGAGCAATGGCAGCCGCCTGGACATCCAGGTCAGCCGCCTGGACCTGGCACCGGACCTGGCGCGCCTGCCGCAGCCCTTCTTCGATCGCCGCGATGCCCGGCAGCTGGAGCTGCCCTTCGTCATCGCCGGTGCGGCGGACAACGGCACCCTGGAGGCCGCCGGCACCCTGACCTCCTGGTTCGGCGCCCTCGCGAGCTATCGCGGCGCCCGCTTCCCCAGCAGCCAGAGCGCCCTGCCGGCCAAGGGCAACGCGGTGGTGCTGGTCACCAGCGAGGAGCGCGCCAAGACCCTGGGCCTGAGTCTGCCCGCACCGGCGGCGGCCCGGGTCGACATCCTGGTCAACCCCTTCGATCCCCAGGGCCAGCTGCTGGTGATCTCCGGGCGTGATGCCAACGAACTCAAGCGCGCCGCGAGCGCCGTGGCGCTGGGTCACCAGACCCTGTCCGGCCAGGGCATGACCATCGACACCCTGCAGGCGCTGCAACCGCGCAAGCCCTACGATGCGCCCAACTGGCTGCCGAGCGACCGGCCGGTGCGTCTGGGCGAGCTGGCGACGCCCAAGGAACTCGGCGTCTCCGGTTACGCTCCGGGGACGGTGACCGTGCCGCTGCGACTGCCCCCGGACCTGTTCCTCTGGCGCAACCAGGGGCTGCCGCTGCACCTCAGATACCGCTATACCCCGCAGCCGGTGGCGACCAATTCCTCGCTGCTGGTGAGCTTCAACGACCGCTTCGTGCAGTCCATCCCCCTGCCGTCCCAGGAGCACCTGGACCAGGGGCTGCTGGGTCTGATCAAGGACGAGGAGTTGCCCCGCGAGGCCGAGGTGCGGTTGCCACTGGAGGGCGAGGCGCTGCAGGCCCGCCTGCAATTCCGCTTCATGTACGACTACCTCAAGCAGGGTGAATGCCGCGACGTCATCATCGACAACATGCGCGGCACCCTGGAACCGGACTCGACCCTGGACCTGTCCGGCTATCGGCACTTCATCGCCCTGCCCAACCTGGGCGTGTTCAAGGACAGCGGCTTTCCCTTCACCCGCCTGGCGGATCTGAGCGAAACCGCGGTGATCCTGCCCGATGCGCCCAGTGCGGCGGAGATCGACAGCTACCTGAACGTGCTCGGCCGCTTCGGCAGTTCCACCGGCTATCCCGCCGCCGCGGTGACGGTGGCCCGCGCTGGCGAGGTCGAGGGCCTGGCCGACAAGGACCTGCTGCTGATCGCCAGCGGCGCCGACCAGCCGCTGCTGCAACGCTGGGCCGCCCAGTTGCCGGCCGGCTTCGCCGGCAACGGCCAGCGCTTCGAGGTTTCCGACCTGGCGTTCAAGGTGCGCCAGTGGTTCAGCAGTGACAACGAGATCAGTCTGGAGCGCAGCCGCGCGGCGCTGAGCGCCAGTGGTGGTGCCGGTGGCGCCTTCGTGGCCGGCTTCGAGTCACCGCTGAAGAGCGGTCGCAGCGTGGTGGCCCTGGTCGCCGCCCGCCCGGAGGGCCTGGCCGACATCAGCCGCGCCCTCACCACCCGGGAGGACTATGCCCAGGGGTTGCAGGGCAGCCTGGCCATGGTGCGTGGCCAGCAGGTGGAGAGCCTGGTAGCCGACGAGACCTATCACGTCGGCAGCCTGGGGCCGCTGCTCTATGTCCGCTGGCAGCTGGCGCGTCATCCCCTGTTGATGCTGGGCCTGAGCGCCCTGGGCGTGGCCCTGCTGGCCGGCCTGCTGTATGCGGCGCTGCGCGCCCGTGCCCGTCAGCGGCTGGAGCGCTAGACCATGACCCGTGCACCGCTGCTGGCTACCCTGCTGACCGGTCTGCTGCTGCCACCGCTGGTCCTGGCGGCCGGCACCCCCGAAGCGCTGCTCATCGAGCAGGGTCACTTCTGGCAGGCGCGCAAGAACGCGCCCCGCGCCCAGGAGACTTGGAACAAGCTGCTTGAACTGGATGCGCAGCAGCCCGAGGCGCTGTACGGCCTGGGGCTGATCGAGGTGCAGGCTGACCGGCTGCCTGCGGCCCAGGCCTATCTGCGCCGCCTGCAGGCCCTCAAACCCTTGCCCCAGCAGGCCTTGCAACTGGAGCAGGACATCGCCCTGGCCAGTGGCGACAATCCCCAGCGCCTGGCGGATGCCCGCCAGCTCGTCAGCGAAGACAAACCCGTGCAGGCGCTGGCGCTCTATCGCCAGCTGTTTGGCGGTCGGCTGCCCCAGGGCGATCTGGCGCGCGAGTACTACGACATCCTCGCCTACACCCCCAATGGCTGGCAGGAAGCCGGTCCGGGCATTGAGCGCCTGCGCAAGCTGCAACCCAGCGATCCGGCGCTGATGCTGATCCAGGCCAAGCACCTGGCGCGCTTTCCGGCCAGTCGCAGCCGTGGCATCCAGGCCCTGGCGGAGCTGAGCACGCGCAAGGACATCGGTGGCGAAGCCGCCGAATACTGGCGCCAGGCGCTGGTCTGGAGCGGTCCGCCCGATCCGGCCGAGGCACCGCTGTTCGAGGCCTACCTGCGCCAGCATCCGGATGACGCCGAGTTGCGCGCCCAGCTGGAAAAGGGCCGTACCCTGAGTCGCAGCGGCGGCCTTGATCCGCAACTGGCGCGCGGCATCGAGGCCTTGCGGCGCAATGAACTGGGCGCGGCCGAAAGCGCCTTCCAGGCACGCCTCAAGACGGCCCCCAACGATGCCAACGCCCTGGGCGGACTGGGTATCGTCCGCCAGCGCCAGGAGCGCTTCAGCGACGCAGAGGACCTCTTGGGCCGCGCCAGCCGCCAACCGGGCGGTGCGCGCTGGCAGGCGCCGCTGGCCGAGGTGCGCTACTGGGCGCTGCTCGTCCAGGCCCGTCAGGCCCAGCAGGCCAACGACTTCACTACCGCTCGCGCCCGGGTGGAGCAGGCGCTGCGACTGGACGCCAAGCGTCCGGAAGCACCGCTGGCCCTGGCCGGGCTGCAGGCCCAGACCGGGCAGCTGGACGCCGCCGAGGCCGGCTATCGGCGGATCCTGCAGCAGGATCCGCGCAATCTGGAAGCCCGCCGGGGCCTGATCGACCTGCTGGCCGAGAGCGAGCGTCCGGCCGAGGCCCTGCGCCTGCTCGACACCCTGACTCCGGCTGAACTCGCCAAGCTCGGCAACCTGGATCGGCTAAAGGCCACCCAGGCGCTGCAGGAAGCCAAGCTGGCCGAAGGCCGTGGCGATCTCCAGGGCGCCCGTCGCGCCCTGGAAGACGCCCGGCGCGCCGATCCGGACGACGTCTGGACCCTGCTCGCCCTGGCCCGTCTGCAGCTGCGTCAGGGCCAGGCCCAGGCTGCCCGCCAGACCCTGGACAGCGGCCTGGCCAAGGATCCCCAGCGTCCCGAGGCGCTCTATGTACGCGCCCTGTTCGCCTTGGAGCAGAACGATCCCGCGGCGGCGCGCGAGCTGCTCGGTCGCATCCCGTCTGCCCAGCGCAGCCCGGCCATGAACGGCCTGGCCGCCGATCTCGACTTCGACGCCAAGGTCAGCGCCGCCCGCGACCTGGCCCGCCGCGGCCAGCAGCAAGCCGCGCGCCGCCAGCTGGCAACCCTGGAACCGCAGGCCGGCGAACGCGCCGCGGCCCTGGGCGGCCTGGCGGCGGCCTATGCCGAAGCAGGCGACGTCGAGCGCGGTCTGCGCCTGCTGCGCGATGTCCTGGCCCGCGAGCACACGCCCGATCCCGCCTTGCGCCTGCAATATGGCGAGGTGCTGCTGCGCAGTGGCGCAGACGACGAGGTCAACGCCCTGCTGCACGAGCTCCAGGGTCAGCGCCTGAGCGCCGCCCAGCGCCAGGGCTATGAAGACCTGCTCTATCGCTACCGGGTGCGTCAGGCCGACCAGCTGCGCGAGCGTGGCGATCTGGTGACCGCCTACGACACCCTGGCGCCGGCCCTTGCCCAGCGCCCGGACGACGATCTGGTCAACACCGCCCTGGCGCGGCTCTACCTCGCCAATGGCGACGCCGACAAGGCGCTACGGCTCTATGAACCGCTACTGCGCCGCGCGCCCGACAATCCCCGCCTGCAACTGGGCGCGGCCGATGCCGCCGTGCGCGCACGAGACACCGCCTTTGCCGAACGCGCCCTGGATCGCGCTGTCGCCCTGGGCGCCGACGACGTGGCGGTGCTGACCGATGCCGCCCGCCTCTATCGCCAGCTGGGCCGGGAAGGCCGGGCCACCGAGTTGCTGCGTCAGGTGGTTGCCGTGCAGCGCCGGGATGCCGAAACCGCACGCCCCCTGGCGGATGCACCCGCCAATCCCTTCGGTCCACGACGCGGTAGCGCCACGCTCGCCAGCCAGGCCATTCCGCCGACCGCCGACCAGTTGCTGGTGGCGGCCAAGACCGCCCCGCCAGCGGACGTAGCCGAGGCCCCGCGCGACAGCGCCGCCGAACGCGCCCTCGACGACCTGCTGCAGACGCGCAGCGCGCGGATCACCCAGGGCCTGACCGTGCGCAGCAACGATAACGAGCGCGGCCTCGGCAAGCTCACCGACGTGGAAGCGCCACTGGAGATCGACTTCCCGCTGGGCGACGTGCGCCTGGCCGTGCGGGTGACCCCGGTCAGCCTGAACGCTGGCAGCGTCGGCCGCGATGCCCGCAGTCGCTTCGGGGGCGGTCCGGCCGCCACCCAGGCCGCGCCGGAGGGTTCACCGGGCAGCCAGAGCGACAGCGGCGTCGGCCTGGCGGTGGCCTACAGCGATCCGCAGCTCGGCCTCAAGGCCGACGCCGGCACCACGCCACTGGGCTTTCGCTATTCGACGCCAGTGGGTGGGGTGAGCCTGGACCGGCCGCTGACCGATAACAGCCGCTATACCCTCTCGGCCTCGCGCCGCGCGGTGATCGACAGCCTGACCTCCTTCGCCGGCAGCGAAGACACCCGTACCGGCCAGCAATGGGGCGGCGTGACCGCCAATGGCGTACGCGGCCAGCTCGGCTACGACGACAGCCAGTTCGGTGCCTATGCCTATGCCTCCTGGTACCGGCTGCTGGGCAATCATGTCGCCGACAACAGCCGCGGCGAACTGGGTGCCGGGCTGTACCGCTATCTGATCAACAGCGAAGACAGCCGCCTGACGCTGGGTCTGTCCCTCACTGGCATCGCCTATGACAACAACCAGGCCTTCTTCACCTATGGCCATGGCGGCTACTTCAGCCCCCAGCGCTTCTACGCCCTGGGCGTACCCCTGACCTGGTCGCAGCGTACCGATCGCTGGACCTGGCAGCTACGTGGCGCGGTGGGCGTGCAGCGCATCGTGCAGGACGGCGCCGATTTCTATCCGACCGACGCCCGGCTGCAGGCCGCGGCGAGCCAGGCGCTCGGCGCCCCGGCGGCCTATGGCGGCCAGAGCAAGACCAGTCTCGGCTACAGCCTCCATGGCGCCACCGAGTACCAGCTCGGGCGCCAGCTGTTCGTCGGCGGCAACCTCGGCGTCGACAACGGCCGCGATTTCCAACAGCTCAATGGCGCCGTCTATCTGCGCTATGCGCTGGAACCCCAGGACCGTGCACTCGCCCTGCCGGTCAGTCCCTATCGTTCCCCCTACGACAACTGATTCACGGAGCTCCCATGGCAGCCAGCCTCCTTACCGGCCTTACCATTCTCATGATCGGCGACAGCCACCTGGCCACCCCCGACTACCTGATCGGCGCGCTGCAGGACAGCCTGGTGCAGCAAGGCGCCAAGGTGCATACCCTGGGTATCTGCGGGAGCAACGCCGGCGACTGGCTCAAGGTCACCCCCGGCACCTGTGGCGGCGCCGAGCGGCGCAACGGCGACAAGGCCGTGGTGCTCGGCGGCAAGGCCGCCACCCAGCCGATCAACGAACTCATCGCCACCGACAAGCCCGACCTGGTACTGATCGTCATGGGTGACACCATGGCCAGCTACACCAATCCCAGCTTTCCCAAGACCTGGGTCTGGCAGCAGACCACCAGCCTGACCAAGGCCATCGCCGCGACCAAGACCCATTGCGCCTGGGTCGGCCCGACCTGGGGCACCGAGGGCGGCAAGTACGGCAAGACCTTCGATCGGGTCAAGCTGATGTCCGGCTTCCTCGCCAACAACGTCGCGCCCTGCAGCTACATCGACTCGCTGAGCTTCGCCAAGCCCGGCCAATGGGCGACCATCGACGGCCAGCACCTGACCGGTCCGGGCTACAAGTCCTGGAGTTCGGCCATCGTCGACGCCCTCAACAAGCTGCCCGCCGACAAGCTCAAGGGAGCCGCCCAGTGAAGGCCCTGCTGCTGCTCGGCCTGCTGGTGGGCGGGATCGCCCAGGCCGAGGTGTCCCTCTACCCCACCGGTCCCAGCGAAGACTCGGCCTTCCTCCGCTTCGTCAACGCCGGCAGCCAGCCCCTGGCGCTGCAGGCCTCCGGCTCCGCCGCGCGGCTGCAGCTGGAGGCCGGCAAGCCGGTCTCCGACTACCTGACCGTGCCGGCGACCAAGACGATCAAGGGCGAACTGGTCCAGGGCGCGGCCAAGGCGCCGCTTGAGCTGACCGTGGCCGCCGGTGAATTCGCCACCCTGGTGGTCCTGCCCGGCACGCCGCTGGCGCAACGCCTGGTGCGCGAGCAACCCGACGACTTCAACGCCCTCAAGGCCTCGCTGGCCTTCTACAGCCTGGATCCGCAGTGCGCGAGCCCGGGTCTGCAGGCGGTCGGGCGCAATGCCGAGATCTTCAAGAACGTGGTCGACGGCACCCTGCAGCGCCGCAGCCTCAACGCCGTGGCGCTCAAGGTGCAGCTGACCTGTGCCGGCCAGGCCACGGGCGAGGCGCTGGACCTGGGCGAACTCAAGGCCGGCGAGCGCTACAGCGTGCTGCTGCTGCCCGGCGCCAGCGGTCCGCGGCTGCTCGCCACCCAGGACGCTATCGCCCACTAAGGACAGCCGCTCGATGGTCTTCGCCTCGCTGGAATTCCTCACCCTCTTCCTGCCGCTGTTCCTGCTGGTCTATGCCCTGGCGCGGCCCGGCGGGCGCAACGGGGTGCTGCTGGTGGGCAGCTGGCTGTTCTATGGCTGGCTGAGTCCCCTGTTCCTGCTGCTGCACATGGCCCTGGCCTTGCTGGCCTGGGTCGGCGGGTTGCTGGTGGATGGCGCGCGCGAAGGCTCGCGAGCAAGGCTGCGGCTGCTCGCCGGGCTGATCGTGATCAACCTGGCGGTGCTCTGCTGGTACAAGTACGCCAACATCGTCGCCGCCACCTGGAGCCAGGTGCTGGTGAGCGCCGGCGCCCTGCCGCTGGACTGGCAGAAGGTGGCCTTGCCGGCCGGACTGTCCTTCATCGTGCTGCAGGCCATCTCCTACCTGGTGGATGTCCATCGTCACGTGGTCCCGGTGGAGCGCAGCTTCGTCAACTACGCTACCTACATCTCCATGTTCGGCCATTCCATCGCCGGGCCGATCATCCGCTACGACTGGGTGCGCCGCGAACTCAACCAGCGCTGGTTCAATCGCGAGAATTTCGCCCTCGGCGCGCGCCGTTTCATGATCGGCATGTGCATGAAGGTGCTGGTGGCCGACACCCTGTCGCCACTGGTGGATGTGGCCTTCCACGTTGACCAGCCGTCCTTCGCCGACGCCTGGATCGGCTGCCTGGCCTATTCGCTGCAACTGTTCTTCGACTTCGCCGGCTACAGCGCCATGGCCATCGGCCTGGGCCTGATGCTGGGTTTCCACTTCCCGGAAAACTTCAACCGGCCCTATCTCGCCCGCAGCATCCAGGACTTCTGGCGGCGCTGGCACCTGTCGCTGTCCAGCTGGCTGCGCGACTACCTCTACATCTCCCTGGGCGGCAACCGCGGCGGTCGCTGGCGCACCTATCGCAACCTCTTTGTGACCATGGCCATCGCCGGTCTCTGGCACGGCGGCGACAGCTGGAACTACCTGCTCTGGGGCATGCTGCACGGCCTGGCGCTGTGCCTGGATCGCCTCTGGGACGAACTCGGCGGCCGCCCGCTGCCGCGGCTCCTGGCCCATGGCCTGACCCTGCTGTTCGTGGCCCTGGCCTGGACGCTGTTCCGCGCGCCGGACTTCGCCACGGCGCTGTCCATGTACGCCGGCCAGTTCGGCCTGCACGGCTTCGCCCTGGGCGATGCCCTGGCCGTGACCCTGAGACCGGTGCACGGCCTGGCCGCCGCCCTGGGCGTGGCCTGCGTCCTGGCCCCGCTGTGGCAGGCGCGCATCGAGGCGCGTCTGCCCGGTAGCGCCCTGCTGCGCGGTGTCGGTGCCCTTTGGCCGGTAGCCGGCTTCCTGCTCTGTTTCGCGCTGATCGCCAGCCGCGAAGCCGTGCCCTTCCTCTACTTCCAGTTCTGAGGCCGCCGCCATGAGCGCTCCCGCCCTGCCGTCCTCACCCGCACCCCAGCCGCCCAGCGCCAGCAGCGTGCGACTGGCCCCGCTCGCCGGGGTGGTCTTCGCCCTGTTCCTGGCGATCGGCCTGCTGTCCTGCGCCTGGGCGCTGCTGACCGATCGCCTCTCGCTCTGGCCGGAACAGGTGGATCGCCATGCCCTGCTCGAAGGCGAGCTCACCCACCACATCGCCAAGGAGCTGGCCAAGGCGCCGCTGCCGGAAGCGGCCGCCCGCCTGGAACGCGGCGCCAGCTGGCTGCTGCTGGGCGACAGCGGACCGCGGGTGCGCCAGGGTTGCCCCGGGTGGCTGTTTCTCGCCGAAGAACTCGAGGTCCCGCGCCACGCCGACGCCAATGCCCGGGCCCGCGCCCAGACGGTGATCGAGCTACGCCAGCAACTGGCCGCCCGGGACATCCAGCTGCTGGTCGCCGTGGTGCCGGACAAGAGTCGCATCGCCGCCGACCAGCGGTGCGGACTGCGACGCCCCGCTGCCTTCGCCAACCGGGTCGCCGACTGGACGCGGATGCTGAGTGCCGCGCGCGTGCCGGTGCTCGACCTGACCACGGCACTCACGCCCCTGGGCAGCGCCGCCTTCCTGCGCACCGATACCCACTGGAACGAGGCCGGTGCCGAGGCCGCGGCCCGCGCCCTGGCGCTGCGCATCCAGGCGCTGCCCTTCCAGGCCAGCCCGGCACGGACATTCGCTCGCACGCTGCTGGCGCCGGCACCGCGCCCCGGAGACCTGGTGCGCCTGGCCGGCCTGGACTGGCTGCCGCCACGCCTGCAAACCGCCCCCGAGGTGCTGCGCCTGACCCAGGTCGACAGCCGCGCCCCGGCCGAGGCCAGCGATGACCTGTTCGGCGATGGCGACCTGCCCAACGTCGCGGTGATCGGCACTTCCTTCTCGCGCAATTCCAATTTCCTGCCGTTCCTGGAGCAGGCCCTGGGCGCCAGCGTCGGGCGCTTCGCCAAGGACGGCGGGCATTTCGCCGGCGCGGCGCGCGACTACTTCGCCAGTCCCGCCTTCCGACAAACCCCGCCACAGTTATTGGTCTGGGAAATTCCCGAGCGCGATTTACAATCCCCCGGCCCCGAGGCGTTGCGTCTCGATCCGCGTCCTTGAGGCAACCAAGGCTTTCCCAATGGGTCTGAGGACGCAACCCCCAGCCCCAGGAAGCCTTTCGATGACGGAACTGCTAGACGGCCTGACCCAGTGGATCAACCAGCACCACCAGTGGCTGGGCGTGGCCATCTTCATCATCTCCTTTCTCGAGTGCCTGGCCCTGGCCGGGCTGGTGGTACCCGGCACGGTGATCCTGTTCGCCGTGGCCATCGCCGCCGGCAATGGCGCGCTCAACCTCTTCGATACCCTGCTGCTGGGCTTTCTCGGCGGCATCCTCGGCGACGCGGTGTCCTATTTCATCGGTCGGCGCTTCCATGAAGGCATCCGCCGCCTGCCCGGACTGCGCACCCATCCGGAATGGATCGGCTCGGCCGAGGGCTTCATCCACAGATACGGCGTGGCCAGTCTGCTGGTGGGTCGTTTCATCGGTCCGCTGCGCCCGCTGCTGCCGCTGATCGCCGGCATGCTCGACATGCCCCTGGTCAAATTCGTCAGCGTCAGCCTGGTGGCCGCCGCCGGCTGGTCCATCGCCTATCTCGGCCCGGGCTGGGTGACCGGCGCGGCCTTCCGCCTGCCGCTGCCGGAGGGCTTCTGGCAACAGGCCGGCATCGTCTTCGGTGGTGCGGCGGTGCTGCTGACGGTGGTGGCCCATGGCGCCTGGCGCGAGCGCGCCGGCACCACGCTGATCAGCGGCGCCCTCTGCCTGGCCGGGCTGCTGGCGCTGCTGTTCGGCTGGCACCACCTGCGCGCCTTCGACGAAGGCCTGATGGCGCTGGTTCAGGAGCATCGCGAAGGCTGGCTCAACCTGGTCGCCGTGGTCATCACCCGCATGGGCGATTTCCGCACCCAGCTGATCCTGGCCGCCGTGCTGATCCTGGTGCTGGCCGCCTACCGCCAGTGGCGCCCGCTGCTGTTCGCCCTGGGCACCACCCTGGGGACCGCCCTGGCCAACGGCCAGTTGAAGAACCTGCTGGCCCGCGCCCGCCCCGACGTGCTCGCCGAGCCGCTGACCACCTACAGCCTGCCCAGCGGCCACAGCTCGGCCTCCTTCGCCTTCTTCCTGACCCTGGGCATCATCGTCGGGCGCCGCTACGGTCCGCGCGGGCGCCTCGCCTGGCTGGTGATCGCCGCCCTGCCAGCGGTACTCATCGCCCTCAGCCGCGTCTACCTGGGCGTGCACTGGCCCACCGACGTCCTCGCCGGTGCCCTGCTCGCCGGGGGCTTCTGCGGCCTGAGCCTGGCGCTGCTGCAGAAGACCGGCGGCAATCGCCTGGAGCCGATTCCGACGCGGACCTGGTGGGTGCTGCTGCCACTGGTGGTGCTGGTGCTGGCCTTCGCCGCCGGCTGGGCCCTGCCAGCGGCCATCGAGCGCTATGCGCCCCGACTGTAAGGCCGCCGCTAGCCAAAAAATCCGCTCAGGGTCCTGCAGTTTCGCCTCTCTTGTGGTCTGAACGCCTGGAATTGCAGAGGTGGCCGGGGGAGGCTCGATAGATGGCAGCGCAGATTGCCGACTGGAACGAACTGGACTTTCTCGCCGGCGGCGGCGAGATGGGTGCCCGCTTGCGCACCCACGACTGGTCGGATTCGCCCCTGGGCCCGCCGTCGCAGTGGCCGCAATCGCTGCGCTCGGCACTGAGCATCTGCCTGAACTCCAGCTTTCCCACCGCCATCTACTGGGGCCCCGACCTGCTGCTGCTCTACAACGATGCCTGGGTACCGATTCCCGCGGAACGCCACCCCTGGGCCTTCGGACGTCCCGCCCAAGAGGTCTGGCAGGACATCTGGCCGGTGGTCGGACCGCAGTTCGAGCAGGTCCTGAGCAGCGGCCAGGGCTTTTCGGTCTTCGACCAGTTGCTGCCGATGGTGCGCCAGGGCGTGGCCAGCGAGACCTACTGGAACTACAGCTTCACGGCGATTCGCGGTGAGGGCGGCGAGATCGCCGGGATCTTCAACCAGGGCCACGAGACCACCCAGCGCATCCTCGACGAGCGCCGGCGCGCCGCCGAGGCCGCGCGCCAGCGGCGGATGTTCGAGCAGGCGCCCGGCTTCGTCGCCATCGTGCGCGGGCCGGACCACGTCTTCGACTTCGTCAATGTCGCCTACAGCCGCCTGTTCGATGGCCGGCCCCGCGAAGGCCTCACGGTGCGCGAAGTCTTTCCCGAATTGCAGAGTCAGGGCTACCTCGAGTGGCTCGAACAGGTCTATCGCAGCGGACGCCGCTTTGTCGCCGAGCACCAGCCCCTGCGCCTGGAGACCGTGGGCGAGCCGGTCCGCACACTGTATCTGGATTTCATCTACGAACCCCTGACCGACGAAACCGGTCAGGTGATCGGCATCTTCTGCCAGGGGCAGGACGTCACCGAGGCCCATCTGGCCCGGGCTGCCCTGGAAGCCAGCGAACGACGCTTTCGCACCGCCCTGGAAATCGAGACGGTGGGCGCCCTCTGCTTCGATGCCGAAGGGCGGCTGATCGATGCCAATGACGCCTTCCTGCGCATGAGCGGCCATGACCGCGCGGACCTGGCTGCCGGGCGCATCGCCTGGCCGGCACCGAGACTGCCACGCGCCGATGCTCAGGCGCCGCCCGAGGAGCGTTGCTATCGACGCCGCGACGACTCGACCGGCTGGGCTCTCGTGGCCGCCAAGCGCCTGCCTGATGGCAGCGCCTTCGAATTCCTGGTCGACATCAGCGACCGCAAGCGGGCCGAAGCCGAGTTGCGCGAGGAAACCCGCACCCTGGAAGCCCTCAAGCGCATCGACACGGAACTGGCCAGCGAGCTGGATCTGGCGCATCTGGTGCAGACCGTGACCGATGCCGGGGTGGAATTGACGGGCGCCCGCTTCGGCGCCTATTTCAGTCATCAGGCCGCCGAGGACGGCGGCTCCCTGCGTCTCTTCACCCTATCCGGTGCCGAGCGCGTCGATTTCGAGTGCCTTGGCGAGCCCGGCGCCACGGCCATGTTCGCCCCCACCCTGGAGAACGCGGGCGTGGTGCGAGCCGACGATGTGGCTACCGATCCGCGCTATGGCCAGTCCGCACCGCACCGGGGCCTGCCGCCCGGACACCCGCCGGTGCGCAGCTATCTGGCCGTCTCCGTAGTGGCCCGTGACGGGACGGTGCTGGGTGGACTCTTCTTCGGCCATGCCGAACCAGGGCGTTTCAGCCTTCGCCACGAACGACTGATGGCGGCCCTGGCCGCTCGCGCGGCCATCGCCATCGAGCAGGCCCAGTTGTTCCAGGCGGTGCGTACCGCCAACGAGACCCTCGAACAGCGCGTCATCGAGCGCACCGCCGAGCTGACCCAGGCGCAGCAGGCGCTGCATCAGGCGCAAAAGATGGAAGCCATCGGCCAGTTGACCGGTGGCATCGCCCATGACTTCAACAACCTGCTGGCCGGCATCATCGGCAGCCTGGAACTGATCGAGCGCCGTCTGCAGCAGCAGCGTACCGACCAGCTCGACCGGCTGCTCGGTGGCGCCCAGGCCTATGCCGCACGCGCCGCCTCCCTGACCCAGCGGCTGCTGGCCTTTTCCCGGCGGCAGACCCTGGAACCCAAGCCCACCGACGTCAACGAGCTGATGCTGGCCATGGAGGAATTGATCCGCCGCAGCGTCGGCCCGGCGATCGACGTCCAGGCCGAGCCAGCGGAACCGCTGTGGTCCACGGTGATCGATGCGGTGCAACTGGAAAGCGCCCTGCTCAACCTGGCGATCAATGCCCGGGATGCCATGCCCCAGGGAGGACAGCTGCGGTTGTCCACGGCCAATCTGCCCGAGGACGCGCCCGAGCGACCGGACGATCTGCCTGCCGGAGACTATGTGCGGGTCAAGGTAAGCGACACCGGTAGCGGCATCGTGCCGGAGATCCTGGAACGGATCTTCGATCCCTTCTTTACCACCAAGCCACCGGGTCAAGGCACCGGATTGGGCCTGTCCATGGTGCATGGCTTCGTGCACCAGTCGGGTGGCCAGATCCAGGTCGATACCACGCCTGGCATAGGGACCTGCATCTCGCTCTATCTGCCGCGAGCACCGGAGGGCGACGCCCGCACGTCCTGAGCGACGCCTGGCGGCGTCGCTCAGCCGATGCTAGAGGCCGGCACCATGGGGCGTGGTGCCGCCCTTCATCTGCGATTGCAGGTAGTTCTGCAGGCCGATCTTGTCGATCAGGCCCAGCTGCTGCTCCAGCCAGTAGGCATGATCTTCCTCGGTGTCTTCCAGCTGCACCACCAGGATCTCGCGGGTGACGAAGTCCTTGTGCTGGTTGCACAGGGCCACGCCCTGGGCCAGGGCTTCCCGTACCTCGTATTCCAGCGCCAGGTCGGCGCGCAGCATTTCCGGTACGGTCTGGCCGACGGTGATGGCATTGGGACGCATGTCCGGCGTGCCTTCGAGGAACAGGATGCGGCGCAGCAGCGCATCGGCGTGCTGGGTTTCCTCTTCCATCTCGTGGCCGATCCGCTCATACAGGCGCATCAGGCCCCAGTCCTCGTACATCCGCGAATGGATGAAGTACTGGTCGCGTGCCGCCAGCTCGCCGCGCAGCAGCTGGTTGAGGTAGTTGATGACGTCCGGATGGCCTTGCATGAAAAGAGTCCTGTGCTGTTCAGTGCCCAGTTTAGCGCGCTGGCGCCCAGAGAACGCCGTTCATCGCCCGACCACTGGGGCCGTTCGTCTCATCGCAGCGCTAATCGTTCTGCTTCACGATCAGCTTAGCCACGGCGGTGGCGGCTCTTCGCGCACACTGGGCTCATCCTGTTCGCGACGCGCCGCCTGCCGTCGTTCCTCGTCACGCCGCGCCGCCTCGATCTCGCGCATCACCGCATGGACATCGGCCTGGTCTTCGCGCTCGGCGAACTCGCCGGTCAGGCGGGTATTGGCGAACAACTCGCCCTTCTCGAACAGCGCCCACATCTCCGGCGCATAGCGGGTCGTGCGCAACTCAGGCGCGAAGCGGCCAAAGTAGAGCGCCATGTTCTCCACATCCCGCGCCAGCAGGCGGAAGGCGTGGTTGTTGCCGGCCGCGTCCACCGCCTGGGGCAGGTCGATGATGACCGGGCCGTCCTCGGCCAGCAGCACGTTGAATTCGGAAAGGTCACCGTGGACCAGTCCGGCGCAGAGCATGCGCACGATCTGGCCGATCATCAGCTCGTGATAGCGCAGTGCTTCCTCGGCGGTGAGGGTCACGTCGTTGAGTCGCGGCGCGGCCTCGCCATTGCCGTCGGTGACCAGGTCCATCAGCAGCACACCGTCGAGGAAGTCGTGGGGCTTGGGTACCCGTACCCCGGCGTCGGCCAGGCGATAGAGCGCCGTCACCTCGGCGTTCTGCCAGTTGTCCTCGCGCTCGCGCCGACCGAACTTGGAGCCCTTGGCCATGGCGCGGTTTTCCCGACTGCCACGCACCTTGCGCCCCTCCTGGTACTCGGCGGCCTGGCGGAAGCTGCGCTTGTCGGCCTCCTTGTAGACCTTGGCGCAGCGCACCTGGCTGCCGCAGCGCACCACGTAGACCGCCGCCTCCTTGCCACTCATCAGGGGCCGTATCACCTCATCGACCAAGCCGTCCTCGATCAACGGCTCGATGCGTTTGGGAGTTTTCATCGCCGGTTCCAGCTCCTTCTTGTCGGTCGTCACAGGGGGACGTGTGAGGCAAGTTTCAAGCCAGACGCCGAGAAAGGGAAGTCGGCGTCGCCCCTGAGCGTGCGACTCATCGAAGCGGACAAGATTCCTCAGCCGTGACCGACTGCGTGTTCAACCCCCGAAGAAGGCCAGGAAACGCCGCCACTCGGCCTGGGCCACGGCCAGTTCCACCGGGGCGAAGCGAACCTCGTGATGGGCCGGGCACTGGGCCAGGCGCGCCAGGTCCAGTGGATGGATGAAGCCCAGCAGCGGATAGCCGCCCATGGTCTGGCGATCGGCCATGAGCACGATGGGCTGGCCGTCGGGCGGTACCTGGATGGCACCGGTCACCACCCCCAACGACCACTGGCGGCGGGGCGGCGCCAGGGGTACGTCGCCAGCCAGGCGGATACCCATGCGATCGGATTGCGGACTGATCCGCCAGGGTTGCGTGAACAGCGCCTGCTGCTGCGCCGGTCCGAAGGCCTCGGCGTCGCCGCCAAGGATCACCCTCAACGTCGGCACCTGGCGATAGTCCGGCACGAAGCGCGCAGCCGGACCGCAGCCGTGGCTATGCAGCTCGCTCACCGCCGCACAGGTCAGCCGCTGACCGGCCGCGAGCGGCGCGCCCCTGCCCTCCAGCCCGCCCAGGCCTTCGCGGCGATTGCTGGCCACGCTGCCCAGGGTCGCCGGCGCCTGGAAACCGCCACCGGCGGCGGCCAGGTAGGCGCGCTGTCCGGCCTGGGCGAAGCCCAGGCGCAAGCGCGCGCCGGCCTGTACCGGAAAGCACGACCAGGCCGGCAGCGGCTCGCCATCCAGCCGGGCGTCCAGCGGCGCACCGGTCAGCGCCAGCCAGGTGTCGGTCTCGCTTTCGAATTCGGCACCGCCCAGGGCGATCTCCAGCAGCGGCGCCGTTACCGGATTGCCCACCAGCCGATTGGCCCAGCGCGCGGCATGGCCGTCCATGGGCCCCGAGGGCGCCACGCCCAGGTGTTGCCAGCCCTGGCGCCCCAGGTCCTGCAACAGGGTCAGGGGACCGGACTTGATGACCTTGAGACCGCTCATGGCTGACCTCCCTGGGCGCGAAAGGCGGCTTCGTCCACCGGGACGAAGCGCACCCGATCCCCGGGCGCCAGCAGGCACGGCGGTTCGGCCTGGGCATCGAAGACCGTCCACAGGCAGCGGCCGATGAGATTCCAGCCGCCCGGCGAGGCCTGCGGATAGACCGCGGTCTGGCGCTCGGCGATGGCCAGACTGCCGGCGGGCACGCTGGTACGCGGCGTGCTGCGCCGGGGCAGCGCCAGGCGCTCGTCCAGCTCGCCGAGAAAGGCGAAGCCCGGCATGAAGCCGATGGCGCCCACCTGATAGTCACGCCCACTGTGGAGGCCAATGACCTCGGCCGCGCTCAGGCCACAGCGCTCGGCCACCTCGGCCAGATCGGGTCCGGCATAGAGCGTCGGCACCTGGTGCAGACGCCCGCCCTCGCCCGCCTGCGCGGCGCCCGGCCAGTCGGCCAGCAGGGGGGCGAGGCCGGCCTGCAGCTCGACCAGGGTCAGTTGCAGGGGATCGTAGTGCACCAGCAGGCTGGTCCAGCCCGCCACCAGATCGGTCACCGCCAGGCCGAAGCGCTGGCGAATCCGTTCGCCCAGGCGGGCGATACGCGGGGGCAGCTCGGCGTCGGGATGCTCGGCCAGCTCGAGCAGCAGCGCCGCGACGCCAAAGGGTTTGCCGACGATCATAGGGCATCCAGTGCGGCGCGCAGCCGACGCAGCACTGCCAGGGATTCGGCATTGTCGCCATGCACGCAGAGGCTGTCGGCCTGCAGCCGCATGGGCTGGCCATTGAAGCCGGGAAAGTCCTCACCCCGGGCGATGGCGACGGCCTGGGCCAGGATGCGCTCGGGGTCATGGTGAACGGCGCCAACCTGGCCACGCGGCGCCAGGGAACCGTCGGCCAGATAGGCGCGATCGGCGAAGGCTTCCAGCAGCAACGGCACCCCGGCGGCTTCGGCCAGTCGGCGCTCGCGGTCATTGTCGGCCTTGGCCAGCACCATCAGCGGCAGCCCCTGGCGATAGCGGGCGCAGGCAGCGAGCGCGGCGGTGAGCAGGGCATCATCCTTGACCAGGGCGTTGTAGAGGGCGCCATGGGGCTTCACGTACTCGACGCGCACGCCTGCGGCGCGACAGAAGGCGTCCAGGGCGCCGATCTGGTAGAGGATCATGGCTTCCACCTCGGCCGGGGTGCAGGCCATGGGCCGCCGACCGAAACCCACCAGATCGGGATAGGCCGGATGGGCGCCGATCTGCACGTCATTGGCCACCGCCAGGGTCACGGCGCGCTGCATGGTCAGGGGATCGGCGGCGTGGAAGCCGCAGGCCAGGTTGGCCTGGTCGACCAGGGGAATGGCATGGGCGTCGTCGCCCATGGACCAGGCACCGTAGCTTTCACCGGAATCGCAATTGAGGAGCAGGCGAGCGGACATGACAGGATCCTCTGAGGAAGTAGCTGGAGTGTCGGAAAGCCGGGGCGCCGCTGTCCAACAAAAGATTCCGGGCGCTGGCGATAAGAAGCCGTTGAAACACCCGGGCTAGACCAGCACCGGCAAGGCGCGCTCCGGGCCCAGCCGCGTACACCAGTCGGCTACCACCGTCTGGCTCAGGGCCACCACCGCCTCGCTCAGCGCCAGGCCAGCGCCGCCATGCCAGCTGGCCTGGACATCGAAGGGCGGCGGCCCGGCCAGTGGCAAGGGCATCAGGCTGCCACGGGCCAATTCCTCGATCACCAGGGCCGGCGGCAGGGCGCCGATGCCGAAGCCCTCGCCCATCAGCTTGATGATGGCCGCCACCGAGTTGATGCAGCAGACCCGTGGTTCGGCGATGCCCTCGCGCTGCAAGAGGCCGAGGATGTCCTGGTGCGGTCGCGAATGGCGGGAAAAGGTGATCAGGCGCTCGCCAGCCAGTTCGGCCAGATTGGCGTAGGGTCGCGCCAGATGACTGTCACTGGCCACCAGCCAGCGCACCGGATAGCTGGCGAGGTGCAGATTGCGGATGCCCTCGGCGCGCAGCAGATCGGTCTGGAAGATCAGGTCGAGCTGCCCGCGCGCCAGTTGCTCGGCCAGATTCAGCGCCGTGTCCGCGGTCAGTTCCAGCTCGATGGCCGGATAGGTCTGGGTGACGGCGGCGATCAGCTGATCCAGCCAGCTGTGGATCACCGTATCCATCACGCCGATGCGCAGGCGGCCCTCCAGGGTCTGGCCATGGCCCAGGGCCTCGTGCAGCTCGCGCTGGGTGGCCAGCATCCGCTCGGCGTAGCCCAGTACCCGATGACCCTCGGCGGTCAGGCTCACACCGCGGGAATCGCGCAGGAACAGCTGCACGCCCAGTTCGCTCTCCAGCACGGCGATGCGACTGGAGATGGCAGCCTGGGTGGTGGACAGCTTTTCCGCCGTCAGACGGAAACTGCCCAGCCGGGCGACCCAGACGAAGGTATCGAGAAAGCGCAGGTTCATGGGGACCTCGACAAGGCTATCCCGCCACTTTACCCCCACCAGCGGCCTTGTCTGCCCCGCTTTTCCCTATCGGCGGCGAACAGTTTTATTTGCTGGACGCCACCTCCACCGGCGGCGAAAGATGCCAGCCGGCGTTATGCCACATGACGCCTGACAACAATAACGAGCCGTGCCTGGGGCACTGCCTGGATCAGCCGAAGCCGTCCGCGGCTTCCTACCGTCCGCCGCACCGTCTGCCCGGAGCGCGGTGGACCCGCTGGAGACATCCACCCATGCAAACCACCGTCAACCTCTGGCCGCTGCTGGGCGTGCTGGTCATCGTGGTCGGCTTCCTGCTGAGATTCAATCCGCTGCTGGTGGTGGCCCTGGCCGCCGTGGCCACCGGGATCGCCGCCCAGTTCAGCCCCGAGGCGCTGCTCGCCGCCATCGGCACCGGCTTCATCAAGGCGCGCGCCCTGCCGCTGATCATCCTGCTGCCACTGGCGGTGATCGGCCTGCTCGAACGCCACGGCCTGCGCCTGCATGCGCAGAACTGGATCGCGCGTTTTCGCAACGCCACCGTCGGCCGCCTGCTGATCTTCTATCTCTTCGTCCGCGAGACCACCGCCGCCCTGGGGCTGACCAGCCTCGGCGGCCATCCGCAGATGGTGCGGCCGCTGCTGGCGCCCATGGCCGAAGGCACCGCCGAAAAGATCCACGGCCGCCTGCCCGAGGCCCTGCGCCAGCGGCTGCTGGCCTTTTGCGCCGCTACCGACAACATCGGGCTGTTCTTTGGCGAGGACATCTTTGTCGCCTTTGGCGCCATCGCCCTGATGCACACCTTTCTGCTCGGCGCCGGACTCGATGTCGAACCCCTGCACATTGCCCTCTGGGGCATTCCCACGGCGCTCTGCGCCTTTTTCATCCATGCCCTGCGCCTGCACCGCTTCGATCGCCAGCTCTACCGCGAGCTGACCGCGCGCAAGGAGGTGCAGCCATGATCCTGTCGATCCAGTATCTGTTCTGGCTGGCCGGCGCCATCCTGGCGCTGACCGCGGTCATGACCCTGGCCGATCGTCAGCATCCCAAGCGCTGGACCAGCGGCCTGTTCTGGAGCCTGTTCAGCCTGGTCTTCCTGATCGGCGATCGCCTGCCGCCGGCCTGGGTGGGCGCCGGGGTGCTGCTGATGGCGGTGCTGGCCGGCTGCGGCGCGGTGGGCAGTGGTCACCACGTGACGCGCCCGGAACGCGAGACCCGTGCCAGCGCCGGCCGCCTGGGCAATCGCCTGTTCATTCCGGCCCTGGCGATTCCCGTGGTGACGGTGATCGGCAGCGTGCTGCTCAAGGACGTGCAGATCGCCGGCCTGCCACTGCTCGATCCCAAGAACGTCACCTTCGTCTCCCTCGGCCTGGGCGCCCTGGTGGCCCTGGCGCTGGCCTGCTGGCTGACCCGTGACACCCCGATCCAGGCGATGCGCGAGTCGCGCCGCCTGACCGATGCCCTGGGCTGGTCGCTGGTGCTGCCCCAGGCCCTGGCCATGCTCGGCCTGGTCTTCACCGATGCCGGCGTCGGCAAGGCGGTGGCGCATCTGGCCACCGCCTACGTGGCCCTCGATCTGCGCCTGGTGGCGGTGGTGGTCTATGTGGTGGGCATGGCCGCCTTCACCGTCATCATGGGCAACGGCTTCGCCGCCTTCCCGGTGATGACCGGCGGCATCGGCGTGCCGGTGCTGGTGGGTGTCTACCATGCCGATCCGGCGGTGATGGCCGCCATCGGCATGTTCTCCGGCTACTGCGGCACCCTGATGACGCCCATGGCGGCCAACTTCAACATCGTCCCGGCGGCCCTGCTGGAACTGGACGACAAAAACGCCGTGATCAAGGCCCAGGTCCCCACCGCCCTGGCGGTGCTGGCCTGCAACGTGGTGCTGCTCTATCTGCTGATGTGAGGTCCCATGACCCTGTTGCTCACCGGTTTCGCCCCCTTTGGCGGCGAGGCCCTCAACCCCTCCTGGGAAGCCGTGCGCCGCCTGGATGGCGAATGTCTCGGCGATCTACCGGTGGTCGCGGCGCAGCTGCCGACCGCATTCGGCGCGGCGCTCCGGGTCCTGGATGAGCTGCTCGACCGCCATCGCCCGACCCTGGTGGTGGCGGTCGGCCAGGCCGGCGGGCGAGCCGAGCTGTCGCTGGAACGCATCGCCATCAATGTCGACGATGCCCGCATTCCCGACAATGCCGGGCGCCAGCCGATCGACGAGCCGGTGGTGGCCGGCGGCCCCGCGGCCTACTTCAGCACCCTGCCGATCAAGGCCATGACCCGGGTCCTGCGCGACGCCGGCATCCCCGCAGCGGTGTCCCAGACCGCCGGCACCTTCGTCTGCAACCACGTCTTCTACGGCCTGCAGCATCGCCTGCAGGGCAGCGGGGTACGCGGTGGCTTCATCCACATCCCCTACCTGCCGGCCCAGGCCGCACACCAGCCCGGGGCGCCGTCCATGGCCCTGGAGACCCTGGTCGCCGGCCTGCGCCTGGCGCTGACCTGCGCGGCGACCACCCAGGCGGACCTGCGCGAAGGTGGCGGGCAACTGGACTGACACCCGCAGGCGCGGCGGCGGAGGACCACCCGGTCCGGCTGGCCTACAATGCGCCCTCCGCCGCCGCTGCGATTAGCCCATGTCCACCCTGCTTGCCGACTGGCGTCATCCCCTGCTGCACCGTCGCGTCTGGGCCCTGGCCGCGCCGATGATCCTGTCCAATCTCAGCGTGCCGCTGGTGACCCTGGTCGACAGCGCCATCGCCGGCCATCTGCCCGAAGCCCGCCAGCTCGCCGCGGTGGCCATGGGCGGCGCCTTCTACACCGCCCTGCTCGGCATCCTCGGCTTCCTGCGCATGGGCACCACCGGTTTCGCCGCCCAGGCCAGCGGGCGGCGCGATGGCGCCGCCCTGCGCCAGATTCTCCTGCAGGCCGGCCTTCTCGGGCTGGGCCTGTCGCTGCTCCTGCTGCTGGCCGCCAGCCTGGCGCTGGAACCGCTGTTCGGCTGGCTCGGCCTGGATCCCGCCTTCGCCGACCTGGCCGCGCGCTTCCTGCACCTGCGCCTGCTCGGCCTGCCTGCCGCGCTGCTCAGCTACGCGGTGATCGGCTGGCTGCTCGGCACCCAGGATGCGCGCACGCCGCTGGTGCTGCTGCTCACCACCAATGCCCTGAATCTGCTGCTGGTGACCGGCTTCGTGCTCGGCCTCGGCGCCGGGGTACAGGGCATCGCGCTGGCTTCGGTCCTGGCGGAATGGAGCGGCATGCTGCTCGGCCTCTGGCTGGTGCTGCGCCGTCTGCGGCTGTGGCCCGGCCGGATCGACCGCCTGGCGCTGCGTCGCCTCGCCAGCTGGCGGCCGCTGCTGGCGGTCAATCGCGACATCTTCATTCGCTCCCTGGCGCTGCAGGCGGTATTCCTGCTGTTCGCCGCCCAGGGCGCCCAGCTGGGCGAGACCACGGTGGCGGTCAACGCCCTGCTGCTCAATGGCCTGCTGGTCACCGCCTTCGCCCTCGACGGCCTCGCCCATGCGGTGGAGGCCCTGGCCGGTCATGCCCTCGGCGCCCGCGAAGGCGCCACTCTGCGCCGGGTGCTGGTGATCGCCGGCGGCTGGTCGCTGCTGGCCAGCCTCGGCTTCGCCCTGGCTTTCGCCCTCGGCGGCGATCTGTTCGTCGCCCTGCAGAGCGACATCGCCGAGGTGCGCCAGGCGGCCCACGCCTACCTGCCCTATCTGGCCGTGCTGCCGCTGATCGCCATGGTCAGCTACCTGCTGGACGGCCTCTTCATCGGCGCCACCCGCGCCCGGGAGATGCGCAACTCGATGCTGCTGGCCCTGCTACTGGCGCTGCCGCTCGGCGGCCTGCTGCGCGGCCTCGGCAATCACGGCCTGTGGCTGGCCTTTCTCGCTTTCATGGCGCTGCGTGGCCTGATCTCCGCGCTGCTCGCCTGGCGCCTGGCCCGCCGCGAAGGCTGGCTCAGCGACGACGGCGGCGGCGGCTGATCCTGCGGAACCGCCGGGGCGGCGCTCCCCTCAAAGTCGGACATCCCCTGCCGAGAGCGCTGCCATGAGCGAAGACACCCGCGATCAGGAACCCCTGGACACCCCCGCCGACGGCGACGACGTCCCCGAGCACCAGAAGCCGGAAAATCTGGAAAAGCTCAAGGACTACGGCAAGGATCAGATTCCGCCCGGCATCGCCTGACGCCAACCCTGAACCCCTCGACAAAAGCCGTCGACAGCGGTGGCAAAGCCCCGGCGGAGCTCTTAGCATCCGTCGGGTTGAGTGGGCCTGCGGGCCTTCGTGAAGGGAATCCAGATCACCATGACCGTCAGGTCCTACCTGTCGCCTCTCCTTGCGCCCCTGTTGGCGCTGCTGGTGCTCGTCCCCGCGCCGGCCAGGGCCGTGGACGGCTACGCCGGCATTGCCTTCGGCACTGACCAGAAGGCCTTTCTGGCGAAAAAGCTCTGCACCTTCCAGCCGCGCAAGATCGATGTGGTCGGCGTCGAGTATTTCGAATGCACTGACCTCGGCTTCGCCGGTGAAAAGGTCGAGGCCGGCGCCTTCTTCATCGATGGCCGCTTCCTGCGCCTGTCCATCGTCACGCCCCTGGCGCAGTCCTTCCTGATTGCCGAAGGCCTCACCCAGAAGTACGGCAAACCCTCCTCCCAGTCGTCGGCCGCCGCCTTCGAGCGTCTGAACCAGGACGACGACGCCCAGGCCTATCTGGCCTTCGATCACGACACCGTCGTCTACAAGTTCAGCGCCCAGGCGGCGCGCAAGAAGCAGGTCCTGCTGATCTATACCTCGCCGCGCTACGAGCCCCTGCTCAAGGAGAAGCAGCTGCAGTTCGTCAAAGATTCCCTTTAAACATCCGGTTACAGCTCGTCGGACAATTGCCCCTCGGGCGGCCAAAGTGTCGTCCCGGTCACGCATCGCCGGAAACAGGCCATGAACAATGGCAGATAGCCACGGTCAGAACGCGGGCAAGGAGCCCCTTCCTGTAACCGGCTACTTACGGACGTCGTTCCTTCGGGAGTCCTACCATGACCGAACCTGTCGCCACGCGCGCCCTGGCGCCGCAGCGTCCCTGCTTTCGTTTGCCCCAGTGCTTTGGCCTCAGCTGCACAGGTTCTCTTTTGAAAAGGATCATTCAATGAACACTCGCAATCTCTGGGTCGACTATGCGAAAGCCATAGGCATCGTGCTGGTCGTCTATGGCCATGTCGTCCGCGGCCTGCTCAACGCCGGCATCCTGCAGGACGCCGAATTCCACGGCCTGGTGGACAGCGTCATCTACAGCTTCCACATGCCGCTGTTCTTCTTCCTGTCCGGCCTGTTCTTCTACAACTCCTTCGTCAAGCGCGGCACCGGCGGCCTGCTGGTGAACAAGATCGACACCATCGTCTATCCCTTCCTGGTGTGGTCGCTGCTGCAGGGTTCGGTGGAGGCGCTGATGTCGCGCTACACCAACGGCGGCGTGAGCTTCAGCGAAGTTCTGACGGTCTGGGAGCCACGCCAGCAGTTCTGGTTCCTCTATGCGCTGTTCCTGGTGTTCTGCCTGGCCATGCTCGCCTATCGCTGGGCCAAGCCGCTGGCCTTCTTCGCCGTGTTCGCCTTTGGCGCCCTGGTCTATCTGTTCCAGAACGCCGGCCCGGAAGACTTCTTCTTCACCTTCACCGCGCAGAACTTCGTGTTCTTCGCCTTCGGTGTCTGGTTCAACAACTTCAAGCAGGCCATCGAGGAGCAGGCCGGCCGCGTGATGCTGGGTTCGGGTCTGCTGTTCGTGGTGCTCGAATACTGGTTCCACGGCCTGCTGGGCCTGGTCTACACCGATCGCGGCCTGGCCACCCTGGTGCTGGCGCTGAACGGCATCGTCTTCGTCAGCGCCACCTGCATGGTGCTGGCGCAGCGGCCGCTGCAATGGGTACTCACCCTGGGCGCGCTGTCCATGCCGATCTACGTGATGCACGTACTGAGCGGCAGCGGCGCCCGCATCATCCTGAGCAAGGGCCTGCATATCAACGACGGCCTGCTGCATATCGTCGCCGGCTGCGCCTTCGGCATCCTGGTGCCGGTGGCCATCGCCAAGCTGCTGGAAGCGCGCGGCATCAACGGTCTGTTCGAGGCGCCGGCGTGGATCTCCGCCCGGCGGTGGCTTCGGCCCAAAGCAGAAACCCCCCGCCCCGCCGTCTGAGTGATGGCACCGGCCAGGGCGCCCGGCGCGCCCGGCCGGAGCGACAGCCCTCTCGAATCACCGCGCGAGCGCCAACAAAAAACCCGCTACCAGTTGCCTGGTAGCGGGTTTTTTGTGCCTGAAGCCCTGAGGACTTCAGCCGCTGGCGCGGATCACTGGCTGGCCAGCACCTGGCCGTTCTTCACTTCCAGCTGCTTGCCCGGCTCGTGGTCCATGCGGACCTGGCCGATCTTGCCATCCAGCAGGTACTTAACGTCATAGCCGACCACCTGGTCCTTGCTATCATTGACCGTGCTGCAGCGGGTCTGGCTGGTGGTGTAGGTGTCGCGGTTCTGCATGTATTCCTGACCCTTGTTGCCGGCGTAACCACCGCCAACGGCACCGGCGATGGTCGCCAGGGTCTTGCCGCTGCCGTTGCCGACCTGGTTGCCCAGCAGACCGCCGACGACCGCGCCTACGGCGGTCCCGGCGATCTGGTGCTGGTCCTGAACCGGCCGACGGTGAGTTACCGCGACCTCCTTGCAGACCTCGCGCGGGGTCTTGACCGTTTCCTTGACCGGCTGGACGGCGACGACCTCGGCGTACTGAGGCCCGCGGTCGACGAAACTGTACGCCACGGCGCCACCTGCGGTGGCGACGATGGCTCCCAGAACCGTACCTACGAGCATCGACTTGTTCACTACAACCTCCTGACTACTCTGTCATAGCGGGCACCTGGCCCTTTGCCATGCCTGGGACATCAGGGGCGCTCGTCGAGTTCCTTGGCTTGCGGCGGGATCAGGTCTTCGCTCTTCAGGTCCAGCCAGATCAGCACCACGTTGGCGATATAGATCGACGAGTAGGTACCGGCCAGCACGCCGATGAACAGCGCCAGCGAGAAGCCGAACAGGTTGTCGCCGCCAAAGAACAGCAGCGCCGCCACGGCCAGCAGGGTCGAGATCGAGGTCGCCAGGGTACGCAGCAGGGTCTGGGTGGTCGAGACGTTGATGTTCTCGATCAGACTGGCCTTGCGCAGCACCCGGAAGTTTTCCCGCACCCGGTCGAACACCACGATGGTGTCATTGAGCGAGTAGCCGATGATGGCCAGGACCGCTGCCAGCACCGTCAGGTCGAAGGTGATCTGGAAGAACGACAACAGACCCAGGGTCACCACCACGTCGTGCACCAGCGAAATGATGGCGCCCACGGCGAACTTCCACTGGAAGCGGAAGGCCACGTAGAGCAGCACCCCGCCCAGGGCCAGCAGCATGCCCAGGCCGCCCTGGTCACGTAGCTCCGCGCCCACCTGCGGACCGACGAACTCGGTGCGGGTCAGGGAAAAGCGCTCGGTGCTCGCCTTCTGCAGCGCGCCGGTCACCTGCTGACCCAGCTGCGGGTTGTCACCCGGCATCCGTACCAGCACATCGGTGGTGGCGCCGAAACTCTGCACCACGGCTTCTCCGAAGCCGGCGCCCTGCAATTCCTGACGGATCTTGCCGAGGTCGGCGGGCTGCTCGTAGCGCAGCTCGATCAGGGTACCGCCGGTGAAATCCAGGCCGAAGTTCAGCCCCTTGTAGAACCAGCTGAACAACGCCAGAACGGTCAGGAGCGCGGTGATGGCGAACGCGATATTGCGTACGCCCATGAAGTTGATGGTCTTTTTCATCGCCGCGTCCTCAAATCCACAGCTTCTTGACGTTCCGGCCGCCATAAATCAGGTTGACCATGGCACGGGTCACGAAGATGGCGGTGAACAGGGAGGTGAAGATACCCAGCGACATGGTCACGGCGAAGCCCTTGACCGGCCCGGTGCCCATGGCGAACAGGATGGCGCCCACCAGCAGGGTCGTCAGGTTGGAGTCCAGGATCGCCGTGAAGGCGCGACTGAAGCCCTCATGGATAGCGCGCTGGATCGGCATGCCGTTGGCGATCTCTTCGCGGATCCGCGAGAAGATCAGCACGTTGGCGTCCACCGCCTGGCCCATGGTCAGGACGATACCGGCGATACCCGGCAGGGTCAGGGTGGCATGCAGGATGGACATCAAGGCCATCAGCAAGACCATGTTGAAGCCCAGGGCGATGGTCGCCAGCAGCCCGAAGAAGCGGTAGATGGCGATCAGGAACAGCGAGACGAAGACCATGCCCCACAGCGAGGCATCGATGCCCTTCTCGATGTTGTCGGCGCCCAGGCTCGGGCCGAGGGTGCGTTCTTCAGCGAAGTACATGGGTGCGGCCAGGCCACCGGCACGCAGCAGCAGCGCCAGTTCCGAGGCCTCGCCCGAACCGTTCAGGCCGGTGATGCGGAAGCTGTTGCCCAGGGCCGACTGGATGGTCGCCAGGCTGATGATGCGCCGCTCTTCCTCGAAGCCGGGCACCGCCACTTCCTTCTGCACGCCATCCACGGTCTGGGTGGTGTAGCGAGTGACCGGACGCTGCTCGATGAACACCACGGCCATGCTGCGGCCGACGTTGCTGCGAGTAGCGCGGTTGATCAGATCGCCGCCATGGCCATCCAGACGGATGTTGACCTGGGGCCGGCCGTTTTCGTCGAAGCTGGCCGAGGCGTCGGTGACCTGGTCACCGGTGATGATGACGTTACGCTCCAGCGGCACCGCCGGGCGACCGGGCTCGCGGAATTCGAAGCTCTCGGTGGAGGCCCGCGGGGTGTCCGCGGTGGCGGCCAGGCGGAATTCCAGGTTGGCGGTCTTGCCGAGGATGCGCTTGGCTTCGGCGGTGTCCTGCACGCCCGGCAGCTCGACCACGATGCGGTCGGCGCCCTGACGCTGCACCAGCGGCTCGGCCACGCCCAGTTCGTTGACCCGGTTGCGCACCGTGGTCAGGTTCTGGGTGACGGCATAGTTGCGGATCTCGCGCAACTTGGCCTCGGTCAGCTGCAGACGCAGCACCTGCAGGTCGCCCCGGGTATCGGTGGTCAGCTCGAAATCAGCGTAGTTCTTGCGGATCAGGCTCTGCGCCTGCTGCAGGTCGGCGGCGTCGGTAAAGCCCAGCTGCAGGGCACCGTTCTGGTCGGGCATGCTGCGATAGCGCACCTTCTCGCGACGCAGCAGGGTCTTGACCTCGTTGTCATAGACCTTCAGGCGCGCATCCACGGCCTTGTCCATGTCAACCGCCAGCAGGAAGTGCACACCGCCGGACAGGTCCAGGCCGAGCTTCATGGGGCTGGCGCCCAGCTTGCGCAGCCACTGCGGCGTGGTAGGAGCCAGGTTCAGGGCGACCACGAAGTCGTCGCCGAGGGTACGACGGACCACTTCCTGGGCCGGCAGCTGATCATCGGCGCGCGTCAGGCGGATCAGCACCCGGCTGCCATTGGCGTTGAGATCACTGGACTTCACGGCGAGCTTCGCCTGCGCCAGGGCCGCGTCTACACGCTGGACCTCGGCGGGGGTCACCGCGCGTTCGGTGCTGGAAGCGCTGATCTGCAGGGCCGGATCGTCGGGGTACAGATTAGGAACCGAATAGATGGCGCCCACGACCAGTACGGCCAGGATCAGCAGGTACTTCCAGAGGGGATATTTGTTGAGCATGACACCGCCCGAGATAAAGGCGGGGCGCCTTGCGCGCCCCGGTGTTAGCTAGATTGAGGAAGGCTCAGAGCGCCTTCAGGGTGCCTTTCGGCAGGGTCGCGGCGATGGCGCCCTTCTGGAATTTCAGTTCGACGTTGTCGGACACTTCCAGCACCACGAACTCGTCGGTGACCTTGTTGATGCGGCCGGCGATACCACCGGTGGTCACCACTTCGTCACCCTTCTGCAGGCCGCCGATCAGGTTCTTGTGATCCTTGGTGCGCTTGGCCTGGGGACGCCAGATCAGGAAATAGAAGATCACCACGAAGCCGATCAGGAAGATGAACTGAATGTATTCACCTCCCGGTGCAGCGTTGGCGGCCGGCGCGGCAGCTTCCTGGGCCTGGGCCGTGGAAATCAGAAAACTCATTGCACTACTCCTTGCAGAGTTGGATGACGGAAAAAGAAGAGATGCCGGGGGTCGCTCGCAGCCGTTCCGACCGCCTCGGGACCCCGGTCACGCACCCGGCGAAGGACGCGCGAGCGCCGTTTCGCCTGGACGATCGGACAGGGGCTTTCAGCGGTCGAGCGGCGGCGTAGGCAGGCCGCGCCGTGCATAGAAGGCGTCCACAAAGTCGGCCAATTTACCCTCTTGGATAGCCTGGCGCAAACCGGCCATCACGCGCTGGTAATACCGCAGGTTGTGGATCGTATTCAGCATACTCCCCAGCATTTCCCCGCATTTATCCAGATGGTGCAGATAGGCCCGGGAGAAATGTTTGCAGGTGTAACAGTCGCAGGTGGGATCCAGCGGCGTCTCGTCGTGACGGTGCACGGCGTTGCGCAGCTTGAGCACGCCGGTATCGATGAACAGATGGCCGTTGCGGGCGTTGCGGGTGGGCATCACGCAGTCGAACATGTCGACGCCGCGGCGTACGCCTTCCACCAGGTCTTCCGGCTTGCCCACGCCCATCAGGTAGCGCGGCTTGTCCGCCGGCAGGTGCGGTGGCAGGAAGTCCAGCACCCGGATCATCTCTTCCTTGGGCTCGCCCACCGACAGGCCGCCGATGGCATAGCCGTCGAAGCCGATGCCTTCCAGCCCCTCCAGGGATCTCAGGCGCAGTTCTTCGTGCATGCCGCCCTGGACGATGCCGAACAGCGCCGAGGGATTGTCGCCATGGGCTTCGCGGGAGCGCTTGGCCCAGCGCAGCGACAGTTCCATGGAACGACGCGCGGTGTCGAAGTCCGCCGGATAGGGCGTGCACTCGTCGAAGATCATCACGATGTCCGAGCCCAGGGCGCGTTGCACCGCCATGGATTCCTCGGGGCCCATGAAGACCTTGGCGCCGTCCACCGGCGAGGCGAAGTAGACGCCCTCCTCCTTGATCTTGCGCAGCGCGCCCAGGCTGAACACCTGGAAGCCGCCGGAATCGGTGAGGATCGGCCCCTGCCACTGCATGAAGTCGTGCAGGTCGCCATGGCGCTGGATCACCTCGGTCCCAGGCCGTAGCCAGAGATGGAAGGTGTTGCCGAGGATGATCTGGGCACCGATATCGGCGACGCTGTCGGGCAGCATGCCCTTGACCGTGCCGTAGGTACCGACCGGCATGAAGGCCGGGGTCTCGACCACGCCGCGGGGAAAGGTCAGGCGACCGCGACGGGCCTTGCCCTCGGTGGCCAGCAATTCGAAATTCATGAAACTCATATCAGCTCTCCGGGCCCTGGGCCCCGGGATTGCGGGTGATGAACATGGCGTCGCCATAACTGAAGAAGCGATAGCCCTCGGCCACGGCCGTGGCATAGGCGGCCATGGTCTCGCGGTAACCGGCGAAGGCCGACACCAGCATCAGCAGGGTCGACTCGGGCAGGTGGAAGTTGGTCACCAGCGCATCGACCACGTGGAAGGGCCGGCCGGGATAGAGAAAGATGTCCGTCTCGCCAGCGAAGGCCTTGAGCTCGCCGTCACGGGCGGCGCTCTCCAGCGAACGCACGCTGGTGGTGCCGACCGCGACCACCCGGCCGCCACGGGCGCGGCAGGCGGCCACGGCATCCACCACGGCCTGGTCGACCTGCAGCCACTCGCGGTGCATGTGGTGGTCTTCGATCTTTTCCACCCGCACCGGCTGGAAGGTACCGGCACCGACGTGTAGGGTGACGAAGGCGGTCGTCACGCCCTTGGCGCGGATGGCGTCCAGCAGCGGCTCGTCGAAGTGCAGTCCGGCGGTAGGCGCGGCCACGGCGCCGGCATTGCGCGCATAGACGGTCTGGTAGCGCTCGCGATCCTCGGCTTCGTCGGGCCGGTCGATATAGGGCGGCAGCGGCATGTGGCCGACCCGCTCCAGCAGCGGCAGCACCGGCTCGGCGAATTTCAATTCGAACAGCGCCTCGTGGCGCGCCACCATCTCGGCCTCGGCGCCGCCGTCGATCAGGATGCGGCTGCCCGGCTTGGGCGACTTGCTGGAGCGCACATGGGCCAGCACCCGCTCTTCGTCCAGCACCCGCTCCACCAGGACCTCCAGCTTGCCGCCGCTGGCCTTCTGGCCGAACAGCCGCGCGGGTATCACCCGGGTGTCGTTGAACACCATCAGGTCGCCGGGTCGCAGATAACCCAGCAGATCGGCGAAGTGGCGATGACTCAGCTCACCGCTGGGGCCGTCGAGCACCAGCAATCGACTGCCGCGGCGCTCGGCCAGCGGATGACGGGCGATGAGGGATTCGGGGAGGTCGAAATGGAAGTCGGCGACGTGCATGGCAGGTAGATCTCGAAAGGCCGCACAGCTTACCGGAAGCGACCTTTTTCACCAAAGCACTTTGGATTGACCGGGCCTGCCCGCGTCCCTATACTCCGCCGCCATTGCCCCGGTGGCGGAACCGGTAGACGCGGCGGATTCAAAATCCGTTTCCGAAAGGAGTGGGAGTTCGAGTCTCCCCCGGGGCACCATTCCAATGATTCCACATGCGCCAGCATGGTCCGCGAATCTAGCAAAGACGCTACCTCCAGCGGCTTTGACATCCCAACATGCACCACCTCAAACCAGCACGAATCTTGTCGCGCTGTATGGCCTTGTGTATGGTCCGTTTTTGCTCGAACTAATCCATACAAGGACGACATGAAACGCACGGACATCAAGCGCCGGCCGCTGGCCGACACGGTGCTCTCTTCGCTCGATCCGGAGGCCAAGGAGTATCGGGAAAACTACGGTACTGACCGCCTCTACTTCGTCGTCTCGCCGAACGGCCGGAAGCGCTGGGAGCTCAGGTTCAAGAAGCAGACCGGCGCCTGGTCGTGGATGGGCCTCGGCGGCTACCCCGAGGTGTCGGCGAAGCGCGCCCGCGAGAAAGCCCGGGATGCCATTGACCTGATCGACCAGGGCATCGACCCGGTCGGCCAGAAGGCGACAGCCGCGGCGGCCGAGGCGAAGGCGAAGCAGAACTTGTTCCGGACGGCAGCAGAAACCTGGTACGAGCAGAAGACCCGCGAGGGCCTGTCCGCTTCGACCTTGGAGAAGATGCGCACCTACCTCGACAAGGACATCCTGCCAGCGCTGGGACACCTGCAGGTCGACGAGGTGACTCGGAAGGACTGCGCCCGGCTACAGGCCGGCATCGAAGCCCGGGACGCCCACAACGTCGCGAAGAAGGTCCGCGGGTGGCTTCAGCGGATATTCAGTCACGCAATTGCCCGGGGCCTGTGCGAGAACAACCCGGCCAGCGAGCTGCTGGTCATCGCCGCGCCGGCGCCGGAAACCCAGCAATACCCTCACCTGCTGGAGCACGAGCTGCCGGACTTCCTGCACGCCATGCGCGGATCCAGAAGCCGGACCATCGCACTGACTGCCGCCTGGATGGCGATCCGGACTGCCAGCCGCCCGGGCATGGTGCGCTATGCGGAATGGACAGAGCTGGACCTGGCGAAGGCTGAATGGACGGTGCCGGCGGCCAAGATGAAAATGCGCCGGGACTTCGTGGTGCCGCTCAGCACCCAGCTGGTCGCCCAGTTGCAGGAGCTGCAGCGCTTCACCGGCGACGGGCGCTACCTGTTCCCTGGCGTCGGCCCCAAGACACCGGTGATCAGCGAGAACACCATCGGCAACGTCTTCGCCCTGGTGGGATATAAAGGAAGGCTGGTCGGCCATGGCACGCGCCACACCGCCAGTACGCTGCTGAGAGAGCACGAGTGGCACAAGGATTTCGTGGAAGTCCAGCTCGCGCACAAGGAGGAAGGGGTCTCTGGGGTCTACAACAAGGCCCAGTACCTGCGGCAGCGCCGCGAGATGATGCAGTGGTACAGCGACTATCTCGACTCGCTAGCTGAGGGCACTACCACGGAGCTTCGCGAGGATTTTGCGAGGAGGGTTAGCCTTCAGCGAGCTTAACGGCCTCGCCTGCATATCCCCTTCTTCAGACCGTTCAGCGCTCAGTCACACGAAAGAAAATCAGCTGGTGTAATCTTCGCCGCCCTCGCGCGAATGCTAAACATACGCTGCGATCGGTCGATAGAAGGGATGCTAAGTCGGCTAGAGTTGGATCTGAAATGACCATCAACATCGCAATTGCTACATTCGACGCCATCGTCCTTGGCTGTGACAGCCTGTCCAGCCAGGTAGAGCCGGCCATTTTCTTGCGGCCTAACGTTGGTTTCGCGCGTGACGCAGACGGCAATGAGCTGGTCGATGCCATGGGTCACAAGGTGGTCTCGACTGCTCACATCGAGCCGCTGGTAACAAACGTCTTTGGCGGCGCACAGAAAATGTTCTGCCTTTATGAAGACGAAGACACCTCGGTAGCAGCTGTCACCGCCGGCTTGGCCACCCTCTCAGGCGTCACAATCGCCGGGGTAGCATCTAGGTTCCGCAAGCTCTGCACGTCGGAGAACAGAACCTTCGGCACCGTTCGAGCTGTCGCAGAGGCTTTTTTGGCCCACGTTCGGGTGCTGTGGGAAGAACAGGTCCAGTTCGACAAGATCACCCCGGACGAGATGCCATTCCAAGCCGATGTACACTTCATCATTGGTGGCTATGGCACAGAAGATGCTAAAAGCCAGGTATTCAAGGTTTACGTCAAAACCTCGACGATTGAGGAGCAGTTCAACTGGCCCACTCGTTCAGGCACGTGCTTTGGTGGTCAGTCCAATTTTGTCGAGCGCTTGCTGGTAGGGGTTGACGGGCAGCTGGCTCAGACCGTGGAAAGGGTTATGAGGGCTCAATCCGCGGCTTACACACGAAACGTAACGCAAAATTTACTTGAAGAGCTTGCAGCACAGGGTGTAATTATTCCCGAAGGCTTCACATCCCAAGTCCCCGATCTTGCGCTCAATCTCCCTTGGGGGGACCAACAAGCCAGCATCGATTTCGGGAATTTACCGACCCAGTACGCGGTCGACTTGGTAGAGCTTCTTGTGAATTTGCAGTCAGGAATGCAAAGATTCGCCAACGGCGTTGCAACCGTTGGTGGAAGAACCCACGTAGGGGTGCTCAAGAGGGGTGAAAAATTCACCATGCTCAACGAGCCTAAACTGGTTCATAACCACACAGGTTACTCCCATGACTTATAGCTACCGCGAATCCTCGGGTCAGATCGGTTCCCAGAGCCAGCGTGATCGTGATGGCCGAGTGCAACAAAGCCCATCCTATGCTGAGCGAAGTGGCTCGATTCCTTCGTTTCAGGATACGAAACGGGATTGTCAGTCCTCTGCCAGCGCTGGTGAGCGAGTCTTGACGTACCGAAATGGACTTGTCGAGATTCACTGATCGCGGTCATAAAAAAGCCGGCCTAGCGCCGGCTTTTTTATGCCTTCATTTTCTGCACTGACACTAGCGGCTACACAAGCCATCTCATTTCTATCTTTTCCCCTGCAGCCAGCTGACCTGGCTGCGCAGCCGATCGGCGTCCATCTTCTCGTCGATGGCCATCGCCCTGGCCGTGGCCAGCTCCTGGCGCAGGTGCTCGCTCTCCTTCTGGGTGACGTTCACCGCCAGCAGCAGCTCGTGATACTTCACGTCGATCTCCTGCAGGGCTCTCGCGGGGGCACCCTCGCCGCCGCCGGCCATCCACTTCTGGACGCTGAGCTGACTGAATCCCCGGACGATGCGGACCTCGGTCCACAGCTGATCGCGCTCAGCCAGCACCGTGAGCAGGTTCTGCCGCAGGCGGCCCATGATACCGCGCATGATCGCGATCTCCTCGACGTAGAGGTCGCGCTGGTTCCTGATCATCTCCAGGCAGTCCGGGTCGAAGTCGTCACCCCCGAAGCTGCCGAACTCGTCGACTTGTTCCATGGCATAGCCCGATACTGGTTTTCCATACAGTAGTTAGGCGAGATGGCTCCAGCAAGCTTGACACCGACGAACGGTATGACGCCCATCCCTGCCTATCATTGATAGCATCAGCTCACACGCCTTAGAGGATCGCTTCCATGCAGCTTCCCTATACCGGCAAGATTAGCGTGCAGCTCAAGCGCTGCTCGGTGTCTGGCCCGAGCTCTACCATCTACCTGACGTTCGACGGCGTCCTGAGCAGAGCGCCAGACGTCAAGGGCTATACGGTTTCGGTGCGCAGCCCGATAGAGAAATCCGGGCCTATCGGCTGGCGAGAATTGCCAGGCTATGTGCATCTTGACGCGGGCGGACGTAGTTTTTCCGGAGACCTGGTGCATCTTGAGGGTGACGACCTCGGCCTCTTTGAAATCAAGTTCGGTGAGCGGCCAGAACCAGCTACTGGCAGCTGACAACTGCTGCCACCAGCTCCCGCTCGTAGCCGATCCGCTGCCGACGCTCAGCCAGCAGCGCCCGAACCTTCACCTCCAGGCTGTCCTCCTTGCGCAGCCCCTCCGCCGCCCAGGCCGGTACCGCCGGCGCCTTCACTCGGCACGGCACCTGGACCGGCACATCTACGCGCACCACGCGCGGCTCTGGCTCGGCAACGGGCTGGGCGCCGCACCCCGCCAGCGCGACCAGTATCCCGACGATGATCCACCTCATAGGCCCAGCTCCTTATCGATGATGGCCGCGGCGGCCGCTGCCGGGTCGCCCCCGGTGCGCTCCTGCTGCAGGCGATTGGCTGCCTGGTAGTCCTCGCCGGCGGCCTTGGCAGCCTGCTGCTGAATCGGCTCGGCGTCCTTTGCGCGCATCTCGGCGGCCAGGCGCAGATCGGCCAGGGCCTGGTTCTGCTGGCCTACCTGCCCTTCCAGCGTGCTGCTGGTGGTCCGGCAGGACGCCAGAGTGCTGGAAGAGGTCTTCACGTCATCCCGCAGGCCTTCGACGATGGGCCGGTAGTGGCCGGCGGTGAGCCAGTAGGCCACCCCGCCGCCGATCACTACGCCCAGGCCGAGCAGGACGACAACGACGACCGCGATCACGGCCGCCCTGTACTGCTCGAGCACGACCATTACTGCAGGCGCTCCTGCACCAGGGACAGGTAGGGCTTCCACAACTCGGCCTGGGCGTCGTAGCCCGCGTCGAGCAGGTGCACCCCATCGTTCGGATCGGTCATACCAGCCTTGATCTGGTCCTGGCCAGAGGCGTCCCGGGTGCCGGTGACCACCGCGGCGGTACCCTTCACCACGATGGCGCCCGTGCAGCGCGGCAGCCAGTTCGCGTTGTAGTCGCGGCGCGCCTGGTCGCCGGCGCCATGCGGGCGCTTGTCGCTGTTGGCCGGGGTAGCCTCGGGCAGGAAGATGATCGGCCGCAAGCCGGTGGTGCGCAGCCCATCCATGACACGCCCGAAGGATCCCCGCAGCCGGCGCAGGCCCGCTCCGGTCATGCCGCCGTTGGGCACGTCGTTGATGGACCAGGGCGCATAGGCCAGGATCGTCGGCCGCACCGCCGCCAGCAGGGACACCACCAGGCGGCTGTAGACGTCCGGCACCTGGGCATGCAGCCCGGCGTTCACGTACTCGATGGGGCGGTCAGGCGTCGACAGCGCCAGCACGGCACGCTGGACGGCGCCCATGTCGCGGACGCTGCCGCCCAGGCCCTCGGGGATGCTGTCGCCGCCGATCAGCACCTGGTGGCCACGCGCGACCGTGATGTACTGGATCAGCGGAATCACCGCCTTCTCATCGCCGCCGCTGCTGTAGACGTTGGCCTGGGTGAAGGCGGGCTTGTTGGTGACGCCCTGCACCTCCTGGTTCGAGCAGCGGCACACGCGCGGGCCGGTGCTGCGCCAGTTGTAGAGGTTGTTGTAGGGCATCGAGGCGACCGAGTTGGCCGGGTATTCCATGCGCACCAGCACCAGGGGGCGGCCGGTGGTGGCATCAGTGCGCACCACGCTGGGCAGGAACACCGGATCGGACCAGGTGACGCTCCAGACTTCCTCAGCCGAGCGCGCCGCCAGGTCCACAGTGGCCGCGCCGTTGAAGGTGAGATCGATCCACTCGCCCTGCTCGGGCGCGATGGCCACCAGGTGGGTGGCGGCCGGCACCGCCGCGGAGACACCGACGCACACCTTCACGCCGGTGACGGGAGTCGCGGACACATTGGGGATGCCTACGCGGAAGGACATGAACTCGCCTTCCAGCTCGATCTGCAGGTTGAAGGTAGTGACGGCGGTCAGGGTCTGCTGCCGCAGGCGCCCGAACAGGCCCCGGGTGAGAACGTTGGTACCGGTGGTGGCCAAGCCGGCGAGCTTGTCACGCTCCTCCATCTGGTCGTACAGCGGGTCGAGAATACGCGGCAAGCGGCGGGGATAGGGCATGGTCCGTGTCCTTGTTGTCGGTGGGTGCAGCGGGGTGGGTGGATCAGCTGAGGACGGCCAGGGCGCGGGCGGTGAGCGCGGCTCGCTCGGCCAGGCCCTTGGTACCGCCGTTGATCTTCTTGGTGATGGCCAGCGTGTCCCGGGCGTCGGCCAACTGGTTCAAGCCGTTGGCCGACCAGAAGTGCGCAGCGGACATGCAGGCGTTCCAGGGCAGCTCCAGCAGCTCGGGTCGGCGGACGAGATCCAGCGCCAGGGCGGTGCCGGCAGCGACGTAGTTGGCCCGGCCGGTGACCTGCACCAGGCCGCGGCCCCGATAGGTCCAGCCGTCGCCGGAGGACTCCGGGCCGTTGCCGTTGCGGTTGGCATAGGCGTTGTTCGCGATAGCCTCGGGGCGACGGGCCAGGCGGGCGGCGAGTTCGTTCGGCTTCAGCTCCTTGGCGCGCGGGTCGATGGCGTACCGGCTCGGCCAGGTGTTGGCCAGGCCCTGGGCGCTGTAATTCAGGTTCTCGACCAGGCGGGTCAGCTCGCCGGACTCGTGGCCGCACTGGCCGAGGAAGGCAGAGATGCGCAGCGCGTTTTGCTCGATGGCGTAGCGATTCATGGCGGCGTTCAGCGCCGGGACGAAGACGGTCGCCACCTTGGCCGCGCCGGGCAGGATGGCGACCAGCTGGTGCTCGGTGATGAGCATGGGAAACTCCAGGCATAAAAAAGCCCGCGCAGTGGCGGGCTGATAGGATTAGGTGTCCTCACGATCGCGAGGATTTAGGTCATTGCGGCGCTATCCGGCGGGGCATTCCGCGCGAGCGTGAGGATTTAGCGCCGGCCGTAGCGCCGCTGGCCACCCAGGACCGGGCCCAGGTAGAAGACGGCCGCACGTGGGCGCGCCATGCCCTCCCCGGTCCGGGCCATGCGCCATAGGATCTGGTCGCACACCGCTTTCGGGAAGCGCTTGGAGCGGTACAGGAAGTCGTGCATGGCGCTCATGCGGTTACCGTAGCCGGCGATATAGGCGTACAGCAGGACCGCCACCAGGGCGATCACCGCGGCGACGATGGCCAGCACCAGCGGCAGGCCGAACGCGGCGCTGAAGATGGCGAACACCACGGCGATGATCGCGCCCCAGCGGAACACCTCCCTGAGGAAGCGAATGCTGGCCAGGTCGGTGGGCGATGGCGCCGGGCAGGTGATCACGCCCACCACCGGGTCGTGGAAGGAGAACACCTCCTCCACCACCCACTCCCAGCGCGACGTCTGCCGCATCAGCGGGTACCGGTCGAACTTGCCTACCTCAGGGATCAGTTCGGGAACTGCCATGCCACGTCCTCCGGATGCTCCGAGACGCTGATGGCGTAGCGCGCGCCCTGCCAGATGCCCAGCACCTTCCCCGCCTTGCCGCAGTAGAGCTGGCCGGACTCCAGCACCACCTGCACTAGGTCGGCGAAGGTGCCGCCGATGCCGTAGGCCTGGCGCTGCTCGTGCATTGAGGTCAGGAATGGGGTGGCGGGCTTGGCATCCGCCGGCGCCCTGCTCCAGTTCTCGGCCTCGGTCATCTGCCGGTCCCAGGTCGATATCTCGAACGTCGGGTTGTAGCTCTGCACCACCG
>NZ_JAQYZY010000052.1:0-56392 GCF_028640825.1 Pseudomonas sp. LA5
AAAACGCTGCGCGGTTTTCCACGCTACGGAATCCAATCGCCCCCTCTCCCGCTGGGAGAGGGCTGGGGTGCGGGTGGCCAAACGCCAAAATTAAGCCGTTGGGCTTCGCTGTGCTCAGCGCCAACCTACGAGAGCTTCAATCCGCGTCATAGCGGGCGCTGAAGGCCCGTACGAAGGCATTGCGCAGGATATTGAAAAAGGCCTGCAACGGGCTGATGTCCTGGTTCTTCACGCTGCCGGACAGGTCGACCCGGGTGGCGAACTGATCGCGGCGCTGATTCTTGAGCAGGGTCTGGGCGGTGCCGACCACGGCTTCCCAGGCGCTTTCCAGGGCGTTCTTGTTGCGATTCTCGACGTCCTGCTGCCAGTCGAAGATGTCGACGTTCTTCATCAGGGGTTTGACGTAGCCGCTGAGCTGGCCATCCACCGCCCTCGCTTCCACCACCACGTCGCCGCTGCCGGCGCGGAAATCGAACTTGCCGTAGGCACGGGCGAAGTCGTTGAGCTTGGGCAGGTCAATGTCGGTCACCCGCAGACGGAAGTCGAAGTCGATGAAGTTCTTGAAGGGATCGAAACGGGCGCTGGCTTCCAGCGGCGCGCTGCCGAGCACGGCGGCCTTGCCTTCGAAGTGGGCGATGCGTTCGCCCTGGGCGTCGGCGGCGTTGGTCAGGTTGTAGAGGCTGGCGTTGACGTCGGTGGCCGCCAGATTCACCTGGGGCTTGGAGTTGAAGTTGCGAAAGGTCACCCGCCCATTGACCACTCGCACCTCGTCGAGGGTGATGGAGATCAGCTTGTCGACCTGATCCTGCCAGTCGGTGCCTGCACCGGTCTGCGACTGTTCCTTGCGCGTCCCGCCGTCGACGAAGTTGAGTTCGGGTCGATCGAAGACAAGGCGCCCTACGATGGCATGGTCCCGCCACAGCGAACGCCAGCTCACCGCGATGTCGATGCTGGGCGCCTTGAGAAAGGGCACCGGTACCTTGCCGTTGACCTTGACGATCTCCAGCCCCTCGATGCGATAGGCGCCGCGCCACCAGGCCAGGTCCACGTCGGTGATCTGGCCACGATAGTCGCCCATGTCCGCCAGCCTGTCGTTGAGGTAGTGGCGGATCAGCAGCGGCGCGGCCAGGTGCAGGCACAGCAGCAGGACGACCAGGCCGATGAGGAGGTAAAGAGGCAGGCGCAGACGGCGGGACATGATGGCGACTCGGGGCGGACTCGTCTCCGGTCGACCCTGAGTAACGGCCCTGAGTTTCTCGTGAGTTTGCCTGGCGGCCCGACGCAGGGTGCCGACATGGGCGAAAGGCTCTGCCTGGGCGGCTGGCATCCGTACCGGTCGTCGCTCCGCTGCGCCTGTTATGCGCTACTCGAACGGCAGGCGCAAAAAAGCCGGCTTGTGGCCGGCTTTAGAGGGCGGGTTGAGCTGATTTTTGGTGAGCCCGGCCCGCCCGGGTTGCCCTTGCCGGGCAGATGAGAAAGAGGCCTGGGGCCTCCGGCGGCGATCGGCAGATGGCGGATCGGCGCAGGGTCGCGGATGGCGACGAGGGGTGCAGGGTAGTCGCTTTGCCGCCGGATAGGAAGCCCGGTGTGCCCGGTGTGACGTCCGGAAACAGAAAAGCCCGGCGAGCCGGGCTTTTCGAAAGGAGCGTGGATCAGCCCTTGTAGGCGGCCACGGCCTTGGTGATCTCGGCGCGGGCGGCGTCGGCGTCGCCCCAGCCTTCGACCTTGACCCACTTGCCCTTCTCCAGATCCTTGTAGTTCTCGAAGAAGTGCTTGATCTGCTCCAGCAGCAGGGCCGGCAGGTCGGTGTATTCCTTCACGTCCTTGTACAGGACGCTCAGCTTGTCGTGGGGGACGGCGATCAGCTTGGCGTCACCGCCGGCTTCGTCGGTCATGTGCAGCACGCCGACCGGACGGGCGCGGATCACGGCGCCGGGAGCGACCGGGTAGGGGGTCACGACCAGCACGTCGAGGGGATCGCCATCGTCGGCCAGGGTGTTGGGGATGTAGCCGTAGTTGGCCGGGTAGAACATGGGGGTGGCCATGAAACGGTCGACGAAGAGGGCGTCGCTGTCCTTGTCGATCTCGTACTTGATCGGCGCGTGGTTGGCCGGAATCTCGATGGCGACGTAGATGTCGTTCGGCAGGTCTTTGCCGGCGGGAATCTTGCTGTAGCTCATGAACGGGTCCCTCTGGTCGGTTGGGAAAAGTGGCCGGGAGTATAGGCGCTTTCAGATCGGGGTTCGAGCCTCGGACCCCGGGGGTGTCGGCTGTTGCATGCTCGCCAGGCTCGCGGCGAGACGGCTGCGCGGGTCCTGGCGGAACAACTGCTGCAGCTGTCCGTAGACGGCCGGATAGTGTTCGCCGAGCAGGTCGGGCGCGCTGAAGAAATACTCGCAGGCGACAGCGAAGAATTCCTCGGGGCTTTCTGCCGCATAGGGGTCGAGGACAGTCTGCGCATCCGGATCGGCGTCGAGCTGGCGATTGAGGTCGTCATAGGCGCCTTGCAGGGCGCCGGTCCAGGCGGCCTGGGGCATGCCTTCGTGCAGTGGCGGCTGGCCGTTGCACAGACCGCCGGCGAGCAGATCGAGGAGGTGGGCGAATTCGTGGATGACCAGGTTGTAGGCCTCCCAGCCACCACTGGCCTGGATGCCGGGCCAGGCCAGCACCACCTGGCCGCGATCCCAGGCTTCGCCGTCGCGTTCCTCGTCCCACTCGTGTTCCAGGCCACCTTCGTCGCGATGGCGCTGCGGGCTGACGAAGGCGTCTGGGTAGACGACGATCTCGCGGACATTGGGATAGAGCGCCGCTTCCGGCAGGTGCAGCAGCGGCAGCAGGGCCTGGGCGGCCAGCAGCAGGCGGTCGCCGTCATCCAGTTCCAGGCCCTGGAGCAGGGTCAGGCGCTTCTCGGCGAGAAACAGCACGCAGTGCTCGCGCAGCCAGGTGTCCTCCGCGGCACTCAGGCCATCGAGGATCGGCAGGCGCTGACGCAGGCGCGCCCAGAGCTCGTCGGCGATGGCGACCCGCTCCAGCAGGCGCCGTTCGCGCCAGGCGCGCCAGAAACCCAAGGACTCAGACTCCGCTCTGGACCGCGGCGCGCCGGCTCTTGATCAGGCCGAGGATCATCGGCAGCAGGGAGATGCCGATGATGGCCAGCACCATCAGGGTGAGATTCTGCTTGATGAAGGGCACGTTGCCGAAGAAGTAGCCCAGGCTTACCAGACCGCCGACCCAGAGCAGCGAGCCGAGCACGCTGTAGGCGAGGAAGTAGGGATAGTGCATGCGGCCGACGCCGGCGACGAAGGGGGCGAAGGTGCGGATGATGGGCAGGAAGCGCGCCAGGGTGATGGTCTTTCCACCGTGGTGCTCGTAGAAGGCCTGGGTGCGCAGCAGGTAGTCGCGGCGGAAGATCTTGGAATGGGGGTTGCTGAACAGCTTGTCGCCGGCGAAGCGGCCGATCAGGTAGTTGGTGCTGTCGCCCGCCACCGCGGCGAACATCAGCAGGCCGGCGAGCAGATAGGGGTCCATGTCGCCGAGGGCGGAAAGAGCGCCGGCGATGAACAGCAGGGAGTCGCCGGGCAGGAAGGGCATGACCACCAGACCCGTCTCGCAGAAGATCACGGCGAAGAGAATGACGTAGATCCAGGTGCCGTACTGGGCTACCAACCCGCTGAGATAGACGTCGAGGTGCAGGATCAGGTCGATCGGGTTGAATTCCATGGGGCGTGCCTACCGTAGTTGCGAGGGTCCGGCGGCGATTATAAGGGCAGCCGGGGCCAGCGTTTGTGGCCTGGTCGAGATCGGCGCCGGGAAAAAACGCCAGCCGCTCAGAGGTCAGGGTAGGCGAAAGGTTCACTCCCGCGCCGGGGCCGACGCGGGAGTGGCGCGCTGGTTCTCAGCCCAGCGCCATGTCGATCACCACCCGACCCTCGATACCGCCGCCGTGCATGCGGGCGAAGATGTCGTTGATGTTCTCCAGCGGCTCGGCGCTCACCGTGGCCTTGACCTTGCCTTCGCCGGCAAAGTCCAGCGCCTCCTGCAGGTCCAGGCGGGTGCCGACGATGGAGCCACGCACCGTGGTGCCGTTGAGCACCATGTCGAAGATCGACAGCGGGAAGTCACCCGGCGGCAGGCCGTTGAGGGCGATGGTGCCGCCGCGGCGGGTCATGCCGATGGCCTGCTCGAAGGCCTTGGGCGACACCGCCGTGACCAGGGCGCCATGGGCGCCGCCGATCTCCTTCTTCAGGTAGGCCGCCGGGTCCTGCTCGCGGGCGTTGACGGTGACCTCGGCGCCCAGGCGGCGGGCGAGGTCGAGCTTCCGGTCGTCCACGTCCACCGCCGCCACGTTCAGGCCCATGGCCCGGGCGTACTGCACCGCCATGTGGCCGAGGCCGCCGATGCCGGAGATCACCACCCAGTTGCCCGGGCGGGTGTCGGTCATCTTCAGGCCCTTGTAGACGGTGACCCCTGCGCAGAGGATGGGCGCGATCTCGACGAAGCCGACGTTGTCCGGCAGGCGGCCGACGTAGCCGGCATCGGCCAGGGTGTATTCGGCGAAGCCGCCGTTCACCGAATAGCCGGTGTTCTGCTGGGATTCGCAGAGGGTCTCCCAACCGCCCAGGCAATGCTCGCAATGACCGCAGGTGGAATACAGCCAGGGCACCCCGACCCGGTCACCTTCCTTGACATGGGTGACCCCGGCGCCCACCGCCACCACATGGCCGACGCCTTCGTGACCGGGGATGAAGGGCGGATTGGGCTTGACCGGCCAATCGCCCTGGGCGGCATGCAGATCGGTGTGGCAGACGCCGCTGGCGGCGATCTTGACCAGTACCTGGCCGGCACCCGGGGTGGGCACCTCGACTTCGCGGAATTCCAGGGGTTTGCCAAAGGCGGTGACGACAGCGGCTTTCATTGTTTTAGGCATGACGAGTCCCTCATGGAGGCATGATGCGTGGATGAAGCCAGACGGGGCCTGTGCCGGGACGCACCTGTCCACCACGGGCGGCCGCTGCGTCTAGCGTCGGCCACCCACGGGGCGGGGGTGTTGATCCAGGTCAGGTGGGAGGCGCGCCCCGACGTCCTGCTGAGGCGCGCGATCCAGGCGTCGCTTTAGAAGAAGCCCAGCGGATTGATGTCGTAGCTGACCAGCAGATTCTTGGTCTGCTGGTAGTGGTCGAGCATCATCTTGTGGGTTTCACGGCCGACGCCGGATTTCTTGTAGCCGCCGAAGGCGGCGTGGGCGGGATAGAGGTGGTAGCAGTTGGTCCAGACGCGGCCGGCCTTGATGCCGCGGCCCATGCGGTAGGCGCGGTTGATGTCGCGGGTCCAGACGCCCGCGCCGAGGCCGAACTCGGTGTCGTTGGCGATGGCCAGGGCCTCGGCTTCGTCCTTGAAGGTGGTGACGCCGATCACCGGGCCGAAGATCTCTTCCTGGAAGACGCGCATCTTGTTGTGGCCCTTGAGCAGGGTAGGCTGAATGTAATAGCCGCTGGCCAGATCACCCTGCAGTTTCTCGACGTTGCCGCCGGTGAGGAATTCGGCGCCTTCCTCGCGGGCGATCTCCAGGTAGGAGACGATCTTCTCGAATTGCTGCTGGGAAGCCTGGGCACCGACCATGGTCTCGGTGTCCAGCGGATCGCCGCGCTTGATCTGGGCGATCTTCTTCATCACCGCTTCCATGAAGGGGGCGTAGATGGATTCCTGCACCAAGGCGCGCGACGGGCAGGTACAGACCTCGCCCTGGTTGAAGAAGCCCAGTACCAGACCCTCGGCGGCCTTCTCGATGAAGCTCGGCTCGGCCTGCATGATGTCTTCGAAGTAGATGTTGGGCGACTTGCCGCCCAGTTCCACGGTGCTGGGAATGATGTTCTTGGCCGCGCAGGAGAGGATATGCGAACCCACCGGGGTGGAGCCGGTGAAGGCGATCTTGGCGATGCGGGTGCTGGTGGCCAGGGCCTCGCCGGCCTCCTTGCCATAGCCCTGCACCACGTTGAGCACGCCGGGCGGCAGCAGGTCGCCGACCATCTCGACGAACAGGGTGATGGACAGCGGGGTCTGCTCGGCGGGCTTGAGCACCACGCAGTTGCCGGCGGCCAGCGCCGGGGCCAGCTTCCAGGCGGCCATCAGCAGCGGGAAGTTCCAGGGGATGATCTGGCCGACCACGCCCAGCGGCTCGTGGAAATGGTAGCTGGCGGTCTTGTCGTTGATCTCGGCGGCGCTGCCTTCCTGGGCGCGGATGCAGCCGGCGAAGTAGCGGAAGTGATCGGCGGCCAGGGGCACGTCGGCGTTGAGCGTCTCGCGCACCGCCTTGCCGTTGTCCCAGGTCTCGGCGACGGCCAGTTTTTCCAGATTCTGTTCGATGCGGTCGGCGATCTTGAGCAGGATCAGCGAGCGGTCCTGCACCGAGGTGCGGCCCCAGGAATCGGCGGCGGCATGGGCGGCGTCCAGGGCGCGTTCGATGTCGGCGGCGTCGGAGCGGGGGAATTCACCGATCACCGAGCCGTTCACCGGGGAGGTGTTGGTGAAGTACTGGCCTTTCACCGGGGCGACGAATTCGCCGCCGATGTAGTTGCCGTAGCGGGCCTGCAGGGTCAGCAGGGCGTCTTGGGTGCCGGGAGCTGCGTAGCGCATGGTGGGTCTCCTGTTTGTTCTTGTAGGAAGAGCGGCGCTCCGATCCTGAGCAAGGCGCGGGCCAAGTCGGGCGAACCCGCATGGTTGCGGCCTTGCGGTCTTTTCCGGGGAAAGCCGCCAGCTGCCACTGTGACAGAGCTGTCACCCCTTGGCGTGACAGCTTGTCACCTGGGGGTGACAGAGTGCCCAGTCCGCCCGATTTGGCCTATGCTGGAGGCCGCGCAGACGCCCCGCGGAGGACAACGACAATGGCCGCTACCCCGTCCGATCGTCATGCCAGCCAGGTACTCGAGCTCGCCCGCGGCGCCGTCCTCGACGGCCCGGCCAGCGATCCGGCCATCGCCCGCTCCTGGCGGCGCTGTCTCGACGAACACCAGCTGGACCCGGCCGCGCCGGTAGCACCCTGGGTGCTGGAGCGCGCCCGCTTCGACGAGCACCGCCAGCGCCAGCAGCGGGTCTTGCAGATCGCTCGTGGGCAGATGAATTCCCTGCACCAGCAACTGGGCGGCGCCGGCCATGCCGTGCTGCTCACCGATGCCCGCGGGCTGATCCTCGATTGCGTCACCGCCGACGCCGAGCGCGCGACCTTCCAGCAGGCCGGCCTGTGGCTGGGCGCCGACTGGAGCGAGGCCTGCGAGGGCACCAACGGCATCGGCACCTGCGTGGTGGAGCGTCAGGCGCTGACCATCCACCGCGACGAACACTTTCGCAGTCGCCATACCCAGCTGACCTGCTCGGCCAGTCCAGTCTTCGATCCGGCCGGCGAGCTGCTGGCGGTGCTGGACGTCTCCAGCGCCCGCCAGGACGCCTCGCGCCAGGGTCAGTTCCATACCATGGCGCTGGTCAATCTCTCGGCCAAGCTGATCGAGAGCTGCTATTTCCTCGACCGCTACGCCAATGGCTATCTGCTGCGCTTCCATGCCCAGGCGGCCTATGTCGGCCTGCTCAGCGAGGGCCTGCTGGCCTTTGATGAAGAGGGGCGGATCAACGCCGCCAACGAGACCGCGCTGATGCTGCTGGGGCTGGCGCGCAGTGCGGTGCTGGGGCAGCGGATGGAAAGCCTGTTCGAGTTGCGGCAGGACGAGCTGCTGGAGCGCGCCCGCCCGCAACCCAGCGCCTGCTGGGCGTTGCGTGGCCGCCAGGGCCAGGGCTTCCACGGCCTGGTACGCGGTCCTCAGGTACGACCGGTCATCCCGGTGGCAGTGCCCAAGGCGCCCCTGCCCAGCGGCATCTGCCTGGCCGATCCGGCCCTGGCACGGGATTTTACCCGGGCGCTCAAGGTGCTGGAACGTGACGTGCCGGTGCTGCTGCACGGCGAGACCGGCACCGGCAAGGAAGCCTTCGCCAGCGCCCTGCACCGCGCCAGCAGTCGCGCCGGCCAGGCATTCGTCGCCCTCAATTGCGCGGCCATCCCGGAAACCCTGATCGAAAGCGAGCTGTTCGGCTATCGCGGCGGCAGCTTCACCGGAGCGCGCAAGGAAGGCATGGCCGGCAAGTTGCAGCAGGCCGATGGCGGCATCCTCTTTCTCGACGAGATCGGCGACATGCCGCTGGCGCTGCAGACCCGGCTGCTCAGAGTGCTGGAAGAGCGCCAGGTGGTCCCGCTCGGCGGCGGGGCGCCGCGCGCCCTGGACCTGCGCCTGGTGAGCGCCAGTCACCGGGACCTGGAGGCCCTGGTGGCGGCCGGCAGCTTTCGCGAAGACCTCTACTATCGCCTGCGCGGCCTGGTAGTGACCCTGCCGGCGCTGCGCGAGCGCAGTGACCGTGGCGAACTGCTCGATCAGCTGCTGGCCGAAGAGGCCCGAGGCGAGGCGATCGACCTCGATCCGGCCGCGCGTGCCTGCCTGCTGGCGCACCCCTGGCCGGGCAACGTCCGCCAGTTGCGTACCGTGCTGCGCACCCTGGTGGCCCTGAGCGAAGATGGCCAGATCGGCCTGGACGAGCTACCCGCCGACTGCCGTGGCGCCCGGCTGCCGCTGCCGTCCAGCGCGGTGCCGGTCGACAGCGCCCGGGAGGAACTGCGTGCGGTGCTGGACGACTGCCACTGGCAGATGACCCGCGCCGCCAGGCGCCTGGGGGTGAGTCGCAACACCCTCTATCGCTGGCTGCACCAGCACGGCCTGCAGCGCCCCCAGGACTAAGAGCCTGTTCAAAGTCTGCTGCGCGTCGGCCAAACGGCGTTGAAAATGGCCTGGAAGGCCAGCCCCGTCGGAATGCTCATTTACTCTTTGTAAACTCGAGCGCGAGTCCGATCCGCTTCCTCAGCTATTTTCGCGGGGCCGCCTAGGCCTTGTTTGACTCTAGCTCGCGAGCCTTTGAGCAGGCTCTAGCGCACCGGCTTGCACAGGTGGGCGATGCAGGGCGAGACGAACAGACTGCCGCGGTAGGCGCCGGCCAGGGTGCGGCTGGCGACCAGGGTCCACAGCAGCGCCAGCAGCAGCACCAGCACGGCGCCCAGGCCAGTAAAGAAGGGCGCCGCCAGGGCTTCGCCCAGGCGCAGGGTGGTAAGGGCATAGACGCCCAGGGGAAAGGTGAAGCCCCACCAGCCCAGGTTGAAGGGCATGCCGTCCCGGGCCTGGCGCTGGGTCACCAGCACCGCCAGCGCCAGCCACCAGAGTCCCAGGCCCCAGAGCAGCAGCGCACCCAGCAGGCCCAGGCCCCGGGCGATCTCGCCAATACCGACCAGGCCATGGGCGGCGAACACCGCGGGCGCAGCGCTGCCCAGCACCAGTAGCCCCAGGGCGCCGGTGGCGATCGGGCCCAGCGCCAGCCAGCTCGACGCGGCCATGCTGGCCGGCGGCAGTTTGTGCAGTGCCAGGCGCAACAGCAGGATCACCAGCAGGCTGAGGGCGACCGGGACCGAATAGGCCCAGAGCACATAGCTGGCGACGAGCACGCTGAATTGCTCGCTGACCGCCAGATGCGGCACCAGCAGGCCACCACTGGCCGCCGCCACCTCCGCGGCCACTACCGGCAGCAGCCATACGGCGGTCATCTGGTCGATGCGATGCGCCTGGCGGGTAAACATCAGATAGGGGATCAGCACTCCGCAAGCCAGCGCCATGGCCGCATCCAGCCACCAGAGGCCGAGCGCCAGGGGCACCACCGCCGCGCCCCAGCGCGGCAGGCCGAACAGCAACAGGCCGTTGATCAGCGTGGCCAGGCCCATGGGGATGGTGCCGATGAACATCGAGACAGTGGCGTGGGCGAAGATTTCGCGGGCCTCGTCGAAGAACAGCAACCAGCGCGCGGCATAGAGCCCGCTGAACAGACAGAACAGCAGTACAGCGAGCAGCCAGAGGCCCTCGGCGAGGACGGGCAATCCAGGAAACCTCCAGGGACAGGCGGCCAGGGCAAGGGCCAGTACGCCGGTGCCCATGGTCACGGCGAACCAGTTGGGGGTGAACTGGCGGATGACCTCCAGGGGGCGGTCGAGCTGGCTGAAGGGTCTGAGTGCCTGCTCGGGGACAGCGGCGAAAAGCGGCATGGCAGGGCTCCTGAAAGGGAAGGCCTTCAGGCTAAGCCTGCTCGCTTATCATTAAAAATGAATGATCATGAAATATTAAACTATTTGATAGATAAGGCGCTGCCCGTGTTGGGCAGGCAGCGCCCGGGCATCAGGGCTTGGCCACGTGCCAGACCTGATTGACCCCATCACCACTGGTATCGCCCGGCTTGCTGTCCTTGACCCAGGTGTAGAGCGGCTTGCCCTGGTAGGCCCATTGCTGGCTGCCGTCGTCGCGGGTCACCAGGCTGTAGCCATCGGCGGCCTTGGCGCCTGCTTCGGCTGTCAGCGGTGGCCAGTTCTGGGCGCAGGGACCGTTGCAGGCGGACTTGCCCGCGCTGTCCTTGGCGAAGGTGTAGAGCGTCATGCCCTTGCCGTCGACGAGCACCTTGCCCAGGGCGGTGTCGGCGACCTTGGTCGGCGCGGCGGCCAGAGCCAGGCTGGCGAAGGAGAGGGTTGCAGCGGTGATCAGCAGGTGTTTCAGCATGGTCGACCTCTTGTGCTTGTTATCAGGGCGAACGGACCTACGGCGATGCGGGCATCCGGAAAGCCAGGGATGCCTTGCGCACTCTAGTCGAAATCCTGCCGGCCGGGGCGGGCGCAGCGCCGGGTTATCCGCGACGGCCATCGCTCCGGCGGCGCGGCACCCCGTGCTAACCTTGCCGCCGTTAATTCTGCAGCGGAGCCCGCCTGTCATGCACATCCACATCCTCGGTATCTGCGGCACCTTCATGGGGTCGCTCGCGGTGCTGGCCAAGGAAGCCGGCCATCGCGTGACCGGCTCCGATGCCAACGTCTATCCGCCCATGAGCACCCAGCTGGAGGCCCAGGGCATCGAGCTGACCCAGGGTTACGATCCGGCCCAGCTCGATCCGGCGCCGGACCTGGTGGTGATCGGCAACGCCCTGTCGCGCGGCAATCCGGCGGTGGAATACGTGCTGGACCAGGGGCTGCCCTATGTCTCCGGTCCCCAGTGGCTGGCCGAGCACGTCCTGCAGGGTCGCTGGGTGCTGGCAGTCGCCGGGACCCACGGCAAGACCACCACCACCAGCATGCTGGCCTGGGTGCTGGAGCACGCCGGCATGAGTCCGGGCTTTCTCATCGGCGGGGTACCGCAGAATTTCGGCATCTCGGCGCGCCTGGGTGGCACGCCCTTCTTCGTGGTGGAAGCCGACGAATACGACAGCGCCTTCTTCGACAAGAGATCCAAGTTCGTCCACTACCGGCCGCGGACCACCATCCTCAACAACCTGGAATACGATCACGCGGACATCTTTCCGGATCTCGCGGCCATCGAGCGGCAGTTCCACCATCTGGTGCGGACGATTCCCAGCAGCGGCCTGATCATCCACCCCACCGCCGAAACGGCCCTGGTGCGGGTGCTGCAGATGGGCTGCTGGACCCCGGTGCAGACCACCGGCGCAGGTGGTCAATGGCAGGCCCGCCTGCTGGCCGAGGACGGCTCGCGCTTCGAGGTGCTGTTCGACGGCGAGGTGCAGGGCACGGTGAACTGGGAACTGACCGGCCAGCACAACGTGGCCAATGCCCTGGCCACCCTGGCGGCGGCTCGTCATGTCGGGGTGGTGCCAAGCATGGGCGTCGCCGCCCTGAGCGAATTCCGTAGCGTGAAGCGGCGCATGGAGAAGGTCGCCGAGGTGCGTGGGGTGACCGTCTACGACGACTTCGCCCACCATCCCACCGCCATCGCCACCACCCTGGAGGGGCTGCGCGCCCGGGTCGGTGGCGAGCGGATCATCGCCGTCATCGAGCCGCGCTCCAATTCCATGAAACTGGGCGCCCACCGTGACGGCCTGCCGGACAGCGTCACCGGCGCCGACAGCGTCATCTGGTACGCCCCGCCGAATCTGGGCTGGGACCTGGCCGGAACGGCCGAGGCCTGCGCCGTACCGGCGGGGGTCTGCGATTCCCTGGACGCCATCATCGCCCGGGTCCAGGCCGAGCTGGACGGACCCACCCACGTGGTGATCATGAGCAACGGCGGTTTCGGCGGCCTGCACGGCAAGCTGGCCGCGGCCCTGGAGCAGGCATGATGGCCGGCCCGGAACGCATCACCCTGGCGCTGACCGGCGCCTCCGGCTCCCAGTACGGCCTGCGCCTGCTGGACTGCCTGGTGCAGGAGGAGCGCGAGGTGCACTTCCTCATCTCCAAGGCCGCGCAACTGGTGATGGCCACCGAGACCGACGTGGTGCTGCCACCCAAGCCCCAGGCCATGCAGGCCTTTCTCACCGAATACACCGGCGCGGCCCCTGGCCAGGTACGGGTATTCGGCCAGAGCGACTGGATGGCGCCGCCGGCGTCCGGTTCCAGCGCCCCGGCGGCCATGGTGGTCTGCCCCTGTTCCACCGGCACCCTCTCGGCCATCGCCACCGGCGCCAGCAACAACCTCATCGAGCGCGCCGCCGACGTGGCCCTCAAGGAGCGACGGCAGCTGATCCTGGTGCCACGCGAGTCGCCGTTCTCCAGCATCCACCTGGAGAACATGCTCAAGCTGTCCAACCTGGGCGTGACCATCCTGCCGGCCTCGCCGGGCTTCTACCACCAGCCGCAGACCCTCGACGACCTGGTGGACTTCGTGGTGGCGCGCATCCTCAATACCCTGGGCATCCCCCAGGACATGCTGCCGCGCTGGGGCGAACATCACCTGTCCGGCAACGATGACTAGGGCGGTGCGCCTCGGTCTGCTGCTGACGGCCATGCTGCTCCTCGGCGGCTGCGCCACGGCGCGCACCCTGGACGCCGCCAAGCCCGGCGCGCCGGTGGTCTATGCCGGTACCCGGCTGGATCTCTATGCGCTGCAGGGCGGCTGCTGCGCCCAGGAGCGCTTCGGTGCCGAGGCGCCGGCCTGGCCGGTGCTGGACCTGCCCGCCAGCGCCCTGCTCGATACCCTGCTGCTGCCGTTGTCCCTGCCTGCCGCCATCGGTGGGCGGGGCAGTGTGCGTGGCGGCCTCTAGAACGCCTTCAGCAACTCGCCAAGCCTGGCCATGGCCGCCTCGCTGCGGGCGTCCCAGGGATGACCGCAATTGAGTCTGATGCAGTGGCGAAAGCCCTGCTGCGCGGAAAAGATCGGCCCCGGCGCCAGGCTGATGCCCTCGGCCAGGGCCTGGCGGTAGAGCGCCAGGCTGTCCACGCGCTGCGGCAGTTCGAACCAGAGAAAGTAGCCGCCCTGGGGCCGGCTGACGTGGGTGTCGGCGGGAAAATAACGCCGCGCCGCGGCCAGCATGGCCTGGCGCTGGCGGTCGAGACTCAGGCGCAGGCGACGCAGGTGGCGATCGTAGCCGCCATGCTGCAGATAGTCGGCCAGGGCGGCCTGGGCCGGCATCGAGGGGGTGATGGTGGTCATCAGTCGCAGCCGGGCGACGGCGCCTGCCTGGCGACCGGCGGCGATCCAGCCGATCCGATAGCCGGGCGCCAGGCATTTGGAAAAGGAGCCGCAGTGCAGCACCAGGCCGTCGCGGTCGAAGCGCTTGACCGGGCGGTGCGGTTCGCTGCCGCTGTAGAGCTCGGCATAGACGTCGTCTTCCAGCAGGGGCACCTGATGGCGTTGCAGCAGGCCATAGAGGCGCTGCTGGGCGCGGTCGTCGAGACTGACCCCGGTGGGATTCTGCAGGCCGCTCATGAACCAGCAGGCCTTGATCGGCAGGCGACTCAGGGCCTCTTCCAGGGCATCGAGATTGAGGCCGTGCTCGGGGGCCACTGGGATTTCCACCGCCTTGAGCTGCAGCCGCTCCAGCACCTGCAGGCTGGCGTAGAAGGCCGGGCTTTCCACCGCCACCAGATCGCCGGGCCGGGTCAGACTCTGCAGGCCCAGGTTGAGGGCTTCCAGGGCGCCGTGGGTGATCACCAGTTCTTCGCCGACCTCGGGCATGCCGGCCAGGCCGTAGCGCCGGGCGATCTGCCGCCGCAGTTCGGGATGGCCGGGGGTGACGTAGGCGGTGAGGTCCTGGGCGGGCAGGTCGCGCAGGCCGTGGGCCATGCTGCGGGCCAGGCGCGCCAGGGGAAAGAGATCGGGGCTGGGAAAGGCCGAGCCGAAGGGCACGATGTCCGGGTCCTGCAGCGACTGCAGCACCGAATAGACCAGGTCGCTCACCGCGACTTCGGTGCCCTCCAGGGGCGCCAGCAGTGGCGCCGCGTCCCGCGCCCGGGCCGGTTCGCGGACGAAATAGCCGGATCGCTCGCGGGCCTCGATCAGCCCGCGACTCTCCAGCAGGTAATAGGCCTGGAACACCGTGGAGGGGCTGATTCCGTGGGTCTGGCTGGCGTTGCGCACCGACGGCAGCCGCTCGCCGGGGGCGAGGACGCCGCGGATCATCAGGGTGGCGAGCTGGTCGGCGAATCTTTCGTAGCGCTTCATGCAGGGCCAGGGCAGGGGAGACCGTCACTATAGCGAGCACGGCGCAATCTGATCCGGTTTTTCCTGTGTCTACCTGCTGCTGTAACGCGAGCGCCTTGGGGCCTAAGCTTTACCCATCCCTTTCTGGCATCCCTCGGAGGCAGCCATGGACGATGGTATCTTCATGATTCTCTTCAGCCTGCTCGCGCTCATCCTGCTCGGCGGCGGCTACTACGCCTGCGTGGTACTGAACAAGGACCGGCGCGACGTGGAAAAGAACGATCAGCTGCGCTGATCGCCCAGGGCGCAGACATCCACCCAGCGCGCCTCGCTGAGGGCGGCCAGCCGCTCCGGCGTGAGGCGCACGCAACTGTGGATGGCACCCGCGGCCGGTAGCACCTCGTCGAAGGCTTTCAGCGATTCGTCGCAATAGACCGGCAGCGGGGTGGCCAGCCCGAACGGGCAGACGCCACCCACCGGATGCCCGGTGAGGCCTTCCACGGTGTCAGCATCGAGCAGCTTGGCCTTGCCACCGAAGGCGGCCTTGAGCTTGCGGTTGTCCAGGCGTGCATCGCCGCGAGCCACCAGCAGCAACAGCTGTTCCCCAACTTTCAGTCCCAGGGTCTTGGCGATCCGCCCCGGTTCCACGCCGTGGGCGGCCGCGGCGAGGGTGACGGTCGCGGTACTGGTGGTGGCCTCGAGGATCTCGAGGTCGGGAGCGATGCGGGCGAGGTGCTGGCGGACGGAGTCGAGGCTCATGGGCGTTCCTTGTGTCTAGGTCAGAGCCGACCGTGCCGTTTCAATCGGCTGCTGTCCAGTTCTCGCAGGCCAGATCGGCGACCCGGCTGAATTCCCGCAGATTGTTGCTGACCAGGATCAGCGCCCTGGCGCGGGCATGGGCGGCGATCCACAGATCGTTGTTGCCGATGATCTTGCCCTGGCGCTCCAGCTCGGCGCGGATGGCGCCATAGTGTTCGGCGCATTCCGTATCCAGCTCCAGCACGGCGATCTGCTGGCGGAGCTGTTCCAGGATCGTCCGGGTGCGCTCGGGTTGCTGACTCTTGGCCGCGCCATGACAGAGCTCACCCCAGGTGATCGCAGACATCGCCAGTTCATCGCGACCATGCCGGGCGAAGCGCTCACGGACCTGCGGCGGATTGTGCTTGGCGATGTAGATGCAGATGTTGGTGTCGAGCAGGTAGCGAGCAGGCACTAGAACTCTTCCCGCGCCTGGGGTGGGCTGTCTTCCCGTTCCAGGGTCGCCAATGACAGCGCGGCCAGGGTGTCGAAGATATCGGCGGCATCTGGCCGCAATTCCCGCAGGACGATCTCGTCGCCGCGGCGGAAGATTTCCACCCGATCCGATTCGAAGCGAAATTCCTTGGGCAGGCGCAAGGCCTGGCTGTTACCGGACTTGAACACGCGGGCTTCGGCCATGGACGTCTCCTAGAGGCGTATATACGCAGGAGTATATACGCCGCACTGGAGTGATCAAGCGCCTCTCAACACTCCACGAAGGTCACGGCCAGACCGCCGCGCGAGGTTTCCTTGTACTTGCTGTGCATGTCCGCGCCGGTTTCCTTCATGGTACGGATCACCTGGTCGAGGGAGATGAAGTGCTCGCCGTCGCCGCGCAGGGCCATCTGGGCGGCATTGATCGCCTTGACCGCGGCGATGGCGTTGCGCTCGATGCAGGGCACCTGCACCAGGCCGCCGACCGGGTCGCAGGTCAGTCCCAGGTTGTGCTCCAGGCCGATCTCGGCGGCGTTTTCCAGTTGCGCCGGACTGGCGCCCAGCACCTCGGCCAGACCGGCCGCGGCCATGGCGCAGGCCGAGCCGACCTCGCCCTGGCAGCCCACCTCGGCACCGGAGATGGAGGCGTTCTTCTTGCACAGGATGCCGACTGCGGCGGCGGCCAGCATGAAGCGCACCACATCGTCGTCACAGGCGTCGGGATTGAATTTCATGTAGTACATCAGCACCGCCGGGATGATTCCGGCCGCGCCGTTGGTGGGGGCGGTGACCATGCGCCCGCCGGCGGCGTTCTCCTCGTTCACCGCCAGGGCGAAGAGGTTGACCCATTCCATGGCGGAGAGGGTGGAACCTATGACGTTGGGCTTGCCGATGGCCTGCAGACTCTGGTGCAGGCGGGCGGCGCGCCGGCGCACCTTGAGGCCGCCGGGCAGGATGCCCTCGTTGGCGAGACCGTTCTGCACGCATTCGCGCATCACGTTCCAGATGCGCAGCAGGCCGCTGCGGATCTCTTCCTCGGAGCGCCAGCTTTTTTCGTTGGCCAGCATCAGCTCGGCCACGCCCAGGCCATGGCTGCGACACAGGTGCAGCAGCTCGGCGCCGCTGGAGAAGTCATAGGGCAGTTCGGTGGTGTCGTTGTCCAGCACGCCGCTGGCGGCCTGGGCGGCGTCCACCACGAAGCCGCCACCGATGGAGTAGTAGGTGGCTTCAGCCACTTCACCGGTGGTACCAAAGGCGGTCAGGGTCATGGCATTGGGATGGTAGGGCAGGCTTTCTTCCAGCAGCAGCATGTCTTCCTGCCAGTTGAAATGGACCGCCTGGCGCCCGGCCAGCAACAGCGTGCGCTCGTTGCGCAGGGCTTCGATACGCGGCTCCACGGCGGCGGGATCGACGCGATCCGGCCATTCGCCCATCAGGCCGATCAGGGTGGCGCGGTCGGTGCCATGGCCGACGCCGGTGGCCGACAGCGAGCCATAGAGGCGCACCTCGACCCGCTTGACCTGCTCCAGCAGACCTTCGTCGACCAGGCGCTGGGCGAACAGGGCGCCGGCCCGCATCGGGCCCACGGTATGGGAGCTGGACGGACCCACGCCGATTTTGAACAGGTCGAAGACGCTGATGGCCATGTCGGTAATCCCTGATTGAGCTTGAATGGTCGCCAGACAAGGTGCCGGCGGATGGCTCATAGTGGTGATAAGCCTCCAACTCGCACAAACGAAAGCTTCTAAGCGATCCTTTAGCGGAACTCATCGATGAGCCGGATCCTCAATGCCCAAACCCAGGCCTGGTTGCAGGTGTTCGTCTGCGCCGCACGCCATCTCTCCTTCACGCGCTGCGCCGAAGAGCTGCACGTGACGCCTGGCGCCATCAGCCAGCAGATGCGCCAGCTGGAGGAGCGCCTGGGCTTCAAGCTGTTTCACCGGGTGGCCCGAGGCCTGGAGCTGACCGCCGAGGGCCAGCGCCTGTCGACCACCCTGAACCAGGCCTATGGACTGATCGACGCCGAATTGCGCCGCCTCAATGCCGGCCAGTTCGGCGGCGTGGTACGGCTCAGGTCGATTCCCTCGTTCCTGGGCAAATGGCTGACCCCGCGGCTGCCGCGGCTGCAGGCGCGCTTTCCCGACCTGCAACTGCGGCTGGTGGCCGAAGACAGCAGCTGGTCGCTGCGCGAGGGCGAATTCGACCTCGCCATCGATCTCAACGACGGCAGCTATCCGGGCCTGGCCTCGACGCCGCTGATGGACGAAGAGATCTTTCCGGTCTGCGCGCCTAGCCTGCTGGTGGGGCGACCGCCGCTGGAGCAGCCGGAGGACCTGGAATTCTATCCGCTGCTGCATGACATCACCGCCTGGCGCGGCAGCTACGAATACGCCGAATGGGAGTTCTATCTGGCCAGTATCGGCGCGCCGGCGCTGGATGTGCGGCGGGGGCACACTTTCAATCGCAACCACCTGACCATCGAGGCGGCCATCGCCGGCATGGGCGTCGCCATCGCCCGCCGCGCCCTGATCACCGACGAACTGGCCCGGGGCGTGCTGGTGGTGCCGCCCTTTGGCCGTTCAGTGCCGGCGCACAAGAGGTACATGCTGCTCTATGCCCAGGGCGCCCTGGCCGATCCCCGCCTGCGCGCCCTGCACGACTGGCTGGTGCAGGAAGTCGACCAGATGGTGCTGGCGCAGCCGGCCTGAAGGGCCGTGATAGCCACGTAGCGTGGAAAACGGCGCAATCTTTTCCGTTGGTGAGTTCTTCATGAGGCGCGCCCTCACCCCAGCCCTCTCCCCAAGGGAGAGGGGGCTTTCCGAGCGGTTAAGGGCTTGTGCAGGCTTCGTAGCGTGGAAAACGGCGCAGCCTTTTCCGTTGGTGAGTTCTTTGTGAGGCGCGCCCTCACCCCAGCCCTCTCCCCAACGGATAGGGGCTTTCCGAGCGGTTAGGGGCTTGTGCAGGCTTCGTAGCGTGGAAAACGGCGCAGCCTTTTCCACGGGTGAGTTCATTGTGAGGCGCCTCCTCTCCTTGAGGGGAGGGCTATTCTGGGAAGGAGCGGCGGTAATAGGTCTTCGGAACGCCTGATCGACCCTTGCGGGGCTCACCTGCAGGAGCGGCCGCATCGGCGGACCGCCATGACCGCGAGGGCTGTAACCCAGCCCCTTGAGCTACGCCTTCAACGTCCCAGCTTGCGCAGCTCGTCCGATTCCACCACCCGCACGCCCTTGCCTTCTTCCAGGGCCAGGCGCCACAGCGCGCGGGCCAGGACGGCGGCTTCGATGCCGTGCCATTTGCCGGGCAGCCATTGCGACAAGGGGGCGGCCAGGCGCTCGCCCAGGCGTTCTTCCTGGCGCTGGCCGATCAGCAGCGACGGTCGCGCCAGGGTCAGTTGCGTCCAGCCCTGGGCGCGTAGGGCTTCTTCCAGTTCGCCCTTGACCTTGTTGTAGAAGATCGAGGACTGCGGATCGGCGCCGATGGCGCTGACCACGATGTAGTGACGGGCGCCCAGTTCCAGGGCGCGCTGGCCGACCGCCAGGGGCAGGCCGTAATCCACGGCGCGAAAGGCCGCTTCGGAGCCGGCCTGCTTCATGGTGGTGCCCAGGCAGCAGAAGGCCACGTCCAGCGGGCCTTCCAGGGTCGGCAGCAGGCTGTTGAGATCACCCACCGGATTGTCCAGCCGGGCGTGTTCCGCCAGCGGGCGACGGGTCGGCGCCAGCACCCGGGGGACCGTCGGCTCGTTGAGGAGGCGGTCGAGCAGGTGTTCGCCGGTCAGGCCAGTGGCGCCGGCGATGAGGGCATGCTGAGGCGTCAGGTACACGGGGCTCTCCTTGTAGCGGCGACCGCTGATGTCAGGTTGGACCTCAGGCGTTCCGGTTGTTCGTCAAAGCCCCAAGGCAAAGGCGGCTCTCAGCGACCCGCGCGCCAGGCGCGCCACTTCTGCAGGACGGCTGGCGGTGCCCAGAGCTGGGGCTCGGACGGGTCGAAGCCTTCGGTCTTCTCGCGTACCGAGACGGTGTCGCGGGCGCGCTGGAAGGCCTGCTCGGGATCGTCGGTGTGCTGGAAGGCCTCGGCGAACAGGGCGCGGCCGAAGTAGGTGAAATCGGCTTCGTCGGTGCAGCCGAAGGAGGTGCGATCGGCCTTGGAGGCGGTCATCACCAGGGTGTGGTCGTCCTGCAGTTGCGGGATGAAGCCGCCGCTGTAGCAGCTGGAGACGATGATCAGCTTGTCGCGGCCGCGCAGCGGCGCGAGCAGGCGGCCGAGCTCCGCCGCTGGCAGGCTGGAGAGATCCAGGCCCGGCTGGGAGAGCACCAGCTGATGGTCGGCCGAGCCGTGGCTGGTCAGGTAGATGAGGATCAGGTCTTCCGGACCGGTGCGCTGGGCCAGCGCCTGCAGGCTCTGGTAGAGATTCTCGCGGGTGGCCAGCGGATGGTCGCTGCGGATGTCCTTGGCGTTGATCAGGTGGACGACGTCGCGGGCGCCCCAGGTGGTGGTCAGGAAGTTGGCCACATAGTTGGCCTCGCGCTGGAACACGCCCTGGCCGCCGTCGCCGGCCAGCACCAGGCCATAGAGCTCGGTGGCGGGGGTGGAGGCGGGAATCTGCTGCAATTCCTGGTCGAGCACCTTGCCCTGATCGAGCAGGGCGCGCTCCAAGGGATCGGCGATGTACTGGCCCTGGTCGTCGCGGATGCGCTTGCCGCCTTCCCAGAGACCCCGTTCCACCTGGCCGTCGGCGCGGGTCAGCACGCCCATGCCGGCATAGACGCCGTCGGCGAAGTTGCCGCGGTAGACGCTGCCGTCGCTGTTGGTGAGCACGCCCTGGCCGTCGAACTTCCAGTTGCGGAAGGCACCGCGATACTGACTGCTGTCGCTGCCGACGAATTCGCCGTTGCCGGTCAGCTCGCCGCCACTGAAGCGCCCGCGCCAGAGATCGCCGCCGGCACTGCGATAGACGCCGGCGCCTTCGAACTGGTCGTCGACAAATTCGCCGTCATAGCGATCGCCGCCCGGCTCCTGCCACTGGCCGACGCCGTTGAGGTGGCCGTCGTTGAAGGTGCCGATGGTCTGGGTGCCGTCGCTGTCGAGCTTGGACCCCTGGCCCTGCATGCGGCCGTTGACGAAGCTGCCGTGGTATTCCCAGCCGCTGCTGCTGATCAGGTTGCCCTGGCCATGGTAGAGACCGCGGCGAAAGGTGCCCTGGTAGTAGGTGCCATCGGCAAATTGCTGCTCGCCAGGCCCCTCGGCCAGGCCGTCCTTGAAGCGGCCCTTGAGCCAGTTGCCATTGGGCCACTCGATGCGTCCGCTGCCATTGAGCAGGCCGCTGACGATTTCGCCGGTATAGACCCCGCCATCGGGCAGTCTCACGCTGCTCGCGTTGGGCGCCGCCTGGACAGCGCAGGCCGCCAGCAACAGCGCGGCAAGGGCGAGACGGGGCAGGAGGGCGCTCATAGGTGGGGTCGGCGGGCGCGTTACCGCGCCTCGAGCCGGACCAGGTGACGCTCCAGCGTCGCGGAGTAGGGTTCCAGGAGACGTTCCACGCAACTGGCCCCGGCGGGGCTGGCGATGGTGCGGATACGGGCGCGTTTACGCAGCAGCTCGTCCTCGGCGATGCTCTGCTCGACCAGCAACAGGTTGCGACTGTGGCGACTCAGCGCCTGGGCATTGCGTACGGTGGTGTTTTCCAGCAATTGGGCAAGCTCCAGGCCGGCGAGGCGTTCGCCCTGCGTCAGACCCAGTTGCAGCTGCAGGGTTGCACCGCTGCCGACCACTTCCACCTGCAGCGCATGACCGAGGGCGCGCATGATCTCGCCGCAGCAGAGCGCGCGGGTCAGGTAGTCGTCGTCGTCACTGCGTTCGTGGAAGAGAATCAGGCTGCCGCCGTCCTTGAGGGTGTGGAGTTCGCCATCGTAGAGCTCGGTGGCCTGCTGCAGGCAGTCGCGATAGCGCTCCAGCAGCTGTTCGAGGCGGCTGCGTGGCAGCCGGCTGAGCTGGTCCTGGGCGCCGAGCTGGATGGACAGCACCGCCGAGGTGACGATGTCGGGCTCGGTGGGCACCGTCGGGGCCGGGGTGGGTGGCGGTTCGGTAAAGGACTCAGGCACCAGCTCGGCGAAGGCCTCGGCGTCCAGTTCGCTGTCGGCGCCCGCGGCTGGCGCCTTGCGCGCGACCGGTTTGGCGGCGGCAGCCTTGCGTGCGGGCGGCTTGACGCTCAGGCCACCCTGCTCGTCGGCGAAGGGATCGTCGTCCTCGGCCTCAGCCACTTCCGCCTTGGGCGGCTTGGGCGGGACCAGGCGACTCTGCAGCTGGCGAGCCAAGTCGCCCAGTTCGTCGAGACGGCCGGCGCCCGGTGCGGGGTCATCGGGATCGCGCAGCCAGACGCGCAGTTCCAGCAGCGGAATCGACAGCTGACGACCGAGCCGCAGGCTGAGAATCAGCGTGAGCGCCAGCAGGATCAGGCCCAGCAGGCCCATGTTCTGCAGGCTGATCATCATCGGCTGCTGGAACTGGTCCATGTCCAGCGCCAGGCGCACCTGACCGGCGGTGACGTCCTGGAAGCGGATCGGCGTGCTGTAGATGCCATCGGTGGCGGTCAGCAGGCCCTGGCTCGGGCGCGTGCCGGACTCGGCCAGCACGCGGTTGTCCGGGCTGTAGACCGCGGCATGGGCCACCAGCGGATTGCGCGCCAGGTTGCTCAGCAGCACGTTGAGGCTGAGATTGTCGTTGGCCACCAGCAATTCGGCGGCGGAATTGGCCGTCTGGGTCACCAGGCTCTGGCCGACGGCGTCGGCCTGCTGCTGCATGGCATGGCGGAACTGCATGCTCATGATGCCGGCATAGATCACCAGGGCAGCCGCCACCAGCAGCAGGCTGTGGGAAACGATGCGCAAGGCCACCGGCACACGACGCTGGCGCAGGGCTCGGTAGATCAGCAGGAAGAAATTATCGGGCTTGACGGTCGCGGGGCGGGTCACAGAAATCGTTTCTTTGGACAAAAAATGTGCGGCCAGTATAACCAGCGCGCCAGGGGTGCGAAAACGGCGAATGCAGGGCTTCGCCCGCAAAAGAGGCCGGCGGTGGACTCACTCCGCCAGCCGGTGCCCGCGGCTCGGCACCGCCGAGGCGAAAGGGTAGACTGCGCGCTTTTCCGCGAGGGGATCGCCATGCAAGACGTTATCGGACTCCAGGCCGTGGGCATCCTGCCCGCCGACTGGTTGGCTGCTCTCACCGGCGCCCTGGCCGCGGCCGGTGCCCGGCTGGAATCGCTGCAGCAGCAGGGTCTGGACAACAGTGCCGCGGTGACCCTGCTGGTCAGTCCGGCGAGTGCCGGCGCGGCGCTGGGGCAGGCGCTGCAGGCCCTGGGTCTGCAGGTGGCGCCCCTGGCGCAGCCCGCACCGGAGACCGGCGAAGCCCATGTCCTGACGCTGATGGGCCGCGCCCTGGCTGATCTGCCGCTGACCCGCCTGGCCGCGCTGTGCCGCGAGCAGGGCCTGAACATCCACGCCATCCGCGCCCTGAGCGAGCCGGGCGCGACCGAACGGGCCGCCCTGGAGCTGCGCGTCACCGGCGAGCCCCACGAACCCCAGGCGCTGCGCGCGGGCCTGCTGGCGCTGGCCCAGGAAGGCCAGGCCGACATCGGCTGGCAGCCGGATGAGCTGCAGCGTCAGCATCGCCGGCTGGCGGTGTTCGATATGGACAGCACCCTGATCCAGGCCGAGGTCATCGACGAGCTGGCCAAGGCCGCCGGTATCGGCGAGCGGGTCGCGGCCATCACCGAGCGCGCCATGCGCGGCGAGATCGACTTCCGCGCCAGCTTCACCGAGCGCATGGCGCTGCTGCAGGGCCTGTCCGAAGAGGTGCTGGAGGACATCGGTGCCGGGCTGCGCCTGACCGAAGGGGCCGAGCGGCTGTTCGCCGAACTGAAGCGGCTGGGCTACAAGACCGCCATCCTTTCCGGCGGCTTCACCTACTTCGCCCGTCAGGTGCAGGCGCGGCTGGGCATCGACTACGTCTATGCCAACGAACTGGAGATCGTCGACGGCAAGCTGACCGGTCGCGCCGTCGAGCCCATCGTCGATGCCCAGCGCAAGGCCGATCTGCTGCAGGAACTGGCCAGCCGTGAAGGCTTGACGCTGGAGCAGACCATCGCCGTGGGCGATGGCGCCAACGACCTGCCGATGCTGGCCCTGGCCGGTCTGGGCGTGGCCTTCCGCGCCAAGCCGCTGGTGCGCCAGTCCGCGCGCCAGTCGGTGAGCGTGCTGGGCCTGGATGGCGTGCTCTATCTGCTCGGCGTGGAAGATCGCCTGACCCGCGGTTGAGTCCGCGCGCTACGAGTTCCAGGCCAAGCCCTAGTGCTCGGCCTGGAACTCGTAGTCCATCGCCTGACTGGGCTCCTGCAGGTAGTAGCCCTGGATGAAGTGCACCCCGACCTGCCAGAGCTGGGCCAGCACGCTGGCGCTCTCGACGAAGGGGGCGATGGTCTGGACGTTCTGCGCGCTGAGTTCGGCGACCAGTGCCTTGAGGCGCTCCTGATGGTCCGGTTGCGCCAGGTCCTTGATCAGCTTGCCCGACAGCTTGACGTAATCCGGTACCAGCAGGCGCAGCGCCGCCAGCGGCGGATCGCCGGCGGCAAAACCGCTCAGGGTGACCGGATGACCCTGGCGACGTAGCCGCTGCGCCATGGCCAGGGCCTGCTCCGGCTGGGCCAGCAGGTCTTCTTCGCTGAGCTGGAAGATCACCGCCTCGGCGTCCAGCTGCTGCGCCTGCAGGGTTTCCCGCAGCCAGGACAACAACTCCAGATCGCCCAGGGTCGCCCCCGAAAGATGCACGAAGATGCGCGTGCCATGACCGCGGGCGCGGTGCTCGCCGAGCTGGCGCATGGCCTGGTGGATCACCCAGCGATCGATCTGGCCGCTCAGGCCGCTGTCGCGGGCGGTGCGGGCGAATTCGGCCGGTGAGACCTCTTCACCCTGGGGATTGATCAGGCGCAGCAGCGCCTCGTAGTACTCGTGGCTGCCGCCGCGCAGGCTGATCACCGGCTGGAACAGCAGGCGGAAGCCGTTCTGCTGCAAGGCCTGCTTGACCATCGCCACCAGATTGCCGCGATTGGCGGCGGCGGCCAGCTCTTCCTGGGGATCGTAGCGTTTGCAGGCATTGCCGCCGCGCTGGGCGACCTGGCGCGCGGAGCGGTGCGCGCGGTCCACCAGGTCGCCGGCGCTCTTGGTATGGCTGTCCAGGCTGACCACGCCGATGGAATAGCTGATGGCCAGGGTGCGCCCGGCCAGGGTCAGCGGCTGGCGCTCCTGGCGGCCGAGCAGGCGTTCGAAGGCACTGTCCAGGCTGGCGTCGGCCGCCTGCGGCAGGAGGGCGGTAAAGGCGTCGTCGGCGAAGCGCGACAGGGTCACCAGGGTGCCGAAATGCTCGCGCAGGCGCTCGGCCAGGACCACCAGCAATTCGTCCATGGCGCCTATGCCCAGCTCGGCCACCAGGGTCGGATAGCGATCGATGCTCAGGTAGGCGAAGCTGGCTGGGGCGCCGAGCCGAGCGCGTTCCAGGGCATCCTCGAGCAATTCGAGCATGCGGCTGCGATTGAGCAGACCGGTCAGGATGTCCTGGAAGCGCACCTCGCGCAGCTGTTCCTCGAGGGCCTCGGCGCCCGGGGCCGCGCGTTCCTCGCGCAGGTGCAGCTGCACGCAGGGTTCGTCGAGATAGATGGCCGGCGTCAGGCGCAGGCGCACACCAAGGGTGCTGCCGTCCTGGCGAACGCAGCGGCAGTCCAGTTCGAGGGGGCGGGGATCGTCGCGCAACTGGCGAAAGGCCTCGCGCAGCGCCGGCTGGTCGGCGGCGGCGATGAGGTCCATCAGCGGAGTGATTTCGAGGTCTTCCGCGGATGGATAGCCCAGCAGCTCGACATAGGCCGAGTTGACGTGGATATGCAGACCGTCGTGGACATAGGCGACCGCTTCCACGGCGTTGGCCAGCAGCAGCTGGCAGCGCTGCTCGGCCTCGGCCAGGGCCTGTTCCAGGCGCCGGCGCTCGTGGCGCTCGGCCAGGTTGCCGAGTTCGCGCAGACTGGCCAGCAGCAGGTGTTCGTCGTTGTCGCTGGCGATGCCGTCGCGGGCGCCCAGGCGCAGGGCGTCGAGCACCGCCGCGGGATCGTCCGGTGCCACCCGCTGGATGACGGCGAGCTGGGGTATCCGGCGGCGCAACTGGCGCAGGGCGGCCAGGCTGTCGAGTTCCGGCGAGGGGGGGGCGAGGATGGCGAGGTCCCAGGACTGGGACAGTAGTTCGTCGAGACCCGCGGGGTCGGCCAGGCGCTGGGCCCGCGTCGCCCGTCCGGCATTGCGGAACAGGCTGACCAGGCGTTCCGCCTCGTTCTGCGATGCTTCGAGCAGTAACAGGCGGATCGCGCTGTGTTCGGCGGCCATGGTCTATTCGCGCCCTGGCGATAACGATGATTCAGCGAAGCTACAGAGACTTCCACAGCGAGTCAAAGTCTTCTTCCTGACGCGCGCCGCCGCCCGTGGATCCGCCGCTGGGCTGCGTACCGCTCTGCTCCAGCAGGTGATATTCGAAGACGCTGAAGCTGACCGTCATGCTGCGCCGCCGGTCGAGCATGCCGCGCTGCTCGTTGCCCTGCTGATTGATCTGCACCTTGCTGCCTTCCTGGAAGGGCAGTCGCGGCGCGATCAGCGTCGGCGCCTGGTCGATGGCCTTGATCTCCGGCAAGAGCAGGGCACGCAGGTACTGACTGTTCTGCTCGGCCTTGCGCAGCAGCTGCAGCCCACAGGGGCGCGCGGTGGGCGCCAGCAGTTCGACGCCCATCTGGGTCCCGCTGCCGGGCACCTGGCGGACCCAGCGCACCACCGCCGGGCCCCAGTTGTGATCCTCGGGCAGGCGCACGCCGAGCAATTCGCCGGCCTGCAGTTGCTCGGGCACCTCGCCACTCCAGCTCAGGCAATAGCCGCCCGGACTGTGGTTGACCACCTGCACCGCATGGATCGGAAAGGCGGGACTGGCTGCCTCGCCGTCACCGGGCAGGACGTCGTAGTGGATCTCTTCCAGGTTCTCGGCGCTCCAGTCCAGGGCATCGGGGGTCCGGGTATCGGCGTCGAAGGCCAGCGACCAGACGTCGTCCTTGGGCTTGGGTGCAAAGGTCTCTGGTGCGGATACGGCCGACAGGCGCAGGGTGTCGGCGAACACCTGACCACCCGCGAGCTGGTAGTGCAGGGCGCTCATGCCGATGCAGACCTGCACCTGACCCTGGCCGGGCATGCGCTGGAAGGCGCGATCCGCCTCCTGGCCCCAGGCCCCGACCAGGTGTTGCAGCAGATCCAGGGACAGATCGCCGTGCACCGGCAGGCGCGCGCGGGGGCGCTGCTCCGGGGCCAGCGCCAGGTAGTCTTCGATGGCCTGCACCAGTTGCTGCGGGGCGAGACCGAGCAGACCGCTGAGATTGGCTTCGCGCAACAGCGAGCGATAGCGTGGCGGGGCGTCGATCTGCGGCGCCACCACCATCAGGGTGCCGTTCTGCTCGGGACCTTGCAGGCGGATCAGGCTGGCCCAGTCGTCCAGGTGCAGCGTCAGCTGGGCGATGTGGCTCTGGCGCAACTGGTTGCAGCGCGCGGCGCCGAACAGCAGGGCGGCGCCATAGGCCTGGGTGATGGTCTGGCTGCCGTCGCCGGGCAGCAGTTCATCGCGAATCTTCTGGTTGTGCAGGCCGGTGGTCACCGCCAGCCGATAGAGCTGGTGCAGCTCCAGCCAGAGGTTGTCGTGCACCGGGGTGTAGAGCTGGGCGGCGCGGATCAGCGGCCCGAGCAGGGCGCGCAGGGCACGCTGGATGGCGTTCGCCAGCAGCGTGCTGCGTTCGCCACGATCGCTTTCCTCGACCACGATCAGCTTGTAGCCGGCCGCCAGCAGGTTCTGCAGGGCCTGGCAGAGATTGGCCACCTTGCGCGAGCGCTCGTCGAGCACGATGGCCTGGTTGAGCACATGGCGTTCGAGCAGCTGGCAGACCCGCTGCACGTCCGGGCGCAGGGATTCGAGCAGGCGCAGACGCGCTTCCGGCGTCAGGATCAGCCGATTGAGTTCCAGCAGACCCTGGTAGAGCAGCCGGGCGAATTCGCCCAGCTTGGCCCGCGGCAATTGCTCCAGCCAGCGCTTGAGGCCAGCCGGCGTGGCGTCACAAAACGTCAGGCTGCGCTGATCGGGTGTCGGTACCCGCAACATGAGCTGTGGCCTTTTGCTATCCATTCGCCGCGCACACTCCTGTTTCGATGGGCAATGAACCGCGCATCTAGGCGAGAGGCCCTGGCTCGGAAACGGTGGTCAAGGGGGCCGACGTGGTCGGAACCCCCAGCAGTTGCCCCATGTTGACGGTGGACAAGGCGCCGAGTTCAGCGGACCAGTTCACCGCTTCCGGGCCAAACAGCACGATGGCGGTGGAGCCCAGCTTGAAGCGACCCAGCTCGTCGCCGGTGCGCAGGGTGATGGGGGCGCGCGCGGCCTCGTCGTAGGCGAAGCGCTTGAGTTCGCGCTTGGGCGGCGTGACCAGACCGGCCCAGACCGTCTCGATGCTGGCGACGATCATGGCGCCGACCAGGATGACCGCCATGGGCCCCACGGCGGTGTCGAAGATGCACACCACCCGCTCGTTGCGGGCGAACAGCTCGGGCACGTTCTCGGCGGTGAGCTGATTGACCGAGAAAATGCGCCCGGGCACATAGACCATCTCCTTCAGGGTGCCGGTGAGCGGCATGTGCACCCGGTGGTAGTCCTTGGGCGACAGGTAGATGGTGGCGAAATGACCGCCCATGAAGGGCGCGGCGCGCAGGCCGTCGCCGCCGAGCAGCTCCAGCAGGCTGTAGCTGTGGCCCTTGGCCTGGAAGATGCGGCCGTGCTCGATGCGGCCGAGCTGGCTGATGGCACCGTCGCTCGGGCTGACCACCACGTCGGCTGCGGCCGGCAGCGGACGGGCGCCGGGCTTGAGGGCGCGGGTGAAGAAGGCGTTGAAGTTCTCGTAGGCGGTAGGGTCTTCCACCTGGGCCTGGCGCATGTCGACGTCATAGTGACGGACGAACCAGCGGGTCAGCAGATTCTTGAACCAGGGCACCCGGCACTCGGCGAAGCCACCGATCAGCCGCGACAGCAGATGGTGCGGCAGCAGGTGCTGGGCAAGGATGAACAGACGGTCTTGCAGTTTCATGAGAGGTCCTTGGCAATCATTCGATAGGGGTGTCGGGGTGGTTGCCCCATTCGCCCCAGGAGCCGGCATAGGCTTTGACGCGCGGATAGCCCAGGGCCTTGGCCGCGAGATAGGTGAAGCCGGATCGGTGATGGGTCTGGCAGTGGGTGATGATTTCCTTGTCGCGGGTGATGCCCAGGCGCTCCAGTTCGGCGGCCAGGTCTTCACGGATGCGCAACTGGCGCTCGCGATCCATGCCGGCGGTCCACTCGAAGTTGATCGCCCCGGGGATGTGCCCGCCACGGGCGGTCAGCACCTTTTCGCCGCGGTATTCATCGGCGCCCCGGGCGTCCCAGATGGCCAGGTCCTCGGCGCCCAGCCGGCTCTGCAGATAGGCACGGCTGGCGGTGGGCTCCTCGTGCAGGGTCAGGGCGACCGGCGCGCTCGCCGCAGCCGGTACCTCGGTGCTCAGCGGCAGGCCGGCGGCGATCCAGCCCTGGCGTCCGCCGTTGAGGTAGTGATAGTGGCCATGCCCGATGACGTCCAGCAGCCAGATGAAGCGTCCGGCCCAGCCGCCGCCTTCATCGTCATAGACCACGTAGACGGCCTCGTCGCGTTGCCCCAGTTCGCCGAACAGCCGTTCCAGGTCCGCCTGGGCCGGCAGCAGGCCGGGCGCCGGCTTGCTGCCCAGCTGGGTGCGGGCGGGCGCGACATGGCGCGCGCCGGGCAGATGGCCCTCGGCATAGTGGGCGGCGCTGCAGAGATCCACCAGGATGAGTTCGGGCGCATCCAGGCGCGCCGCGAGATCGGCCGGTTCGATCACCAGGGGCAGGGCGGAAAAGGGCATCGCGGATTTCCCGTCGGTCCGTAGCAAAGGTGAAGTGTACCGAGGTTGACCGGCCAGCGTCAGGTCGGTCGTGCCCGCGGACGATTGGCAAAGGTGCCGATGGCGCGCTCGATGCAGGTGAAGGTCTTGTCCAGCGCGGCGCTGCGCCGCGGATCCGCCGGCTGCAGTTCGCTGTCCAGGATCGCCACCAGCACCACCCGTTCGCCAAAGCCCAGGCTGCGCAGCCAGAGCCGCTCGTTGCTGAACAGCCGGCGCAGATCGGCGGGCAGGTGCGGCGCGAAGCGCGCTCGGTTGTCGTCATCGATGCGCAACTGGCCGGGGCTGCCGAACAGCTTGGCCAGCAGCGGATGGCTGGCGATGTCCAGTTGCAGACCGGGGGCATCATCCAGGCCATGGTGCAGCTGGACATTGCCCTTCTGGCCGTTGCGATCCGGGGTCAGCAGCAGCAGCCGCGGCAGGCCGCAGGCCACCAGCGCCTGGCGGGCGCAATCGAACAGCTGGGGCAGGGTGGCGAAGGCGCTGGGCGTGTGCAGCAACTGCTCGCAGAGTCCGCGCCAGCGCTGTGCCTGACTCTCGCTGGCGACCTGTACCCGGGGCACCGGCTTGAGGCGCCGTTCGCCCGGTGGCCAGACCAGGCCTTCCGCCGGATGCCAGAGGCCGGGTCGGGCATGGCGCTGGGCATCCTGCACCGCCAGCTCATGGCTGCGACTCTGCACCCGTGCCAGCGGCAGTTGCAGATAGAGGGCGCTGAAACGCTGCCAGCGCAGGGTATGAGGACCATCCCAGGCATGGTGGCTGGCCAGGGCCAGGCCATTGGCCAGCAGGATGGTGTTGCCGGGATGGGTCAGCCAGCGCCGCAGATTGGGGTCGTCGTCGAGGCGCTGCTGCTGTTCGAGGGGATCGTCGCCATGGGCGATGTGCAGCGCCCTGACCAGTTGCCGGCGATCCTGGTCCAGCAGGCGATAGCCTTCCACGATCCACTCGGGCAACTGCCAGTGGCGGGCCAGCGCCTGGCACAGGCGGATCGCCGGCACGCCGAGCAGTTCGCGCTCGACCTTGAGCGCCGGTTCGCCTTCGCCCAGCACCCGCCGTTCCCACTCCTCGAAAAGTTCCGGATAGCGGGTCGCCAGCGGCCAGAGTGGCGCCAGAAAGAGCAGGGCGGCCAGGCGGATGTCCGGCCACAGCCGCGCCAGGGGCACGCCGAACAGGCCCAGCCCCAGGGTCATGGCGTGCTGGCTGACCAGGCACAGCTGCCGCAGCGGACGCGGCAGGCGCTCCTCGGGCAGGGTCGGCTGGCGGGCGATCAGGTACTCCGCCGGCCCGAGACCGACGCGGCCGAGCACGGCTTCCAGACTGGCGGCCGGATCGCCAAGGCTGGCATGGCCGCGATTGGCCTCGCGCAGCAGGGCCAGCGCCAGGGGGGGGGACTCGCAGAGCCGTTCGGCGATCTCATGCAACGCCAGACGGCCATCAGCCAGGGCGCGGCGCAGACGCTCCGCGCTGGCGGTGGCCACCGGCAGGCGTACGCCTTCCAAGTGTTTGACCCAGTCTTCGACGGTGTTCGGGCGGCTGGACATACGACGGTCGCCTTGAAATTTGATGAAAGGCCTTCAGTCCGGGGCGCCGGGTCCGATAAAGGGGACGTGAGGGCAGATCCCCGGCTCAATTTTCCTTAGCACACAGTATTCCCAACCATGGCAAAAATCATCGGCATCATCGTGATATTCGCGGCTGTCCTCGGCGGCTACATCCTCGCGCATGGCAAGATCGCTGCGATCATCCAGCCGCTCGAGGTCCTGATCATCGGCGGTGCCGCCCTGGGGGCCTTTCTGCAGGCCAACCCGGGCAGTACCTTCATGCAGGTGTTCAAGAAGTCGCTGAAGATGTTTGGCAACCGCTTCACCCACGCCTTCTACCTGGACGTGCTCAAGCTGCTCTACGAGATCCTCAACAAAAGCCGGCGCGAGGGCATGATGTCCATCGAGGCGGACGTCGAGGATCCCAAGGCCAGTCCGATCTTCAGCAAGTACCCGAACATCCTCAAGGATGAGCGGATGACCGCCTACGTTGCCGACTACCTGCGGCTGATGTCCTCCGGCAACATGGCCCCCCATGAGCTGGAAGGCCTGTTCGACATGGAGCTGGCCGGCATCAAGGAAGAGCTGGAGCATCCGTCCCACGCGGTATCGCGGGTCGCCGACGGCCTGCCCGGCTTCGGCATCGTCGCCGCGGTACTGGGTATCGTGATCACCATGGGCATGCTCGGCGAGGGTGACCAGGCGGCCATCGGTGGCCACGTGGGCGCGGCTCTGGTGGGTACCTTCCTCGGTATTCTCGCCGCCTACGGCTTCTTCGGTCCGCTGGCGACCTGCCTGGAGCACGACGCCAAGGAAGAGCTCAATGTGCTGGAGGCCATCAAGGCCTGCCTGGTCGCCGCCGCCAGCGGCATGCCGCCCACCGTCGCCGTGGAATTCGGCCGCAAGGTGCTGTTTCCGGCGCACCGGCCGTCCTTCAGTGAGCTCGAGCAGGCCATGCGGGGCAGCTGATGGACAACAACCAGCCGATCATCGTCAAGCGCATCAAGAAAAGCGCCGCCGGCCACCACGGCGGCGCCTGGAAGATCGCCTTCGCCGACTTCGCCACCGCCATGATGGCGTTCTTCCTGGTGCTCTGGCTGATGTCCTCGGCCACCCCGGAGCAGAAGAAGGCCATCGCCGGCTACTTCCAGGATCCGATCGGCTTCACCGAAAGTGCCAGCCCCTATGTCATCGACCTGGGCGGCACGCCGACGCCGGCGCCCGACCGCACCCTGAATCCCGAGATCCAGGCGCAACCGGATTCGACCCAGAACAAGGTCAATCCGGACGTGCAGGAGCGCGCCGACCCCAACGATTCAAACCGCGTCGCGCCCGATCCCACCCAGGCGCCCGATCAGTCCGACAAGCGCCAGCCCAACGACGCGGCCCAGCAGCAGAAGGATGCCAGCCAGGCGAAGATGGATCCGAGCCAGGCGGAAAAGATCGCCGAGCAGGTGGACAAGGAACGCCTGGAGCTGTTGCTGCAGGAGTTGCAGAACAAGATCGAGCAGAATCCGGAGCTGCAGAAGTTCAAGGACCAGATCCTGCTGGAGATCACCCAGGATGGCCTGCGCATCCAGATCGTCGATGCCGAGAACCGGCCGATGTTCGATTCCGGCAGTCCGCGGCTGAAATCCTATTTCGAGGACATCCTGCTGGCCATGGCCGACACCATTCGCCAGGTGCCGAACAAGATCAGCATCAGCGGCCATACCGATGCCGCGCGCTACGCCGGCAAGGGCGACTTCAGCAACTGGGAGTTGTCCGCCGGTCGCGCCAACGCCGCACGCCGGGCGCTGATCGCCGGTGGCTATCCGGAAGAGCAGGTGGCGCGGATCGTCGGCTATGCCTCTTCGGCTCCCTTCGATCGCGAACATCCGCTCAATCCGGTCAACCGCCGCATCGACATCATCGTGCTGACCAAGAAGGCCCAGCAGGCCATCGAGGGCCGCGCCGGTGGCAACCAGGCACCCAAGCCCGCGGCCGGCGCCGCACCGGCGGCGAGCCGCAGCGGAGTCTCCAGTGGCGGCGTCAGCGCCACCGGCAACCTGGCGCAACCCATCAACAACGCGGCTTTCAAGACTCAGATCAATGCCTTCGATGCCGGCGTCATCCAGGGCAAGCCCTGAAGGGTGGCGGTGATCGATAGGAAAATTCGCTGCTAGCGTTCGGTTTTTTCGTCCGTTGGCCTGCGCAGGGCTGGTTAAGCTGCAAGGGTATTCATGCTGGATCGGGCACCTTGCGCCCTGGCGCGCGGTCTCCCGATCTCCGATTCCCCTGCAGGAGCCTTCCGATGAGCAACGCCTTTATCGACACCATCAAGCGCCGCCGCAGCCAGTACGCGCTGGGCAAGAATCTGCCACTGGCCCAGGACCAGGTCACCGCGCTTATCCAGGAAGCGGTCAAGCTGTCGCCCTCCGCCTTCAACTCGCAGAGCTCGCGCGCGGTGATCCTGTTCGGCGCCGAGAGCGACAAGTTCTGGGGCTTCGTCATGCAGGCGCTGCGGCAGATCGTGCCGGCCGACGCCTTCGCCGCCACCGAAGGCAAGATCAACAGCTTCGCGGCCGGCGCCGGCACCGTGCTGTTCTACGAGGATCGGCACGTCGTCGCCGGCCTGCAGGACAAGTATCCCGCCTACGCCGACAACTTCCCCATCTGGTCGGAGCAGGCCAGCGGCATTGCCCAGTTCTCCGTGTGGGCGGCCCTGGCCAACGCCGGCATCGGCGCCAGCCTGCAGCACTACAATCCGCTGCCCGACGCCCTGGCCGCCGCCGAGTGGAAGCTGCCGGAGACCTGGCACCTGCGCGCGCAGATGCCTTTCGGTTCCAACGAGGGGGACTTCCCGGAGAAGGGCTTCATGGACGACGCCGAGCGCTTCCGCGTCTTTGGCTGATGGTCGTCGACTGATACAAGAAAACGCCGGGCTTGCCCGGCGTTTTGCTTAGTAGCGCGACTCGCCTTCGAGGCTGGCCAGGATGTGCCGGTAACTGGCCATCCGCTGCGGATGGATGTCACCGCGCTCCAGGGCCGCGAGCAGGGCGCAGCCGGGTTCGCGCTCGTGCTTGCAGTCGCGGAAGCGACAGTGGCCGAGGTAGTCGCCGAATTCCTTGAAGCCGGCTTCGACGTCGTCACGGCTGACGTGGCTGAGGCCGAATTCGCGGATACCGGGCGAGTCGATCAGATCGCCGCCATCGGGAAAGTGGAAGAGCCGGGCGGTGGTGGTGGTGTGGGTGCCCTTGTTGGTCAGCTCGGACAGCGGCCCGACGCGGGTATCGACGCCCGGCAGCAAGGCGTTCACCAGCGATGACTTGCCCACCCCCGATTGACCGACGAAGACACTGACGTGCTCGTCCAGCTCGCTCTTGAGCTGGTCCATGCTCAGGCCGTTGTGAGCCGAGACTTCCAGCAGCGGATAGTCCAGCTCGCGGTAGACGCCCAGTAGCTCGTCCAGCGCCGGGCCGTTGTGCGCGTCGATCAGGTCGGCCTTGTTGAGCAGCAGCAATGGCTGGATGCCGGCATGCTCGGCGGCCACCAGGTAGCGATCGATGAGGTTGGCGTGAGGCGTGGGCAGCGGGGCGAAGACGATCACCAGGCGGTCGACGTTGGCCGCCACCGGCTTGAGCAGACCGCGCATGTCCGGCCGGCAGATCTCCGAACGCCGCGGCAACTGGGCGACGATGACGCCGTTGCCCTGGAGGCTGGGACGAAACACCACCCGGTCGCCGGTGACCAGGGTCGGCAGGTTGGCGCGCAGGTGACAGCGTTGCAGCTGGCCTTCGTCATCCTCGACCTCCACCTGAACGCCGAAGTGGGCGATCACCAGGCCTTGTTGCTCCGGTCCTAGATCGCCGCCTTCGAGTTCGTCGATCAGCTTGGATTCGCGCTTTTCCGCGCGGGCGGCGCGTTCGGTCTGGATTTTTTCGATCCGCCAGCTCTGGCGACGGGTCAGGTGGCGTTTGGCCATGGGATATCCGCGGGTTTCAGGACCGCTGAGTCTAGCATTGGCCGCCTCTCGCGGATTACCTAAACTTGGCGTACCTCGTCGCTCCGGAGCCCCCATGCTGGCCCATCTCGCCTCGCGCTATCCGCTGTTGCTGGCCGTGCTGGTGCAACTGGCCGCCCTGGTGGTCGCCGTCGTCGGCATCCGCCTGTGGGCCGGCTTCGCCGGCCAGCGCCCCTCGCTGCTGGCGCTGGTCTGCCTGCAGGCGGTACTGGCGGCCCTGCTGGGCGAGCTGCTGGGACTCGCCCGCTGGTGGGTGTTCATCAATCTGCTGTTCGCCCCGGCACTCTACCTGGTCAGCGGTCGCGGACTCTCGGCAGGCATCGCCGCGCTCGGCTTCCTGCTGCTCCTGCTGCTGAACTGGAACAGCCTGCGCGAGCGGGTACCGCTCTATCTCACCGGGCGCCAGACCCGCGAGCGGCTGGCCGAACTGCTCGCCGAGCGCGAGCCGACCTTTCGCTTCGTCGACCTCGGCTGCGGCCTGGGCGATACCCTGGTCGATCTGTCCCGGCGCTTTCCCCAGGCCAGCTTCATCGGGGTGGAGACGGCGCCGCTGAGTTTCGCCCTGGCCTGGCTGCGCTGCCTGCCGCGGCGCAATTGCCAGGTGCGCTATCGCGATCTCTGGCGGGTGCAGCTGGGCGAGTTCGACGTCGTCTACTGCTTTCTCTCGCCGGCGCCCATGCCACGCCTGGGCGACAAGGCCCGCACGGAACAGCGGGCCGGCAGCTGGCTGATCAGCAACACCTTCGAGATTCCCGACCAGCCGGCGGATCAGGTGCTGGAGGTAGGTGACCTGCGCGGCAGCCGGCTGCTGCTCTGGCGCCGGTAGGTACGCGGCAGGCGCGCTGCTACACTGGTGCCATCATCAAGGAGTTCACCATGACCGCCCCCAATCCGCAGCACCTGATCTGGATCGACCTGGAAATGACCGGCCTGGATCCGGATCGGGACGTGATCATCGAGATGGCCACCATCGTCACCGACAGCGATCTCAATGTGCTGGCCGAAGGCCCGGTGCTGGCCATCCACCAGTCGGACGAGATCCTGGCCGGCATGGACGAGTGGAACACCCGCCAGCACGGCGGCTCGGGGCTGACTCAGCGGGTGCGCGATAGCACCGTCGATACCGCCCAGGCCGAGGCCCTGACCCTGGAATTCCTGCAGCAGTGGGTGCCCAAGGGCAAGTCGCCGATCTGCGGCAACAGCATCTGTCAGGATCGCCGCTTCCTCTATCGCCGCATGCCGGAGCTGGAAGCCTACTTCCACTACCGCAACCTGGACGTTTCCACCCTCAAGGAACTGGCCGCGCGTTGGGCGCCCCATGTGCGTGACGGCGTGAAGAAGAGCGGCAGCCACCTGGCGCTGGACGACATCCGCGATTCCATCGCCGAGCTGCGGCACTATCGCGAGCACTTCATCAAGGTCTGACGGCCACCCGTCCGTGCTGCTGTCCATCCTCTATCTGGTCGCGATCACCGCCGAGGCCATGACCGGCGCCCTGTCCGCGGGGCGCCGCGGCATGGACCTGTTCGGCGTGGCACTGATCGCCAGCGTCACCGCCCTGGGCGGCGGCTCGGTGCGCGACGTCCTGCTGGGGCACTATCCGCTGGGCTGGGTAAAGCACCCGGAGTACCTCGCGCTCACCGTCGGCGCGGGCCTCGCCACCGTGGCCATCGCGCGGGTCATGCGCTATCTGCGCCGGCTGTTCCTGGTGCTCGACGCCCTGGGCCTGGTGGCCTTTACCGTGATCGGTTGCCAGGTGGCCCTGGAGATGGGCCTGAGTCCGGCCATCGTCATCGTCAGCGGCACCCTCACCGGCACCTGCGGTGGCATCCTGCGCGACATCCTCTGCAACGACGTACCCCTGATCCTCCGGCGCGAGCTCTATGCCAGCGTGGCGGTACTCTCTGCCGGCTGCTACCTGCTCTGCCGCCCGTGGCTCGGCGAAGAGCAGGCGCTGCTCATCACCCTGGCCGCGGGGTTGCTGCTGCGCCTGCTGGCGTTGAGATTCAACTGGCAGATGCCGACCTTCACCTATCCGGACGATCCTCACGGTTGAGGCAGTGAGAAATTGCGTGGTATCGCCCTGAAAGGCTTGTCCTAGAGTCTTTTGTGCGGCATTTTTCAGGCCCCAGTTACCGATAGGGAGATCGGTCATGTCTGGAAAGCCTGCTGCTCGCCTGGGCGACGCCGTCGCCTGCCCCCAATGCGGTACCACCGCCCTGATCCAGGGCTCCGCCGATGTCGCTTTCGATGGCCTGCCCGCCGCGACCCTCGGCCATGCCTGCGGCTGTGGCGCGGTCCTGAGCGCCGCGGTCATCCCTACTGTCCTGATCAACGGCCGGCCTGCGGCGGTGCTCGGCAGCCTTACCAGCCATGGCGGCGTGGTGATCGGCGGCTCGGGCAGCGTCATCATCGGCCTGGACGCCGGCGGCGCGCCCAAGGGCGCCTGCGCAAGCCATGCAGGCACTACCGGCCTGGCACCGGGGCAGGGCAAGCCTTCGGCACTGCGCTCCCGGGAGCGACGGGATATCGAGGAGCCTGCCAGCCACCCGGAGAGCGCACCCGTTGCCAGGGATGAAGCCGCCGAACAGGCGGAGCGCCCGCTAGAACAGCGCATCACCCTGCGCATCGGCGTCTTCTTCGACGGCACCGGCAACAACCTCTTCAATGCCGCCACCGGTGCGGCTTGTCGGGCGGAAGAGCAGGGGTTTCGCCAGGATCAGGCGCGCAGCATCGCAAGGCATTGCGAGAAGTTCATGCTGAGTGCCGATGGCAGCTATGCGGGGGCGGAGACGAATATTGCGCGGCTTTTCGGACTGTATAAAAGCGATGCCACGCGCGTACTTGAGGGCGACGAGTCAACAGCCACACTTCGTATCTACATTGAAGGTATTGGCACCCGTGCCGGCCAGGCAGATAGCCTATTTTCAATGGGTACTGGCCTAGGAGCCAGTGGCGTCCTTGCTTGTGTCCAGACGTTCCCGAAAGCCTTTGGAGACAGCTATGACCAATTCAAACGAAACAATCCCAACGTAACTGTCGAAGCTATTGATTTTGATCTTTTTGGTTTTAGCAGAGGAGCAGCCGCAGCGCGGCATTTTGCCAATGAAGTGCTCAAAGCGGATGGCGGTATCGCGGCTATAGGACTGTTGCCGTGTTTTTCCTGGCACCGCGCCAAGGCAAGACTCAACTTTATCGGTTTGTTCGATACCGTGGCAGCGATCGCCGATCCCCTGCGAGGCGATTTCAGTCCGGCCAATGCAGTAAATCCTGGACTTAATCTTTATTTACCATCCGGTTGCGCGCTAAAGGTAGTGCAGTTGGCCGCGCAGCATGAGTACCGCCGTAATTTCGCCTTGAACAGCGTGGCACCTGAGCATGAGGAGATATTTCTGTCTGGCGCACATGCCGATGTCGGGGGTGGCTATCCGGATGAGATGCAGGAGCAATTGTTGTTGACCCGGCCGAGGGCTTCCCGCGAGCCCAGGGGCACGGATAGCCACCAGTCCTGGAGCTATCGTCAGGCCGAACTGGAGTTGCGGCGCCTGCAAGGGGCGCCTTGGTACGACTCAACCAGCACTCGTCTTGGCATTGATACCTGGCGCCTCGAGTTGCCCCGCGTACGGGGCGACCTGCCGGAAGTCGAAGTCTTCGCTGCGATACGGCTGGAGCGAAAGGTTCGTGGAGAACTATCCCTGGTTTACCTGCGGATGATGCACCGTCTGGCCAGCGCTCAGGGCGTCCCGTTCACGACCCTCGATGACGAGGATCCGGAGTGGCGCTTGCCGGCCGATCTGGTTCCTATAGCCAGCAAGCTTCAGGCGGGCAGTCCGCACGCACCTGAGGCACTGAGTCAGGCCGAAAATCGTCTGCTGCTCAGTCGCTATGTGCACAGATCGGCTCACTGGAATGCGCGTGTGGGCAGTGGCCTGGGCAATGTGGATGCAATCTTCGTCGATGCACCCACCGTCGATGGTAGGCGCAGCCTCTATCCCAATAGTCCCCAAGTAGGGTACCCGCGATGAGGCGCTGGCTGCTGTCTATCGCCCTGTTCATGAGTCTGGCGGGTTGCCAGTCCGGCGCCGCGAACAAACTGCCCTATGACGCCTGGTACCTGGGCTTTCTGGCGCCCAACTATATGGAAGTCTGGCTGGAGCAAGCCAACATTGGCGACAACAGTGGGCGTATCTTTCCCAATGCCATGAGGGGAGTAGTCGCCATGGGCGAGCCAGCCAGCCTATCGGCTACCGCCAGAGGCTGGCCTAAAAGGATCGGCTCCGGTGCCGGCCGTAACCTAACCGGCTTAGATCTACCCTACGTCGTCTCCTTACGCTGGCAATCCATGGTCGAGCCTCAAACCTACCACGCGCTGTTCACCATCCCCGATTGGGCCAGGGAAAAAATGGTCGAGCGTCTACCAGCCGAGTGTCCGGTCAGTGGTCGCACCTCGGATTATCGCAAGGACCTCACCATCGGCCTGGCGCCCGGTGGGGTGGTCAAGGTCTGGATCATGGGCCCCTGCCTCGATCCCATCGAAGTTCTGACCCTCCAGGCCGCGATCGAACCCAAGGGGCCCTACGGCGGTAAATCCAACGGCAAGTATCGACCGCTGTCGCCGGTGGTTAAAAGCTATGTCGACAAGTACGGCGTGCCCTACGGCAGCTGGTGGGCGCCGATTCCCTATACCGCGGTAGGGCCTTGACCGTTCGAGATTGTCGCTCAGGCCTCGCCGTGCCGCTGCAGCGCCCATTCCACGTGTTCGCGCACCAGGGGTGAGGGGTGTTCGCGCTGCAGCTTCAGGGCTTCCACAACCGGTATGCTGGTGGGGGCATTGCCCAGGCCGACGGCCAGATTGCGCAGCCAGCGCTCGTAGCCGGCGCGGCGCAGGGGCGAGCCTTCGGTGCGGCTGAGGAATTCGGCTTCGGTCCAGCGGAACAGTTCGGCCAGGCTGGCGCTGTCCAGACTGTGACGCGGCTGGAAATCGCCTTCGGCAGTCGGCTTGGCGAAGCGATTCCAGGGGCAGACCAGCTGGCAGTCGTCGCAGCCGAAGACCCGGTTGCCGATTAGTGGCCGCAGCTCCAGCGGGATGGAGCCCTTGAACTCGATGGTCAGGTAGGAGATGCAGCGCCGGGCGTCGAGCTGATAGGGGCCGATGAAGGCCTGGGTCGGGCAGATGTCCAGGCAGGCGCGGCAGGTGCCGCAGTGATCGCGCGGGGTAGGTTCGTCCACCGGCAGGGGCACATCGACGAAGAGTTCGCCGAGAAAGAACCAGCTGCCGGCCTTGCGATTGAGCACCAGGGTGTTCTTGCCGATCCAGCCCAGGCCGGCCTGTTCGGCGATGGCCTTTTCCAGCACCGGCGCACTGTCGACGAAGGCGCGATAGCCGAAGGGGCCGATCTCGCCCTGGATGCGCTCGGCCAGCTGTTGCAGGCGCTTGCGGATCAGCTTGTGGTAGTCGCGGCCCAGGGCATAGCGCGAGACGTAGGCAGCCGCTCTGTCGGCCAGGCGCTCGCTCATGCGGGTGTCGCCGGGCAGGTAGTCCATGCGCAGGGAAACCACCCTCAGGGTCCCCGGGACCAGTTCGGCCGGTCGCGAACGTTTGCTGCCGTGCGCGGCCATATAGTCCATCTCGCCGTGGAAACCGGCGGCCAGCCAGCGCTCCAGATGTTCCTCGTGACGTGCCAGATCCAGCCCGGCGATGCCGGTCTGCTGAAAGCCCAATTCCCGACCCCAGGTCTTGATGAGGTCGGCCAGGGCGGCGAGATCGAGAGCGACAGCGGACATCGACGGGAACGCACAGGCAGGAGGGCCGCCTATTTTGCCAGACTCCGGAGGCTTTCCCAGCATGCACGACGAACTGCCGTTCCAGCTCTACAGCGCCCAGCAGGTACGGGATCTCGACGCCCAACTGATCGCCGGCGGTCTGCCCGGTCTCGAGTTGATGAGACGCGCGGCGGCCGCGGCATGGCGCTCGTTGCGCCACGGCTGGCCCCATGCTGGCGCCCTCTGCGTGCTGGCCGGCGGCGGCAACAATGCCGGCGACGGCTATCTGGTCGCTGCGCTGGCGCGCAAGGCCGGCTGGCAGGCGCGGGTCTGGCACCTGGCCGAGCCGGCCGGACTCCAGGGCGATGCTGCCCAGGCCCATGCCGAGGCCCTCGCCGCCGGCGTGGATATCCAGCCCTGGCGCGCGGACGCTCCGCTGGAGGGGCTGGTGGTCGATGCCTTGCTGGGCACCGGGCTCAAGGGCGCCGCACGCGAGCCCTATGCCGCGGCCATCGAGCGGATCAACGCCAGCGAACTGCCGGTGGTGGCCATCGACCTGCCGTCCGGACTGGATGCCGACACCGGCGCTGCGGCGGGCGCTCTGGTGCGCGCAGATCTGACCATCACCTTCATCGGCCTCAAGCTCGGGCTGTTCACCGGCAAGGGCCCGGATCACGTCGGCAGTCTGGTATTCGAGCCGCTGGTGGAGGAGCCGCAGAATCCCGCCCATGCCACGGCCCAGCGCCTGGCGCCTGGCAACCTGCCACGCCTGGCGGCGCGCCCGCTCAATGCGCACAAGGGGCAATACGGTCATCTGCTGGTGATCGGCGGCGACGAAGGTACTGGTGGCGCAGCCATCATGACCAGCGAGGCGGCGCTGCGCTGTGGTGTGGGCATGCTCAGCCTGGCGACCCGGCCGTCCAATGTGACCGCGGTGCTGGCGCGGCGGCCGGAGGTCATGGTCGCCGGGGTGCACTCCAGTTTCGCCGTGCTGGAGCTGGCCAGGAAGGCCGATGTGCTCGCGGTCGGACCGGGCCTGGGCCAGGGCGCCTGGGGCAAGGCCCTGGCCAGTGCCGCCGCGACGCTGGACGTCGCCCAGGTCTGGGACGCCGATGCCCTCAATCTGCTGGCCGCCGGAGTGGTCGAGGCGCCACGTGGGCCCTGGGTGATGACGCCTCATCCGGGCGAAGCGGCGCGGCTGCTGGAGGTCTCGATCAAGGACATCGAGGCCGATCGCCCCGGCAGCGCCCGCGAACTGGCGCGGCGCTACGGCGGCGTGGCGCTGCTCAAGGGCTTCGGCACCCTGATCGCCCACCCGGACGGCCGCATGGCGCTGTGCGGAGAAGGGCATCCGGCGATGGCCACGGGTGGCCTGGGAGACATTCTCACCGGTATCATCGCCGCCCTGCTGGGGCAGGGGCTGGCACCTTTCGAGGCCGCCTGTCTGGGTGCCTGGCTGCATGGCCGTGCCGGCGCCGAGCTGGGTCGCCAGGGCCGCGGTCTCGCCGCCAGCGATCTGCCCCCGGTCGCCCGCCAGTTGCTCGAGGAACTCCAGCCATGTCTGAATTGACCCTGCACGCCGCCGACGAAGACGCCATGTATGCCCTGGGTGCCCGCCTGGCCCAGGCCAGCGGCGGTCGCGGCGTGCTCTATCTGCACGGCGATCTGGGTGCCGGCAAGACCACTCTGTCGCGGGGCATCCTGCGCGGTCTCGGCCATGGCGGCGCGGTGAAGAGTCCGACCTTCACCCTGGTTGAACCCTACGAACTGGCCAGCGGTGCGGTCTATCACTTCGACCTCTACCGCCTGGCCGATCCGGAAGAACTGGAATTCATGGGGATTCGCGACTACTTCACACCCGAGGCCTTGTGCCTGGTGGAATGGCCCGAGCGCGGTCAGGGCTTTTTGCCAAAGCCCGACCTGGACATTACCATTACGCCACGCGCCGACGGCCGTGATCTACGCCTGGTCAGCCAGGGCGCTCACGGCGAGGCCTGGTGCGCCGCCCTCGCGCCCTAGGCGCCGATCCCTCGTTCTCCAGCTATACGGTCGCAGGCATGCGCAAGCGTTTTTTCAGGTCGGGACTCGGCCTGTTGTTGTTGATTCTCAGCAGTCAGTTGCTGGCCGCCACCCAGATCAAGGGCATGCGCGTCTGGCGTGCGCCCGACAATACCCGTCTGGTGTTCGATCTGACCGGCCCGGTCAAGGCCAGCGTCTTCACCCTCAGTGCCCCGGATCGCATCGTCATCGACCTGTCCGGCGCGCAGCTCGACGGTGGGCTGAACGAAAAGCCGCTGCGCAATACTCCCATCACCGGCCTGCGCGCGGCCCAGCGCTCGCCGGGCGAGGTGCGCCTGGTGCTGGACACCAAGGGTGCCCTGACGCCCAAGAGTTTTACCCTGGCGCCCAATAAGGAATACGGCAATCGCCTGGTGGTCGATCTCTACGACCAGGGCACCGACCCTGCCGCCAGCGATATTCCCGCCACCGTCACGCCCAACCTGCCGGCCACCCCGGTGACCCCGGCCCAGCCGGCGACCCGTCTGCCCTCCAGCCCCAGCGGCAAGCGCGACGTGGTGGTGGTGATCGACCCCGGTCATGGCGGTGAGGATCCGGGCGCCATCGGCCGCGGCCGGCTGTACGAGAAGAACGTGGTGCTGGCCATCGCCAAGCAGCTGCAGGCCAATCTCAATCGGCAGAAGGGCTTTCGCGCCGAGCTGACCCGCACCAGCGACTACTTCATCCCGTTGCGCCAGCGACAGGTCATCGCCCGCAAGAAGGGGGCCGACCTATTCATCTCCATCCATGCCGACTCCGCGCCCAGCGCCAGCGCCGAGGGCGTCACCGTCTTCGCCCTGTCCCAGCGCGGCGCCACCTCCGAGGCAGCGCGCTGGCTGGCCGATGCGGAAAACCGCTCCGACCAGGTCGGCGGGGTGTCCGATGCCCTGGACAACAAGGACCCGATGCTCGCCGGGGTGCTCATGGACCTGTCCATGACCGCCACCGTGGCCTCCAGCCTGGAGGTCGGCCAGACCATCCTCGGTCAGGTCGGGCGCGCGACCAAGCTCCTGCATTCGCGGGTGGAGCAGGCCGGTTTCATGGTGCTGAAATCGCCGGACATCCCCTCGATCCTGGTGGAGACCGGCTTCATCACCAATGCCAACGAGTCGGCCAAGCTGGCCAGTCCGGCGCACCAGGGCCTGCTCGCCCGGCAGATCCAGGCCGGTATCGTGCAGTACTTCCAGCATCGTCCGCCGCCAGGCACCTACCTGGCCTGGCAGCGCGAGCAGCGGGGCGACAAGGTCGGCAGCGTGCGTGGCTTCGATCAGCACCGGGTGCAGCCGGGCGAAAGCCTGAGCCTCATCGCCCGCCGCTATGATGTCGACCTCTCCACCCTGCGCGCCGCCAACGGGCTGCGCGGCAATCACATCCGCTCCGGTCAGGTGTTGACCATCCCCACCCACGAACTGGCGGCCAGCAATGACTGAACCCCGGCGCATCCAGCTGCTCAGCCCGCGGCTGTCCAACCAGATCGCCGCCGGCGAGGTGGTCGAACGCCCCGCCTCGGTGGCCAAGGAGCTGCTGGAGAACAGCCTGGACGCCGGTGCCCGGCGCATCGATATCGAGGTGGAGCAGGGCGGGGTCAAGCTGCTGCGCATCCGCGACGACGGGCATGGCATCCCGGCGGATGACCTGCACCTGGCCCTGGCGCGCCATGCCACCAGCAAGATCTATCACCTGGACGAACTGGAAAGCGTCACCAGCCTGGGCTTTCGCGGCGAGGCCCTGGCGTCGGTCAGTTCGGTGTCGCGCCTTACCCTGACCTCGCGTTTTCGCGGCGAGGACCAGGCCTGGCAGGTGGAGACCGAAGGCCGCGAGATGCAGCCACGGGTGCAGCCCGCCGCGCATCCCCAGGGCACCTCGGTGGAGGTGCGCGACCTGTTCTTCAATACCCCGGCGCGGCGCAAGTTCCTGCGTGCCGAAAAGACCGAATTCGATCACCTGCAGGAAGTAGTGCGGCGCCTGGCGCTGGCGCGCTTCGACGTGGGTTTTCATCTGCGACACAACGGCAAGAGCGTGCTGGCCCTGCATCCGGCGAGCGATCCCCAGAGCCAGGGGCGGCGAGTCGGCGCGGTCTGCAGCCCGGCCTTTCTCGAACAGGCGCTGCCGCTGGAGCACGAGCGCAACGGTCTGCGCCTGTGGGGCTGGGTCGGCCTGCCGACCTTTTCGCGCAGCCAGGCGGATCTGCAGTACTTCTATGTCAACGGCCGCATGGTGCGCGACAAGCTGGTCGCCCATGCGGTGCGCCAGGCCTATCGCGACGTTCTCTACAACGGCCGCCACCCGGCCTTCGTGCTGTTCCTGGAAGTGGATCCGGCGGTGGTGGACGTCAACGTCCATCCCACCAAGCACGAGGTGCGCTTCCGCGACAGCCGCCAGGTGCACGACTTCCTCTACGGCACCCTGCACCGCGCCCTCGGCGATATCCGCCCGGACGACCAGCTCGCCGTAGTGGTGCCCACGGCCCCGGCGCCGCTGAGCGGTCCGGCCGCCGGTGAATTCGGCCCCCAGGGCGAGATGCGCCTGGCCGCCGCCATGTTGCACGACAGCCCTCCGCCGCCGGCCCAGCCCTTCGCCGGTGGCGGCGGGGCGGGTGGCGCCGCGCATTACGCGCCCACCCCGCAGCCCTATGCGGGCGCGCCGGTGGCCGAGGTGCAGAGCGCCTACAAGGCCTTCTTCGCGCCGCTGCCGGAGGGCGCCGAAGCCGCGTCCCTGCCGGCGGAGCAGGGCGACGTACCGCCGCTGGGTTATGCCCTGGCGCAACTCAAGGGCATCTACATCCTCGCCGAGAATGCCCAGGGCCTGATCCTGGTGGACATGCACGCCGCCCACGAGCGCATCACCTACGAGCGGCTCAAGGTAGCCATGGCCAGCGAAGGCCTGCGCGGTCAGCCGCTGCTGGTGCCGGAATCCCTGGCGGTCAGCGAGCGCGAGGCCGATTGCGCCGAAGAGCACGGCCAGTGGTTCGAGCGGCTCGGCTTCGAATTGCAGCGGCTCGGCCCCGAGACCCTGGCCATCCGGCAGATCCCCGCGCTGCTCAAGCAGGCCCAGGCCGCGCGACTGGTGCAGGACGTGCTCGCCGACCTGCTGGACTATGGCACCAGCGATCGCATCCAGGCGCACCTCAACGAATTGCTCGGCACCATGGCCTGCCATGGCTCGGTACGCGCCAACCGGCGGCTGACTCTGCCGGAGATGAATGCCCTGCTGCGCGACATGGAAACCACCGAGCGCAGCGGCCAGTGCAACCACGGTCGGCCCACCTGGGCCCAGCTCAGCCTGGATGACCTGGACAAACTCTTCCTGCGCGGCCGCTGACCGCCCCGCCGTGTCCCGCTCGGCGCCCTTCGAGAATCCCTCATGACCGCCCCCCTGCCGCCCGCCATCTTCCTCATGGGCCCGACCGCCTCCGGCAAGACCGATCTCGCCATCGAGCTGGCACGGCTGCTGCCCATAGAGCTGATCAGCGTGGACTCGGCGCTCATCTATCGCGGCATGGACATAGGCACCGCCAAACCTGACGCCGAGCTGCTGGCCGCCCATCCGCACCGGCTGGTGGACATCCGCGATCCCGCCGAGAGCTATTCCGCCGCCGAATTTCGTACCGATGCCCTGGCGGCCATGGCCGAGATCACCGCGGCCGGACGCATCCCCCTGCTGGTGGGCGGCACCATGCTCTACTTCAAGGCCCTGCTCGAAGGCCTGGCCGACATGCCGGGGGCCGATGCCGGGGTGCGCGCCGAGATCGAGGCGCTGGCGGCCACGGCGGGCTGGGGCGAGATCCATCGGCAACTGGCCGAGGTCGATCCGGTGTCGGCTGCGCGCATCCATCCCAACGACCCCCAGCGGCTCCTGCGCGCCCTCGAGGTGTATCGGGTCAGCGGCCAGTCGATGACCGCGCATCGCGCGCTGCAAATGAGCGCCAATGCCGATTCGAACGGCGCGCCCCAGACGCAATTACCCTATACTGTGGCCCAATTGATCCTGGCGCCCGGTCGGCGTGAGGTGCTCCATGCGCGTATCGCCGAGCGCTTCAATCTGATGCTGGAACAGGGCTTCATCGACGAAGTTTCAGCCTTGCGGGAACGTCCCGATCTGCATCCTGGTCTGCCGTCCATGCGATCCGTAGGCTATCGTCAGGTGTGGGAGTTCCTGGAAGGGGATTGCACGCGGGAAGAGATGGTGGCGCGTGGCGTTGCGGCGACGCGGCAATTGGCGAAGCGGCAGTTGACCTGGTTGCGTGGCTGGCCCGCCGCGCACAGCTTCGACAGCCTGGCTTGTGACAATCTGCCGCGGATCTTGAAATGCCTGGTCGGTGACACCATATCGCTCCACAGCTGAATCGTTTTTGTCCGCGTGTCCATGGTGGGCAGCGGAAACTGGCATGTCGCCAGATCGGTATTTTCATTTCCTTAGGAGAGCGACACGATGTCAAAAGGGCATTCGCTACAAGACCCTTACCTGAACACCCTGCGTAAAGAGCGCGTTCCGGTTTCCATCTATCTCGTCAACGGTATCAAGCTGCAGGGTCAGATCGAGTCCTTCGACCAGTTCGTGATTCTGCTCAAGAATACCGTCAGCCAGATGGTCTACAAGCATGCAATCTCCACCGTGGTGCCGAGCCGCCCGGTCCGTCTGCCCAGCTCCGAGACGAGCGAGTCGGATAGCGAATAAATAACAAGAGGAGCGCCCTGTTGTTCTTCGAGCGTCACGAAGGTGGTGAGCGGGCCATTCTGGTCCATTTGGAAGGCCTGCATCCCGAGGCGCGCGAAGATCCTCAGGAGTTTCTCGAACTCGCGCGATCGGCGGGTGCGGAGACCGTGTCTTTCGTCACGGTGAATCGCAGTCAGCCGACCGCGCGTTATCTCATCGGTACCGGCAAGGTCGAGGAACTGCACGATCAGGTGCACGCCCATGCCGCCGATCTGGTCATCTTCAACCATGACCTCACGCCCAGTCAGGAACGCAACCTCGAAAAAGCCTTCGAGTGCCGCGTCCTCGACCGCACGGGCCTCATTCTCGATATCTTCGCCCAGCGCGCCCGGACCCACGAGGGCAAGCTGCAGGTGGAACTCGCCCAGCTCGAACACATGAGCACGCGGCTGGTACGCGGCTGGACCCACCTCGAACGGCAGAAGGGCGGTATCGGTCTGCGCGGTCCGGGTGAAACCCAGCTGGAGACCGACCGCCGTCTCCTGCGGATCCGCATCCGCCAGATCCGCCAGCGCCTGGACAAGGTGCGCAGCCAGCGCGAGCAGGCCCGTCGTGGGCGTCGGCGGGCCGAGATCCCCTCGGTGTCCCTGGTCGGTTATACCAACGCCGGCAAGTCCACCCTGTTCAACAGCCTCACCGAATCCGGCGTCTATGCGGCCAACCTGCTGTTCGCCACCCTCGACCCCACCCTGCGCCGTCTGGAGCTGCCGGATCTGGGGCCGATCGTGCTGGCCGATACCGTGGGCTTCATCCGCCATCTGCCGCACAAGCTGGTCGAGGCGTTCCGCGCGACCCTGGAGGAATCCAGCAACTCCGACCTGTTGCTGCACGTGATCGATGCCCACGAGGACGATCGCCAGCTGCAGATCGAGCAGGTCGAGGCGGTGCTGCACGAAATCGGCGCCGATGAGCTGCCGATGCTGGAAATCTACAACAAGCTCGATCTGCTCGACGGGGTCGAGCCCCATATCCAGCGCGACGACGAAACCGGACGCCCGATCCGGGTCTGGGTGTCGGCGCGCGAAGGTCGCGGTCTGGAGCTGGTCGGTCAGGCCGTCGCCGAATTGCTTGGCGAGGATCTCTTCGTCGGCGTGCTGCGCCTGCCTCAGCGGCATGCCCGGCTGCGCGCGCAGCTGTTCGACCTGGGCGTGGTTCGCCAGGACGATCATGATGACGAAGGCAACATCCTGTTGTCTGTACGAGTACCCCGCGCCGAACTCAATCGACTGCTCAGCCGGGCCGGTGAAGAACCGGAAGTCTTTATCCAGCAACATGTTTTGCAATAAACCCCCGCTCGGCGCTTTTGTTCGGGCAGGGACCATCCGGTAGCATTGGTCGGCGCGCCATTTCGGCGCGTTTTCGCGTTATCAGTAGGGAGAGCGCTATGGCTTGGAACGAGCCCGGTGGCAACTCGAACAATCAAGACCCCTGGGGCGGCCGCAACAACAACGGTGGCGGCAATGGTGGACGCAAGGGGCCGCCGGATCTCGACGAAGCCTTGCGTAAGTTTCAGGACCGCATCAACCGCCTGGTCGGCGGCAAGAAGCGGTCCGGCGGCAGTGGCGGCGACAGTTTCGGCTCAGGTGGTGGCAAGGGCTTGCTGCTCCTGGGCGTACTGCTGGTCGGCGCGCTCTGGCTGTACAACGCCGTCTACGTCGTGGACGAGCAGGAGCAGGCGGTGGTGCTGCGCCTGGGCAAATACCATGAGACGGTAGGGCCCGGCCTGAACATCTACTTCCCGCCCTTCGAGACCAAGTACCAGGAAAACGTGACCCGTGAGCGGGCCTACAGCAAGCAGGGCGCCATGCTGACCCAGGACGAGAACATCGTCGAGGTGCCGCTGACCGTCCAGTACCGCATCACCAACCTCAAGGACTTCGTCCTCAACGTCGACCAGCCCGAGGTCAGCCTGCAGCAGGCGACCGACAGCGCCGTGCGCCACGTGGCCGGCTCCTCGACCATGGATCAGTTGCTGACCGACGGCCGCGAGCAGGTCGCCACCAATGTGCGCGAGCGTCTGCAGCGCTTCCTCGACACCTATGGCACCGGCATCACGGTGACCCAGGTGAACATCCAGAGCGCGGCGGCGCCGCGTGAAGTTCAGGAAGCCTTCGACGACGTGATCCGTGCTCGCGAGGATGAGCAGCGCGAGAAGAACCAGGCCGAAGCCTATGCCAATGGCGTGATCCCCGAGGCTCGCGGTGCTGCCCAGCGCATCATCGAGGAAGCCAACGGCTATCGCGACGAAGTCGTGGCCCGTGCCCAGGGTGATGCCTCGCGCTTCAGCCAGCTGGCGGTCCAGTACGCGGCCAATCCGCAGCTGACCCGCGAGCGTCTGTACATCGAGACGATGCAGGAAGTGCTTGGCCAGTCGAGCAAGATCATGGTCACCGGTCAGGCCGGCCAGAATCTGCTCTATCTGCCGCTCGACAAGCTGATGCAGAACCGTGCCCCGGCACCGACCTCGGCCATCAGCAGCGGTGCTGCCCCGGCGGCATCGAGCGACACGGCGGCCTCGGTCATTCGCAATCTGCCGCAGTCCACCGAAGCGCGTACGAGGGAGAGCCGCTGATGAGCAACAAATCGCTGGCCGCGCTGATCGTCGTGGTCGTTCTGGGCCTTGCTGCCTGGAGCAGTCTGTTCGTGGTGAAGGAGACCGAGCGCGCGGTGATGCTGCGCTTCGGTCGCGTGGTCGAGCCCAACCTGGAGCCCGGTCTGCACTTCAAGATCCCGTACGTCAACCGGGTACGCAAGTTCGATGCCCGCCTGCAGACGCTGGATACCCCGACGCAGCGTTTCCTGACGCTGGAAAAGAAAGCGGTGATGGTCGATGCCTACGCCAAGTGGCGCATCTTCAATGCCGATCGCTACTACACCGCGACTTCGGGCCTCAAGCAGATTGCCGACGAACGCCTGCTGCGCCGCCTGGAAGCGGGACTGCGTGACCAGTTCGGTCGTCGCACCCTGCATGAGGTGGTCTCCGGTGAGCGGGATGCCATGGTCGGTTCGCTGACCGCGGCGCTGAACAAGATGGCCAACCAGGAGCTGGGTATCGAGGTACTGGACGTGCGCGTCAAGGCCATCGACCTGCCCAAGGAAGTCAGTCGCAGCGTCTATGAGCGGATGAGTACCGAGCGCGAACGGGAAGCCCGTGAGCACCGCGCCAAGGGTCGCGAACTGGCCGAAGGCATCCGTGCCGACGCCGATCGTCAGCGCCGCGTGCTGCTGGCCGAAGCCTATCGCCAGGCCGAACAGGCTCGCGGTGAGGGTGATGCCCAGGCGGCCCAGGTGTATTCCCAGGCCTACTCGAAGAATCCGTCGTTCTTCTCCTTCTATCGCAGCCTGCAGGCCTATCGCTCCAGCTTCTCCAGCAAGAGCGATGTCCTGGTGCTGGATCCGAAGAGCGATTTCTTCAAGTATTTCCAGAGTCCGGGGCAGTGAGGTCCGGGATGAACGACGGCTAGGCTTCGCTCGTCGTTCATCCCCGATCGCCGATTTTTTCGTGTTATCATGAATCAGCCGGGGCCATCCCCGGCTTTTTTGCGTCCGTACGAAACCCGTGGAAGGGCGACGCCCTGGCTGATCCGGGTAGCAATCCACGGCAGAGCGGCTTGATCCGGCGGCAGGATTCTCCAGGAATCCACTGCGCCGACCTCGGCAGCCGCGTGCCGATCCATGACATGGAGAAGAGGCCTAATGGCTACGGTAGACCGCTGGCTGCTGCCTGACGGTATCGAGGAAATCCTGCCGCCCGACGCGGCGCGCATCGAAGGCGCTCGGCGCCGGGTGCTGGAACTGTTCCATTGCTGGGGCTACGAGTTCGTCATCACCCCGCACCTGGAATTCCTGGAATCGCTGCTCACCGGCGCGGCCAAGGAGCTGGAGCTGCGCACCTTCAAGGTGACCGATCCCAGTTCCGGTCGCCTCATGGGCTTCCGCTCCGACATCACGCCCCAGGTGGCGCGCATGGAAGCCCATAGCCTCAGGCAGAGCGGCCCGAGCCGACTGTGCTATGCCGGCAGCGTGCTGCATACCCGTCCCCGTGCCCTGTCCACCTCGCGCAGCCCGATCCAGGTCGGCGCCGAGCTCTATGGCGTGCCCGGCAGCGAAGGGGATCTGGAAGTCATCAGCCTGATGCTCGATGTGCTCGAGCAGGCCCAGGTGCCCGATATCCACATGGATCTGGGGCACGTGGGAATCTATCGCGGGCTGTGCCAGGCGGCCGGCATCTCCGGCGCCAGCGAGCAGCAGCTGTTCGATGCCCTGCAGCGCAAGGCGGTCGACGAGATCGCCGAGCTAACCGCCGAGTTGCCCGCCGCCGAGCGTGGCTGGCTGCGTGCCCTGGCTGAACTCAGCGGCGATGCCGCGGTGCTCGACCAGGCCCGGCAGCGGCTGGCGGGTGCGCCCGCAGGCGTCCTGCAGTCGCTGGACGAGCTGATCGCTCTGGCCGAATCGCTCAGGGGTCGTTTCCCGGGCGTGCCGCTGTATTTCGATCTGGGCGAGCTGCGCGGTTATCACTACCACACCGGGGTGGTCTTCGCCGCCTTCGTGCCGGGCACCGGGCAGTCCATCGCCCAGGGTGGTCGCTATGACAACATCGGTGCCGACTTCGGGCGCTCGCGTCCCGCCACCGGTTTTTCCACCGATCTGAAGACCCTCGTCGAGCTGGGCACCGCCGTGCTCGACGAACCACGTCGCGGCATCTGGGCGCCGGCTGGCCATGCGCCGGTGCTCTGGCAGGCGGTGCGCGAATTGCGCGCCGCGGGCGAGCGGGTGGTCCAGGCCACCGGTCATGACGACGCGGACCAGCTGCACAGCTCGGGTTGCGATCGCCGCCTGGTCGAGCAGCAGGGCGCCTGGGTCGTGGTGCCCTTGAATTCCTAAGCACCGGATCTGGCATCCGGGTGAACGTGAGCATCGTCGGCCTGGCCGACAGAAATCTTCCTGACAGGGGATAAGGTTATGGGTAAGAACGTCGTCGTCCTGGGCACCCAGTGGGGTGATGAGGGCAAGGGCAAGATCGTGGATCTGCTGACCGACCAGGCCGCTGCGGTGGTGCGTTATCAGGGCGGTCACAATGCCGGCCACACGCTGGTCATCGATGGCCAGAAGACCATCCTGCGGCTGATTCCCTCGGGCATCCTGCGCGCCGACACCCAGTGCCTGATCGGCAATGGCGTGGTGCTGTCGCCGGAAGCCCTGTTCAAGGAAGTCGGCGAGCTGGAAGCGCGCGGCGTGCCGGTGCGCGAGCGCCTGCGCATCAGCTCGGCCTGCTCGCTGATCCTGCCCTATCACGTGGCCCTGGATCAGGCGCGTGAGAAGGCCCGTGGCGAAGCCAAGATCGGTACCACCGGTCGCGGCATCGGCCCGGCCTACGAAGACAAGATCGCCCGTCGCGGTCTGCGTGTCGGCGATTTGTTCCACCCGGAGCGTTTCGCGGTCAAGCTCAAGGAAGTGCTGGACTACCACAATTTCGTCCTGCAGAACTACTTCAACGAGCCGCCGGTGGACTTCCAGAAGACCTACGACGAGGCGATGGAGCACGCCAAGGTCATGCAGCCGCTGGTCATGGACGTCGTCAGTCGTCTGCACGAGCTGCGCAAGGCCGGTGAGAACCTGATGTTCGAAGGTGCCCAGGGCACCCTGCTGGACATCGACCACGGCACCTATCCCTTCGTTACCAGTTCCAACACCACCGCCGGTGGCGTGGCGACCGGTTCCGGCGTGGGTCCGTTGTACCTGGACTACATCCTCGGCATCACCAAGGCCTACACCACCCGCGTCGGCTCCGGTCCCTTCCCGACCGAGCTGTTCGACGAGACCGGTGCCTACCTGGCCAAGCAGGGCCATGAATTCGGCTCCGTCACCGGTCGTCCGCGCCGTTGCGGCTGGTTCGATGCCGTCATCCTGCGTCGCTCCATCGAGATCAACAGCATCTCCGGCCTGTGCCTGACCAAGCTGGACGTGCTCGACGGTCTGGAAACCGTGCGCATCTGCACCGGTTACAAGGATGCCGCCGGCAACCTGCTGACCGAGGCGCCCACCGACGCCGACAGCTACACCGGTCTGCAGCCGGTGTACGAGGACATGCCCGGCTGGAGCGAATCCACCGTGGGTGCCCAGAGCCTCGAGGCGCTGCCGGCCAACGCCCAGGCCTACATCCGCCGTATCGCCGAGCTGGTCGAGGCGCCGATCGACATCGTCTCGACCGGTCCGGATCGCAAGGAAACCATCGTGCTGCGCCATCCTTTCGCCTGATGCGCTAAAAGGATGCAGCCTGAAAAGCCCCGCCCCGCGGGGCTTTTCTGTTTTCGGGGTGCGAAAGACGCTGGTAGGTCGCGGATGGCCGCTGGTCCGAAATGGCCAGCATATTGCTATGACTATTTATCGCTGAGGCTCCAGCTCTTCTCGAGTTGGCCGACAGCCTGTAAATGTCCCTCGCCGCTGGAGACCCCCATGTCGTTTCTCTTGTCGCTGCTGCGCAGCCGCCTGTTGCTGCCGGTATTCATCAGCCTGTTGCTCGCCGTCGTTCTCCAGGTGGGTCTGGCGCTCTGGCTGACCCAGGATGCGGTGAAGGGCCTGCAGTCCGGTCTGGCCGCACGCCTGTCCGGTGAATCCGAGCAGCTCGCCGATACCCTGCGCCAGGCCGGTGGCGAGGTGGATGGCAGTCTTGCCGAGCTGGCCGGGCAGACCCGCACGCGGCTGGCCGAGGGGCTTGCGCAACGCCTGGCGCGCGAGCGGCAGCAGGTGGGTGAAACCCTGACCGCTACCCTCAAGAGCAATGCGCAGAATCTGGCCGAGTTGCTGGCGGGTGTGGCGCCCAAGGCGATGTGGGATGCCGATGTACCGGCGCTGTCCGATCTGGCGCGCCGGGCGCAGGGCAATCCCGAGGTGCTGTTCGTCGTCTTCCAGGATGCCCAGGGTCAGAATCTGACCCGTTATCTCAATCGTCAGGATGAGCGCGTGGCGCGCCTGCTCGCCATGGGGCAGGGCGAGGGTGCCCTGGCCAAGGTGCTGGATGCGGCGACCCGGGATCCCTCGGTCTATCGCGTGGATGCCTCCATCAGTCCCAACGGCGTGGAAATCGGCAAGGTGGTGGTGGGCTTTTCCACTCAGGTCATCGAGCGCGCCGGTGCGGCCCTGGACCAGAGTTTCAAGACCCTGGTCGACGACGCCGGTGGTCTGGTCTCCAGCAGCGTGACGGCAGCCGCCAAGGGCAGTGCCGCGACCCTGGCGACGCGTCTGGAAGGCACCCGCCAGGCCGCCCTGGCCATGAGTCGCAATGCCGGTGAGACGGTTGCCACCCTGGCAGGCGCGCTGCGCTGGCAGATCGCCCTGGGGCTAATCGCTGTTGGCGTGGTGATGGTCGTGGCCGTGGCGCTGGTGCTGGGTCGACGGGTGCTGCGCCGGATCGGCGTGCTGCAGCGGGCGCTGGACGATCTGGCGGCCGGGGAGGGGGATCTGACCCGCCGCCTGCAGCTGGGGCAGGGCGATGAGATCCAGGCGTTGGGTGGGGCGGTCGATGGCTTCCTGGCCAAGCTGCAGCCGCTGGTGGGCGAGGCCCATGGCGTCGCCGCACGCACCGGCGAAGAAATCCGCGGCTTGGCCGGCAGCAGCGCCACCGCCGAAGCGGCAGCGCTGCGTCAGCGCGAAGAGGTGGCCCGCAGCCTGGAGGCCTTGTCCGGCATCGCCGCGGAGGCCGAGGGCGAAAGTCTGGCCATGCAGGGCGCGTTGCAGCAGGTGGAAGCCATCCGCAGCTCTGCCCAGAGCAATGCCCGGATCGCCACCGAGGTGGCCGAGGGTATCGAGGGGCTGGTGACCCAGGTCGAGTCGGGTGCCCAGGTGATCGAGCGGCTGGCCGCGCAAAGCGAGCAGATCGAGGTGGTGCTGGACGTGATCCGCGGGATCGCCGAGCAGACCAATTTGCTGGCGCTCAATGCGGCCATCGAGGCGGCCAGGGCCGGCGAGAGCGGGCGTGGCTTCGCGGTGGTCGCCGACGAGGTGCGGGCGCTGGCCAGCAAGACCCAGGAATCCACCGGCAGCATCCGGACGCACATCGCCGGACTGCAGGAAGGGGCGCGCGAGGCGGTCGCCGCCATAGGCGAGGCGCGGCAGCAGGCCAGCAGCGGGTTGGCCGTGCTGCGCGACAGCAAGCGCATCCAGCAGGATGTCCACCGCGCAGTGGATCAGGTGCATGCCAGCATGAGCACGGCTGCCCAGGCCGCCCAGCGCCAGGCGGCGGGTGCCGCGGCGGTGCGTCAGCGAGTCGAGGTCATCCATGGTGAGGCGCTGCGTGCAGCCGAGTCGGTGGCGGCCACTGCGGACAGCAGTCGCACCCTGGCGGAACTGGCCGCTCAGCTGCGCGGCAGTCTGGGACAGTTCAAGGCGTAGGGGAGACCCGCGCCTTTTCGCGGGCAAGAAAAAACCGGCCGAAGCCGGTTTTTCTGTTGCGTCCGATCTGGGATCGTCCGCTTGGTATTGGTGCCCAGGAGAAGACTCGAACTTCCACGGTGTTGCCACCGCTAGGAC
>NZ_JAQYZY010000052.1:56442-59342 GCF_028640825.1 Pseudomonas sp. LA5
CCACCGCTAGGACCTGAACCTAGTGCGTCTACCAATTCCGCCACCTGGGCCTGCAGCGCGACTTCTGATCGCTTCCCGTCACCCTTGCGGGTTTCAGGATTAAAAAACCGGCTGGCGCCGGCTTTTCGTCGACCGATCTGCAAATCGATCGACTATAATGAGTGGTGCCCAGGAGAAGACTCGAACTTCCACGGTGTTGCCACCGCTAGGACCTGAACCTAGTGCGTCTACCAATTCCGCCACCTGGGCACTCAAGGCGATGATTGCTCATCTCCGACGTCGCGATTGCTCACGGCGTCGTGGGGCGGCACTTTACTTAGGGGGCGTTTGCTTGTAAACCCCTGCTGTGAAAAATATTTTTATTGAGCATGCCAGGCTAACTATTGCGCGGTTTTCACGTTTCAATAGGCGTTATGGCAGTTCCTACCGAACCCAGACTTAGAAGGTAACCCCAGACTGATGGCCGATTGGCAATCCCTCGATCCCGAGGCCGCCCGGGAAGCGGAAAAGTACGATAACCCCATTCCGAGTCGCGAACTCATTCTGGCTCATCTCGCCGATCGCGGCGCCCCGGCCACACGGCCCCAGTTGGCCGAGGAATTCGGTCTCGTCACCGAGGACCAGCTCGAAGCCCTGCGGCGGCGCATGCGCGCCATGGAGCGCGATGGTCAGGTGATCTATACCCGCCGCGGCGCCTATGCGCCCATCGACAAGCTGGATCTGGTGCGCGGACGCATTGCCGGCCATCGCGATGGCTTCGGCTTCCTGATCCCCGACGACGGCAGCGACGACCTCTTCCTCAGCCCGGCGCAGATGCGCCTGGTGTTCGACGGTGACATCGCCCTGGCGCGGGTCGCCGGCCACGATCGGCGCGGTCGTCGCGAAGGCGGCCTGGTCGAGGTGGTCACCCGGGCACATGAATCCCTGGTCGGTCGTTTCTTCCAGGAGAGCGGCCTGGCCTACGTGGTGCCGGACAATCCCAAGATCGGCCAGCAGGTGCTGGTGCCCGAAGGCAAGCACGGCGGCGCCGCCCACGGCCAGTTCGTGCAGGTGCGCATCGACGAGTGGCCCACCACCTTCCGGCAGGCCCAGGGCGAAGTGGTCGAGATTCTCGGCGACTACATGGCGCCGGGCATGGAGATCGAGGTGGCGCTGCGCAGCTACGACATCCCCAACGAGTGGCCCAAGGCCGTCGAGAAGGAAGCCGCCAAGCTCAAGCCCGAGGTGGAAGAGAAGGACAAGCAGAAGCGCATCGACCTGCGCCAGTTGCCCTTCGTGACCATCGATGGCGAAGACGCCCGCGACTTCGACGATGCCGTCTATGCCGAGGCCAAGAAGTCCGGTGGCTGGCGGCTCTACGTCGCCATCGCCGACGTCTCCCACTACGTCAAGGTCGGTTCGGCGCTGGACGCCGAGGCGGAAAAGCGCGGCAACTCGGTGTATTTCCCCGAGCGCGTGATCCCCATGCTGCCCGAGGCCCTGTCCAACGGGCTCTGCTCGCTCAATCCCCAGGTGGATCGCCTGGCCATGGTCTGCGAGATGACCATCGCCGCCTCCGGGCGCATGACCGGCTACCAGTTCTACGAAGCGGTCATCCATTCCCACGCGCGCCTGACCTACAACAAGGTCTCCACGGTGCTGGAGCAGCCCAAGTCGGCCGAAGGCAAGCAGTTGCGCAAGCAGCTCGGCGAGGTGGTGCCGCACCTGGAGCAGCTCTACAGTCTGTACAGGGTGCTGCTGGCTGCCCGGCATGTCCGCGGGGCCATCGATTTCGACACCCAGGACACCCGCATCGTCTTTGGCGCCGATCGCAAGATCTCCGAGATCCGCCCGACCCAGCGCAACGATGCCCACAAGCTGATCGAGGAATGCATGCTGTGCGCCAACGTGGCCACCGCCAAGTTCCTCGAGAAGCACAAGGTGCCGGCCCTGTACCGGGTACACGATGCGCCACCCCTGGAAAAGCAGACCAATCTGCGGCAGTTCCTCGGTGAGATGGGGCTGTCGCTGACCAAGGGCAAGGCCAACCCGGTGCCGTCGGACTACCAGGCGCTGCTGCAGCAGATCCGCGAGCGGCCGGACTTCCGGCTGATCCAGACGGTGATGCTCAGGTCGCTGAGCCAGGCGGTCTACAGCCCGGACAACAACGGTCACTTCGGTCTCAACTACGAGGCCTATACCCATTTCACCTCGCCGATCCGGCGCTATCCGGATCTGCTGGTGCATCGGGCGATCCGCAGCGTCATCCGCTCCAAGCTGGAGACCAAGCACGTCAAGCGCGCAGGCGCGACGAGCATGGCCAAGGCGCGCATCTATCCCTATGACGAATTGCGCCTGGATCAGCTCGGCGAGCAGTGCTCCATGACCGAGCGCCGCGCCGACGAAGCCACGCGGGACGTCTCCAACTGGCTCAAGTGCGAGTTCATGAAGGATCGCGTCGGCGAAACCTTTGCCGGCGTCATCACCGCAGTGACCGGCTTCGGCCTGTTCGTCGAATTGTCCGAGGTGTTCGTCGAGGGTCTGGTGCATGTCACCGCGCTGCCCGACGACTACTACCACTTCGACAGCGTCCACCATCGCCTCTCCGGTGAGCGCAGCGGTCGCAGCTATCGCCTGGGCGATCCCCTCGAGGTGGTAGTGGCGCGCGTCGATCTGGACGAGCGCAAGATCGACTTCGTACTGCCGGCCAGTGCCGGGGCGCCACGGGTGCGGGAAGAGCGCGAGCCGCGCAACAAGCGCGACAACCGTCGCCGCGGTGCGCCAGCGCCAGCGCAGGAGCCAAGCGCTGCTCCGGCTGTCGAAGCCTCGGGCGAGCCCGTCTCCCCGGCGCCAGAGCGAGGGTCTCGCCGCTCGCGTAACGGCCGTCGTCGCGGTGCGCCGGCGCAGGAATCGAGCGTCGT
>NZ_JAQYZY010000052.1:59392-136276 GCF_028640825.1 Pseudomonas sp. LA5
CGTAACGGCCGTCGTCGCGGTGCGCCGGCGCAGGAATCGAGCGTCGTCCCGGTTGCCGAGGCTGCGGTCGAGCCCGTTTCGGCGAAGTCTGAGCAGCAACCCAATTCTTCGCGTAACGGTCGTCGTCGTGGTGCGCCGGCGCAGGAGCAGGGTGTCGCCGCGGCGGTCGAGGCAACACCTGCAAGCGTTTCGCCAGAGTCGGAGTCCGAACCGCGGCGCTCGCGCAGCGCTCGTCGGCGCGCGGCCGCTGCGGGGCGAAAGCAGGACGCCGGGGCGTCTATGCCAGCCCAGGTTGAGGCGACTTCGCCAAAAGCGCCGAAGCAGGACGACCCGTTGTTTGGTAATACCGACGTCAGACGTAGTCGTGCGGTGAAGCAGGCGCTGCTGGCCGAAGCCAAGGTCGAGGGCGGCAAGCCCAAAACCCAAGGCAAGGCCAAGGCCAAGGCTAAAGGTAATAGCGACAAGGGCAAGGCCAGCGACACGGCCAAGAGCCGTACCGCGCCAGCACGTCAGGATAAAGGGGCGGCTGCCGAAGGGGCTGCGGCGGTGGATGCCAAGGTCAAGAAGGCCAAGGCTGCAAGTGCCAAGAAGAAATCGGCAGGCAAGTCCAAGGCCGAAGGCCAGACCAAGGCTGCAGCCAAAGGCAAGACGAAGACCAAGGCGAAGAAGCCTCATCGCAAGGGTCAGTCGCGCCCCAAGGATGACGCATGAGCCAGCTGGAAACCGTCTACGGTATCCACGCCGTGGAAGCGCTGTTGCGCTTCCATCCGCGGCGGGTGAAGCAGCTGTGGATCGCCGAAGGGCGGCGTGAGCCGCGGGTCGAGGCCCTGCTGGAGCTGGCCGCCGGTCAGCGTCTGGCGGTGGAAAACAAGCCGCGGGCCTTGCTCGATGAGCTGGCCGAGGGTGTGCACCAGGGCGTGGTGGCCCAGGTCAGTCCGAGCCAGGTCTGGGGCGAAGCCATGCTCGAGGAGTTGCTCGACCGGGCCGAAGGGCCGCCGCTGCTGCTGGTGCTCGATGGTGTGACCGATCCGCACAACCTTGGTGCCTGCCTGCGCAGCGCCGATGCTGCCGGGGCCCTGGCGGTCATCGTGCCCAAGGACAAGTCGGCTACCCTGACCGCGGTGGTGCGCAAGGTGGCCTGTGGTGCTGCCGAGGTGCTGCCGCTGGTGGCTGTCACCAACCTGGCGCGGACCCTGGAAAAGCTGCAGAAGCGTGGCCTGTGGATCGTCGGGACCGCCGGTGAGGCGACCCAGGAGATCTACGATGTCGACATGAGCGGGCCGACCGTGGTGGTCATGGGTGCCGAGGGCAAGGGCATGCGCCGTCTGACCCGCGAGCATTGCGATCATCTGGCCCGGCTGCCCATGGGTGGCAGCGTCAGCAGTCTCAATGTCTCGGTGGCGACCGGGGTCTGCCTGTTCGAGGTCGTGCGTCAAAGACGCGCCTCTGCGCCCCGGTAGTCCACGGCAGGAAACGTCTGGGTACCGACGCAGCACGTATCGCACTATACGAATCGCGCCGCAGTGCGCAGAATACCGGCCTCGCCCCGGAAAAGCCCGGGGCGAGGCCTGTCAACAAGAGGATGCCCGCGTGAGTCAGGAGATCCAAGAGCCGGTAGGCTTGCGAGTGCTGCTCGTCGAAGACGATGCCACGCTGCGCATGCTGACCACCGAAGTCATCGAGGAGCTGGACCATCAGGTCACGGCGGTCGCCTCGGCAGAGGCTGCCCTGGAGTTGCTGCCGCAGCGCGAACACGATGTGCTGTTCACCGATATCGGGCTGGGCGGCATGTCCGGCATCGAACTGACCCGGCGCGCCCTGGCGATGGATCCGACGCTGCGCATCGTCGTCGCCTCGGGTTATGCCTTCGAGCGCGAGCCGGGCATGGAAGCGCGGGTCGGGGTGCTGATCAAGCCCTATGACCTGAACAAGATCCGCCAGGCCCTGGCCGACGTGCAACGCTGAGTGCCTGAGGTTGTCCGGCGGTCGCGCCGGACATGCCTGCGGTTGCGCCCTCCGGCGCCCTTCTCTAGAATGTTGCCCCTTGCCCGGAGTGCGTCCGCATTCCACAGGGCAAGTCATCCGAACTATTCACTCCTTGTCTGACCGCGTTTCCGCGGCAGGCTGCAACCCGTAAGGAGCATTAAATGCGTCATTACGAAGTCGTGTTCCTGGTTCATCCGGACCAGAGCGAACAGGTGGGCGGCATGGTCGAGCGCTACACCAAGGCTATCGAAGAAGACGGTGGCAAAGTCCATCGCCTGGAAGACTGGGGCCGTCGTCAGCTGGCTTACGCCATCGACAACGTTCACAAGGCTCACTATGTACTCATGAACATCGAGTGCAGTGCCAAGGCCCTGGCCGAGCTGGAAGACAACTTCCGCTACAACGACGCCGTGATCCGCAACATGATCCTGCGCCGTGACGAGGCCGTCACCGGTCAATCCGAGATGCTCAAGGCCGAAGAAAACCGCAACGAGCGTCGCGAGCGTCGCGAGCGTCCTGCCGAGTCCGAGTCCGAGTCCGCCGAAGGCAACTCCGACGACGCCGACAGCGCCGAGTAATCTGGATCTAGCGAGGAATCATTGTCATGGCACGTTTCTTCCGTCGTCGTAAGTTCTGCCGTTTCACCGCCGAAGGCGTGAAAGAGATCGACTACAAGGATCTCAACACCCTGAAGGCCTACGTCTCCGAAACCGGCAAGATCGTCCCGAGCCGTATCACTGGCACCAAGGCCAAGTACCAGCGTCAGCTGGGCGCCGCCATTAAGCGTGCCCGTTACCTGGCCCTGCTGCCCTACACCGACAGCCACGGTCGTTGATCGACGCCTGATCACGAATAACGGATAAACACGGCATGCGGCCTCTGGCTGAGTTCATCATGCGCGGCCGTACTCAAGCCACCCTCGTGGTGGTGCTGGGTGCAGTCGTGCCGCTGCTGTACTGGATGACCGCTGCCGGTGGCAGCCTGGTGCTGTTGCGCCGGGGACCTGCCGCGGCGGCCGGGGTGCTGGTCTGGGCCCTGCTGCCGGCGCTGTTCTGGCTGTATCTGGGGGATGCCAGCATCGTGCTGGTGTTGCTGGGTTCGACGCTGCTGGCGGCCATTTTGCGCCAGAGCCTGTCCTGGACACGGGTGTTGTTGGCCAGTGTCCCGCTGGGGTTGGTTTTCGCCCTGGTGCTGGGGCAGGTCTATGCCGAGGGCATCGCGCAATTGGCGGAGGAAATCCGCCGGCTGCTGCCCCAGGTGTTGGGCCCGAGCGCGGCGCAGTTGCCGCCGGAAAAGCAGGCGCAGTTGCAGCATTTGCTGCTGCCCGTGCTGACCGGCCTGATGGCGGCGTTCTTCCAGATCACCTGCCTGCTGTGCCTGATGCTCGGGCGCTACTGGCAGGCGGCGCTGTACAACCCCCAGGGGTTCGGTCGCGAATTTCGCGTCCTGCGTCTGCGTCCGGCCATCGCGCTCGGCCTCTTGGCCCTGCTGGTGCTGGCGCCGAACCTGGGCAGCGGGCTTGGCCTGCTGACCCCGCTGTGCAGCGTGCCGCTGGCCTTTGCCGGCATCGCCCTGCTGCACGGGCTGGTGGCGGCCAAGCGCCTGGCAGGATTCTGGCTGGTGGGGCTGTACGTGACGCTGCTGCTGTTCGGGCAGCTGATCTATCCGTTGTTGGTGATTCTGGCTGTGATCGATAGCGTGTTCGATTTCCGTGGGCGGTCTGCGCAAGAGCCGCAGGGGCCCGCGGACGGTGAAGGTTAAAAGTTAAGAGGAAAGACTCAATGGATGTCATCCTGCTGGAAAAGATCGCCAACCTGGGCAACCTGGGCGACAAAGTGAACGTCAAGGGCGGCTACGCCCGTAACTTCCTGCTGCCGCAGGGCAAGGCTACCGCAGCCACCGCTGCCAACGTCGAGGCTTTCGAAGCTCGTCGCGCCGAGCTCGAGAAGCAGGCTGCCGAGAAGAAGTCCGAGGCTGACGCCCGTGCCGCCAAGCTGGCTGACCTGACCGTAACCATCGCTGCCAACTCCGGCGACGAAGGCAAGCTGTTCGGTTCCATCGGCACCCGCGACATCGCCGAAGCCGTCAGCGCCGCTGGCGTCGAGCTGGACAAGAGCGAAGTTCGCCTGCCCAACGGCGCGCTGCGCAGCGTTGGCGAATACGATGTCGAAGTGCACCTGCACACCGACGTCGAAGCTACCGTCAAGATCGTCGTCGTCGCTGAATAAGCGCGCCGTCGCCTGACTGGCGGACTTGCGCCCCGGCGCCGGTCTGTCGACAATCGGGCACGTCATTGCCAAGGCAGTGACGTGCCCTTTGTCTTTTCTGCCGTCCAAAAAATCATTTCGCCGCCCGCAATGGGGGCCCAAGACCTGCGCATGAACGAGATTTCCCTGCCCGAGCAGTACGATCTGCAGACCGCTGCCCTCAAGGTCCCGCCGCACTCCATCGAGGCCGAACAGGCCGTGCTGGGTGGTCTGATGCTGGACAACAATGCCTGGGAGCGCGTGCTCGATCAGGTGTCCGATGGCGACTTCTATCGCCACGACCACAGACTCATCTTCCGCGCCGTGGCCCGTCTGGCCGAGCGCAACCAGCCGTTCGACGTGGTGACCCTGTCCGAACAGCTGGACAACGAAGGCCAGCTGCCCCAGGTGGGCGGCCTGGCCTATCTGGCCGAGCTGGCCAGGAACACCCCCTCGGTGGCCAATATCAAGGCCTATGCGCAGATCGTGCGCGAGCGGGCCACCCTGCGGCAGTTGATCGGCATCAGCGCCGCCATCGCCGACAGTGCCTACAATCCGGAAGGCCGCGGGGCCAACGAGTTGCTCGACGAAGCCGAGCGCAAGATCTTCGAGATCGCCGAGGCCCGCCCGAAATCCGGTGGTCCGGTCGGGGTCAACGACATCCTGACCAAGGCCATCGACCGTATCGACACCCTGTTCAACTCCAGCGAAGCCATCACCGGGGTCTCCACCGGTTTTGCCGATCTGGACGAAAAGACCAGCGGCCTGCAGCCGGCGGACCTGATCATCGTTGCCGGTCGTCCGTCCATGGGCAAGACCACCTTCGCCATGAACCTGGTGGAGAACGCGGTGCTGCGCACCGACAAGGCGGTCCTGGTGTTTTCCCTGGAGATGCCCGCCGACTCCATCGTGCTGCGGATGCTCTCGTCCCTCGGTCGCATCGACCAGACCAAGGTGCGTTCCGGCAAGCTCGACGACGACGACTGGCCGCGGCTGACCTCTGCGGTCAACCTGCTCAACGACCGCAAGCTGTTCATCGACGATACCGCCGGCATCAGTCCTTCGGAAATGCGCGCCCGCACCCGGCGCCTGGTGCGCGAGCACGGCGACCTGGCGCTGATCATGGTGGACTACCTGCAGCTGATGCAGATCGGCGGCAGCAGCGGCGAGAACCGGACCGCCGAGATCTCCGAGATCTCGCGCTCGCTCAAGGGCCTGGCCAAGGAATTCAACTGCCCGGTGGTGGCGCTCTCCCAGCTCAACCGCTCGCTGGAACAGCGGCCGAACAAACGCCCGGTGAACTCCGACCTGCGGGAATCGGGGGCCATCGAGCAGGACGCCGACGTCATCATGTTCGTCTACCGGGACGAGGTGTACCACCCGGAGACCGAATACAAGGGCGTGGCGGAAATCATCATCGGCAAGCAGCGTAACGGCCCGATCGGCACCACGCGGCTGGCCTTCATCGGCAAATACACCCGGTTCGAGAATCTCGCGCCCGGCAGCTACGTTTTCGAGGACGAATGATGGTCAAGGACAAGCTGAAGATCGCGGTCCTGCTCGGCGGCACCAGCGAAGAACGCGACGTGTCCATCGCCAGCGGTGCCCAGGTGGTGGCGGCCCTGCGCCGGCGCGGGCACCAGGTGGTGACCGTGGATACCGCCCTGGGCCTGCTCGACGAGGATGCCGAGCGCGCGCTGCTGGAAGCCCGGGTCGGCCTCGAGCCGCCGGAGCGGACCGCGCTGGTGCGGATGCGCGGCCAGGACGCCGGCGCGCTGCTCAGCCGCGCCCAGCTGGGCGACCAGGATCTGCTGTTCCTCGCCCTGCACGGCGGCACCGGCGAGAACGGCACCCTGCAGACCCTGCTCGACCTGGCCGAACTGCGCTACACCGGCAGTGGCCGGGTGGGCAGCGCCGTGGCCATGGACAAGGACCTCAGCAAACGGCTGTTCCGCGCCGCTGGCGTACCCACCGCCGACTGGCTGATGGCGCCGGCAGATGCCGCGACCGTGGCCGCGACCCTGGGTTTTCCGGTGATCGTCAAACCCAGCCAGCAGGGCTCCACCGTGGGCCTGAGCAAGGTCAGCCGCGCCGAAGACCTGCAACCGGCCATCGAGCTGGCGCTGCGCTATGACCGCGAGGTGATGATCGAGCGCTTCGTCGCCGGGCGCGAGCTGACCGTGGGCGTGCTGGGCGACCAGCCGCTGGCGGTGGGCGAGATCGTGCTCGGCCAGAGCGGGGTGTTCGACTACACCAGCAAATACCAGCCCAAGGGCGCGGTGGAGGTGTTTCCGGCCGAGGTCTCGCCCGAGATCGCCGAGGAAGCGCGCCGCCTGGCCCTGGCCGCGCATCGGGCGCTCAAGCTCGACGGCTACAGCCGTGCCGACTTCCGCCTGGACGCCGAGGGGCGGCTCTGGTGCCTGGAGGTCAACACCCTGCCGGGGATGACCGCCACCAGCCTGCTGCCGCAATCGGCGGCGGCCATGGGCATCGACTTCGACGAACTCTGCGAGCGGATCTGCCAGCTGGCCCTGCAGGACTGACCCCCCACGCAGCCGGCGCCGCTATCGCTTCGGGTGGCGGCGGCTGCGTCTCCCGTCGAAGCCGGATTCGGATCCGCCGCCATGCCCCAGACGCTCACCCCGCTGCAGACCCGGGCGCTGTTCTTTTCCGCGCTGCTGCTGTTCGTGCTGCCCTTCATCCTGGTCGACTTCCCCTATGTCGATGACAACTGGCGCATCCAGCTGGAGAACGGTCCGGAGTGGCGGCAGCAGGGGCGGGTGCTTACCGAGGTCTTCTACCGGCTGCTGACCTTCAGCGGCAGCACCCTCAATCTCTTCCCCCTGCCACTGCTGATCGCCTGCGCCGCAGCCGCCTGGGCCCTGACCGACCTGGCCCGCCACTGTTTCGGCGCGCCGCGGCCGACCCAGTGCCTGGCCCTGCTGCCGCTATGGTTCTCGCCGTTCTGGCTGGGCAACCTGACCTACCAGTACGACGGCCCGACCATGGCCCTGAGCCTGGTGGCGGTGATCTATGCGGTGATCTATCGCAGTCGCCATACCGCGCTGGCGCTGCTGGTACCGGCGGCGCTGCTGGCGGCGGCCATCGCCTTCTACCAGGTGGCGTTCAATGTCTTCGTCGGCCTCTGCTGCCTGGAGCTGGTCCGCGCGGTGCAGCGCCGCGAGGCGCCCAAGCAGGCGCTGCGGCTGGTGCTGCGCCAGGGCCTGCAGCTGCTGCTGGGTGGCGTGCTCTATTGCCTGACGGCCTACCAGCTGATGGCGACCACGCGGCACGCCGGCGTGGGCGGCCAGGTGCTACCCGAGCTCTGGCACCGGCTGGGCGAGGTGCTGCACAGCGTCGGCCTGCTGGTCACCCCGGGCAATCTCTGGCTGTGGTGGCTGTTTGGCGGGCTGGCCGCGATCGGTTACGGCCTGGGGGCCCTGACCTATGCCCGCGCCTATGGCCGACGGGCGCTGCTGCCCCTGCTGCTGTACGCTGCGACCTTGCCGGTGCTGGCCTTTTGCGTGGCCGGCATCACCCTGCTGTTCAGCGATTTCATCCTCGAAGCCCGCACCCTGATGGGACTGGCGGTCGTCCTGACCCTGGCGCTGCTGCTGGCCCATGATTTGCTGGAGCGATTCCAGCCACGGCTGACCTGGCTGCTGGTGCTGCCGGTGCTGTGGATGCTGTCGCTGGCCTATGTCTATGGCCAGGTGCTGTCGGCGCAGAAGACCTTCGAGCGCGGTTTCGTCCAGGAGCTGCACCACGACCTCAGCAGTCGTCCGGAGCTGCGGCCGCTCAAGCGCCTGCTCTGGACCGGCGGTCCGCTGGAGGTGGCCTGGCTGCCGCTGGCGCAGAAGACCTTCGAGCAGGTGCCGGTGCTACCCTTCATCCTCGGCCTGTCGCCGGGCAACTTCATGATCGCCGAGCGGCTGCTGGACCTGGGGGTGATCGACGATGCCGACAGCGACAGCTGCAGCCAGCGGGTGGCCGTGCCGGGCGCCGCCACGCGGCTGGTGGACAACCGCTTCTACGACATCTGGGCGCTGGGTGAGGACGGCTGCATCATCATGAAGCCGCAGCGACCCTGGGTGCCGTTCGAGTAGCGGGGTAGGTTGGGCTGAGACGGTTCCCTCGTCGAAGCCCAACGAGCGGTGCCTGATGCAGGTATTGGGCTTCGCTCTGCTCAGCCCAACCTGCGGGGGCGAAGGCGATCAGCCCCGACGCAGCTTGTAGCAGAGGAACAGGAAGGCCAGCCAGACCGGGATGGCGTAGACCGAGACGGCGATGCCGGGGATGCGCAGCATCAGCACCAGGATCATGCCGACGAAGGCCAGGCACAGCCAGTTGACGAAGGGCGACCAGAACGCCGGGAAGTGCGAGGTGCGCCCGGCCTGGCGCTGGGCAGCGCGGAATTTCAGGTGGGTCAGGCTGATCAGCGCCCAGGCGATCACTAGCGAGGCCACCACCAGCGACATCAGCAGCTCCAGGGCATTCTGCGGCAGCAGGTAGTTGACCACCACGCAGAGCAGGGTCACCGCCGAGGACACGGCGATGCCCAGCAGGGGCACGCCCTGGCGATTGGTGCGCAGCAAGGCGCGCGGGGCATCGCCCTGTTCGGCCAGGCCGTAGAGCATGCGGCTGGTGCAGTAGACGCCGCTGTTGTAGACCGACAGCGCCGCGGTCAGCACCACGAAGTTGAGCAGATGGGCGGCGGTGTCGCTGCCGAGCAGGGCGAAGGTCTGCACGAAGGGACTGCCGGCGTAGTCGTCGCCGCCGGCGCCGATGCTGCGCACCAGTTCGTCCCAGGGATGCAGCGACAGCAGGATGGTCAGGGCGCCGACATAGAAGATCAGGATGCGCCAGACCACCTGGTTGATGGCCTTGGGGATCACGGTGCGCGGCTGGTCGGCTTCGGCGGCGGTGATGCCTACCAGCTCCAGGCCGCCAAAGGAAAACATGATGATCGCCAGCACCGCGAACAGGCCGCTCCAGCCGTTGGGCAGGAAGCCGCCATGGTTCCAGAGATTGCTCACCGAGGCCTCGGGGCCACCGCTGCCGCTGACCAGCAGCCAGAGCCCGAAGGCCATCATGCCGAGGATGGCCACCACCTTGATCAGCGCGAACCAGAACTCGGTCTCGCCAAAGGCCTTCACGTTGAACAGGTTGATGGCGTTGACCAGCACGAAGAACACCAGGGCGCTGGCCCAGGTCGGCACCTCGGGCCACCAGTACTGCACGTACTTGCCCACCGCGGTGAGCTCCGACATGCCCACCAGCACATAGAGCACCCAGTAGTTCCAGCCGGAAAGAAAGCCCGGGAAACGGCCCCAGTAGCGACTGGCGAAGTGGCTGAAGGAGCCGGCCACGGGCTCCTCGACGATCATCTCGCCGAGCTGGCGCATGATCAGGAAGGCGATGAAGCCGGCGATGGCGTAGCCGAGGATCATCGCCGGACCCGCCGACTTGAGCACCCCGGCCGAGCCGAGGAACAGACCGGTGCCGATGGCCCCGCCGAGGGCGATCAGCTGGATATGACGATTCTTCAGGCCGCGCTGCAACTGGCCGGCGGCGGGTTGGGGCTGGGACATGGACGGGGGTGTCTCGGTGGTGAGGGGAGCGGGCGGCTATGGTAGCACTCCTGTCGCCAGGGGCCTGGTCCTGGGACGTTGCCCTCACCCCGGCCCTCTCCCGGAGGGAGAGGGGGAAGAGCGTAGCGGGGCAGGGGTCGCCGGTGAGTCTCCCTGTCGGCCCTCTTCCCCTGGAGAGGGGAACGAGCAGGTGCCTGAGGTGCTTTTACCCTCTCTCTCTCCTGCGGAGAGGGTTGGGGTGAGGGCGAGTCCAGAACCACCGTCGATAGCCAAAGGCAATCGATGTCCGGGGGCTGAACTGGTCATTTTTTGTGCTATTCTTCGCGCCCTCCTGAAAACACCCCTATCCCGGAAGCTGCCATGCAAGCCGCCACGCCGCTGTTCGACTATCCGAAATACTGGGCCGAGTGCTTTGGTCCTGCATCCTTCCTGCCCATGAGTCGGGCGGAGATGGAGCAACTCGGCTGGGACAGCTGCGACATCATCATCGTCACCGGGGACGCCTACGTCGATCACCCGTCCTTTGGCATGGCCATCATTGGCCGGTTGCTGGAGGCCCAGGGCTTCCGCGTGGGCATCATCGCCCAGCCGGACTGGCATTCGAAGGACGACTTCATGAAGCTCGGCGAGCCGAATCTGTTCTTCGGTGTGGCCGCGGGCAACATGGACTCGATGATCAACCGCTACACCGCGGACAAGAAGGTCCGTTCCGACGATGCCTATACCCCGGGCAACGTCGCCGGCAAGCGTCCGGATCGCGCCAGCCTGGTCTACAGCCAGCGCTGCAAGGAAGCCTACAGCCACGTGCCGATCGTGCTCGGTGGCATCGAGGCCTCGCTGCGCCGGATCGCCCACTACGACTACTGGCAGGACAAGGTCCGGCGCTCGATCCTGATGGACGCGACCGCCGACATCCTGCTCTATGGCAACGCCGAGCGGGCGGTGGTCGAGATCGCCCAGCGGCTGTCGCGTGGCGAGCGCGTCGAGGCCATCACCGATGTGCGCGGTACCGCCTTCATCCGGCGTGATACGCCCGCGGGCTGGTTCGAGGTCGACTCGACCCGCATCGATCGACCCGGCCGCGTCGACAAGATCATCAATCCCTACGTGAATACGCAGGACACCGAGGCCTGCGCCATCGAGCAGGCGAAGGGTGAGGTCGAGGACCCCAACGAAGCCAAGGTGGTGCAGCTGCTGGAAAGCCCGCGCATGACCCGCGACAAGACGGTGATCCGCCTGCCGTCCTTCGAGAAGGTGCGCAACGACCCGGTGCTCTATGCCCACGCCAACCGCGTGCTGCACCTGGAAACCAATCCGGGCAACGCCCGCGCGCTGGTGCAGCGGCATGGCGAGGTGGACGTCTGGTTCACGCCGCCGCCCATCCCCATGACCACCGAGGAAATGGACTATGTGTTCGGCATGCCCTATGCGCGCGTGCCGCACCCGGCCTATGGCAAGGAAAAGATCCCGGCCTACGAGATGATCCGTTTCTCGGTCAACATCATGCGCGGCTGCTTTGGTGGCTGCACCTTCTGCTCCATCACCGAGCACGAAGGCCGGATCATCCAGAATCGCTCCCACGACTCGATCATTCGCGAGATCGAGGAGATGCGCGACAAGGTGCCGGGCTTCACCGGCGTGGTCTCGGACCTTGGCGGGCCGACCGCCAACATGTACCGCATCGCCTGCAAGGACCCGGAGATCGAGCGCCACTGCCGCAAGCCGTCGTGCGTGTTCCCCGGTATCTGCGAGAACCTCAATACCGATCACTCCTCGCTGATCGAGCTGTACCGCAAGGCGCGGGCGCTACCGGGGGTGAAGAAGATCCTGATCGCCTCGGGGCTGAGATACGACCTGGCCGTGGAGTCGCCCGAATACGTCAAGGAACTGGTCACCCACCATGTCGGCGGCTACCTGAAGATCGCGCCCGAGCACACCGAGCGCGGTCCGCTGGACAAGATGATGAAGCCCGGCATCGGCAGCTATGACCGCTTCAAGCAGATGTTCGAGAAGTACACCAAGGAGGCGGGCAAGGAGCAGTACCTGATTCCCTACTTCATCGCGGCGCACCCGGGCACCACCGACGAGGACATGATGAACCTCGCGCTGTGGCTCAAGCGCAACGGCTTCCGCGCGGATCAGGTCCAGGCCTTCTATCCCTCGCCGATGGCCACCGCCACGGCCATGTACCACTCGGGCAAGAATCCGCTGCGCAAGGTCACCTACAAGAGCGACGGCGTGACCATCGTCAAGAGCGACCAGCAGCGCCGCCTGCACAAGGCCTTCCTGCGCTACCACGATCCCAGGGGCTGGCCGATGCTGCGCGAGGCGCTCAAGGAGATGGGGCGCGCCGACCTGATCGGGCCGGGCAAGCACCAGTTGATCCCGGCCACCCAGCCGGTGGGCGACGCCGGCTACCAGAGCGCGCGGCGCAAGAATTCCACCCCGGTGGGCAGCAAGAAGGCCGGTACCGGCGGTGGGCGCATCCTCACCCAGCACACCGGCCTGCCGCCCCGCGCCAGCGATGGCAGCAAGGCCTGGGACAAGGGCCAGGAAGGCCAGGCCGCCGGCTACGCCAAGGGCGGTCCGCGCAAGAAATCGCGGCGCCAGCCGAACATGCCGCGCTGAGGCTATCGCGGCCAGGGCAGTCCGCCGAAGCGGTCGCTCCTACGGGGTGCGATGCTTCTGTAGGAGCGGCCCATGGCCGCGATCAAGCCGCTACAAATGTTTAACTGGTCGTTTTCATCTCTCAAGGACGAGCGATGTCATCACGTCATGCGGCGTTGCGCAAGGGTCGTGTTTCTTTGCCCGGCCAGCTGTATCTCCTGACCACGACTACCAGCCAGCGCCAGGCGCTGTTCGCCGATTTCCCCGTGGCATGCACGGTGGCCCGGACCTTTAACGATCCTTGTTTGCTTGATGACGCCAGGCTGCTTGCGTGGGTGTTGATGCCGGATCACGTCCATTGGCTGGTTTCGTTGGGTGAGCGTTTCAGCCTGGACGAGTTGGTCCTGCGCCTAAAGTCGGCCAGTGCACGTCGGGTCAATGCGATCCGCAATACCAAAGGGGCTGTGTGGGCGCCGGCCTATCATGACCACGCTCTAAGAGCCGAAGAAGATGTCCAGGCGGTGGCCCGGTACATCGTTGCCAATCCGGTGCGGGCGGGGCTGGTGAAGCGGGCGGGTGATTATCCGTTTTGGGATGCGGTGTGGTTGTAGATCGTGCCAGGAAAGCTGATCGCGGCCATGGGCCGCTCCTACGGGGCATATCGGAGCCTATAGGAGCGGCCGCATCGGCGGACCGCCATGGCCGCGATATCAGCCGCGCAATTCGGCGAAATGGGCCTGCATGCGGTCGGCGTCGGCGCTGCGGCCGCTGAAGAGTTCGAAGGCCTTGACCGCCTGGAACACGGCCATAGTGCCGCCATCCAGGGTGCGGCAGCCGAGGGCGCGGGCCTGGCGCAGCAGTTCGGTTTCCAGCGGGAAGTAGATGATTTCGGCGACCCAGAGGCCGGGGTGCAGCAGTTCGGCCGGCAGTGGCATGCCGGGCAGCTTGACCATGCCCACCGGCGAGGTGTTGACCAGGCCGTCGGCGGCGGCGACTGCGGCGGCCCGGTCGGTGCCGACCGCGGCGCGCCCGGGGCCGAAGTGGCGGGTCAGGTTGTCCACCAGCGCCTGGGCGCGCTCGGCCTCGACGTCGAAGATGAACAGATGGTCGACGCCCTCGGCGAGCAGGGCGTGGGCCACGGCGCTGCCGGCGCCGCCGGCGCCCAGCTGCACCACCAGGCGCTTGGCCACGTCCGGCAGGCCGCGGCGAAAGCCTTCGGCGAAGCCCAGGCAGTCGGTGTTGTGACCCACGGTGCGGCCGTCGGCCAGCACCACGGTATTCACCGCGCCGATGCCGCGCGCCTCGGGCGAGAGATCGTCGAGCAGCGGGATGATCGCCTGCTTGCAGGGAAAGGTGATGTTGAGGCCGGTGAAGCCGGTGCGCTGGGCGGCCTGCAGCAGCTCGGGCAGGGCGTCGGCAGCGAGGCCGAGGGCATCCAGGTCGATCAGCCGATAGAGGTATCTGAGACCCTGGGCGTCGCCTTCGCGTTCGTGCATGGCGGGCGTCAGCGAGGCCTGGATGCCGGCGCCGATGAGGCCGGCGAGGACGGATTTGGGTGCGGTCATGGAGTCAGTTTCCCTGGTGGGCGATGAGGGCGGCGATGGCGGCGCGATATCCCTGGCTACCGAGGCCGCAGATGACGCCGACGGCGATGCCCGAGACATAGGAATGATGACGGAAGGCTTCGCGGCGATGCACGTTGGACAGGTGCACCTCGTAGACCGGCAGCTCGCTGGCCACCAGGGCGTCGCGCAAGGCCACCGAGGTGTGGGTCCAGGCGGCGGGATTGATCACCACCCCGGCATAGGCGCCGCGGGCCGCGTGAATCCAGTCGAGCAATTCGCCCTCGTGGTTGGTCTGGCGGAAGTCCACCTCGTAACCCCCGGCGGCGGCGCTCTCGGTACACAGCCGGGCGACGTCGGCCAGGGTCTCGTGGCCGTAGGTGGCGGGCTCGCGGGTGCCGAGCAGATTGAGGTTGGGTCCGTTGAGGACCAGGATGCGGCGGGAGGACATGACAGCCTTCTCTCTTGTTGTCTTGCCGGGCAGGCGCTGCCCGGCACTGGAGAGAAAATGTACCAGCCGGTTAATTCCGTCAATCGAGTCGGTCGGGCGGGTGGCAGGGCAGGCTGCGGAAGCGTTCGATTATCGGCCCTGGTGACTCAGATCGCCACCAGTCCGCGTACCCCCTCGGCCTCCATGTCGACCCCGCGACCGCGCTGGACGATCTCGCCACGGGACATCACCAGGTAGCCGTCGGCCAGTTCGCTGGCAAAGTCGTAGAACTGCTCCACCAGCAGGATGGCCATGTCGCCGCGCTTGGCCAGGTGGGCGATGACGGTGCCGATCTCCTTGATCACCGAGGGCTGGATGCCCTCGGTGGGTTCGTCGAGGATCAGCAGCCGCGGGCGGCTGGCCAGGGCGCGGCCGATGGCCAGCTGCTGCTGCTGGCCGCCGGAGAGGTCGCCGCCGCGACGCTGGCGCATCTGCCGGAGCACGGGGAAGAGTTCGTAGATGGATTCGGGCACCTCGCGGGCTTCCCGGGCGGGAAAGCGCGACAGGCCCATGAGCAGATTTTCCTCGACGGTGAGGCGCGGAAAGATCTCGCGGCCCTGGGGCACGTAGGCGATGCCGGACTGCACCCGCTGATGCGGCTTGCGGGCGGTGATGTCCTGGCCTTCCCAGGTGACGCTGCCGCGCTTGGCCGGGATCAGGCCCATGAGGCAACGCAGCAGGGTGGTCTTGCCGACGCCGTTGCGGCCGAGCAGGCTGGTGACCTCGCCGATGGGGGCCTCGAAGGACAGGCCACGCAGGATGTGGCTGCCGCCGTAGTACTGATGGAGTTCGTTGACCTGGAGCATGGGGGCCTCGGGGAGATTCTTTGATCGCGGCCATGGGCCGCTCCTACGTAGGAGCGGTCGCAGCGGCGAACCGCCATGGCCGCGATATGCATTCAGTTCGGCGCGGCGCTAGCGCCCCAGATACACCTCGATCACCTGGTCGTTGGCCTGGACCTGGTCCAGCGAGCCTTCGGCGAGGACGTGACCCTGGTGCAGCACGGTGACGTGGTCGGCGATGCTGCCGACGAAGCCCATGTCGTGCTCCACCACCATCAGCGAGTGCCGGGGCACCAGCGACTTGAACAGCTCGGCGGTGAATTCGGTCTCGGCGTCGGTCATGCCGGCGACGGGTTCGTCGAGCAGCAGCAGTTGCGGCTCCTGCACCAGCAGCATGCCGATCTCGAGGAATTGCTTCTGGCCGTGGGAGAGCAGCCCGGCGGTGCGCCCGCGCGACTCCTGCAGGCGGATGGTAGTGAGCACCTCTTCCAGACGGTCGCGCTGCTCGCCGGAAAGCCGTGCGCGCAGACTGGCCCAGACCGACTTGTCGGTCCGTTGCGCCAGCTCCAGGTTCTCCCAGACGGTCAGGGCCTCGAACACCGTGGGCTTCTGGAACTTGCGGCCGATACCGGCCTGGGCGATCTCCACCGGTTGCAGGCGGGTGAGGTCCAGGGTCTCGCCGAACCAGGCGCTGCCGCGGTCGGGGCGGGTCTTGCCGGTGATGACGTCCATCATGGTGGTCTTGCCGGCGCCGTTGGGGCCGATGATGCAGCGCAATTCGCCGACGCCGATGTAGAGATTGAGGTCGCGCAGGGCCTTGAAGCCGTCGAAGCTGACCTCGATGCCTTCCAGGCTGAGGATGGTGCCGTGACGGGTGTCCAGGCCCGTGCCGGCGCGATGGCCGAGACCGCTGGCCTCGGCGCCGATGCCGGGATCGAGCACTTCCGCGGCGGTGGGGGGGATGGGGGCGGCTTTCATGCGTCGCGCTCCTTCTTGATGAGGCCGATCACGCCACGCGGCAGATAGAGGGTGACGACGATGAACAGGGCGCCGAGAAAGAACAGCCAGTATTCGGGAAAGGCCACCGTGAACCAGCTCTTGGCGCCGTTGACGATGCCGGCGCCGAGCACCGGGCCGATCAGGCTGCCGCGTCCGCCGAGGGCGACCCAGATGGCCGCTTCGATGGAGTTGGTCGGGGCCATCTCGCTGGGGTTGATGATGCCCACCTGGGGTACATAGAGGGCGCCGGCCAGGCCGCAGAGCACCGCCGAGAGCACCCAGACGAACAGCTTGAAGCCGCGCGGATCGTAGCCGCAGAAGGTCACCCGGTTCTCGGCGTCGCGGATCGCCGTGAGGATGCGGCCGCACTTGCTCTGCGCCAGGCGCCAGCCCAGCCAGAGGCTGGCGGTCAGCAGGGCCACGGTGAGCAGGAAGAGCACCGCGCGGGTGCCCTGGGCGGCCACCGGAAAGCCCAGCAGGGTGGTGAAGCCGGTGAAGCCGTTGTTGCCGCCGAAGCCGGTCTCGTTGCGAAAGAACAGCAGCATGCCGGCAAAGGTCAGCGCCTGGGTCATGATCGAGAAGTAGACGCCCTTGATCTTCGAGCGGAAGGCGAAGAAGCCGAACGCCAGCGCCAGCAGACCGGGGGCCAGCACCGCCAGGCACAGCGCCCAGAGGAAATGGTCGGTGCCGGCCCAGAACCAGGGATAGCGGGTCCAGGAGAGAAAGCTCATGAAGGGGGGCAGCCCGTCGCCGGCGGCCTGGCGCATCAGGTACATGCCCATGGCGTAGCCGCCGAGGGCGAAGAACAGTCCGTGGCCGAGGGAGAGCATCCCGGCATAGCCCCAGACCAGGTCCAGGGCCAGGGCGACGATGGCGTAGCAGAGGATCTTGCCCACCAGGGTCAGGGTGTAGGCCGAGACCTGGAAGGCATTGTCGGCCGGCAGCAGGGACAGCAGCGGCAGGGCGATCAGCACGGCGAGGGCCAGGCCGAGCACGGCCAGGCTCAGGCGCGGACCGGCCTTCTGCACAGCGGTAAGCGCGAGTGGCTGGTTCAATCGATGACCCTCCCCTTGAGGGCGAACAGGCCCTGGGGCCGCTTCTGGATGAACAGGATGATCAGGCCGAGGATGAGGATCTTGCCCAGCACGGCGCCGATCTGGGGTTCGAGAATCTTGTTGACGATGCCCAGGCCGAAGGCCGCCAGCACGCTGCCGGCCAGTTGGCCGACGCCGCCGAGCACCACCACCAGGAAGGAGTCGATGATGTAGCTCTGGCCGAGGTCCGGGCCGACGTTGCCGATCTGTGACAGGGCCACGCCACCGAGGCCGGCAATGCCGGAGCCAAGGCCGAAGGCGAGCATGTCGATGCGCCCGGTGGGGACGCCGCAGCAGGCGGCCATGTTGCGATTCTGGGTCACGGCGCGCACGTTGAGACCCAGCCGGGTCTTGTTCAGCAGGGCCCAGGTCAGGACCAGCACGAAGACCACGAAGCCGAGGATGATCACCCGGTTCCACGGCAGGAGCAGGTTGGGCAGCACCTGGATGCCGCCGGACAGCCAGGCCGGGTTGGCCACCTCGACGTTCTGGGCGCCGAACAGCACCCGCACCGCCTGGATCAGCATCAGACTGATGCCCCAGGTGGCCAGCAGGGTTTCCAGCGGTCGGCCATAAAGATGGCGGATCACGGTGCGCTCCAGCGCCATGCCGATGGCGGCAGTGACGGCGAAGGCTACCGGCAGCGCCAGCAGCGGATACCAGGCCAGCCATTCGGGGGCCAGACGCTGCAGGGTCAGCTGCACCATGTAGGTGCTGTAGGCGCCGAGCATCAGCATCTCGCCATGGGCCATGTTGATGACGCCGAGCAGGCCATAGGTGATGGCCAGGCCCAGGGCGGCGAGCAACAGGATGGAGCCCAGCGACAGCCCGGTGAAGGCCTGGCCGAGCAGATCGCCCAGCAGCAGCTTGCGATCCACCTGGGCGAGGCCGGTAGCGGCGGCCTTGCGGACGTCTTCGTTGGCTTCCACCGCGGGATCGAGCAGGGCCTGCAGGCGGGTCTTGGCCTGGGGCTCGCCGGATTCGCCGAGCAGGCGTACCGCGGCCAGGCGCACGGCGGGATCGGGATCGGTCAGCTGCAGGTTGGCCAGGGCGGCGGCGAGGGCGCCTTGCACTTCCTTGTCGGCTTCGCTCTGCAGACGTTTTTCCAGGAAGGCACGCTGCTCGGGCTTGGCCTCCTGGCGCAGGGCCTGGGCGGCGGCCAGGCGTACGCCGGCATCCGTGGACAGCAGCCCGCCGCTGGCCTGGGCAGCGCCGATGAGGATGCGCAGGCGGTTGTTCAGGCGGATCTGCTTGGGCGTGCCGGTCGGCGCCGTGGCCTCACCTTCGGCGGCGCTGTAGCGATCGCCGGTCTTGTAGAAGGGGCGCTTGTCTTCGTCGACATAGAAGCGGCCGTCCTGCAGTGCCTGGAGCACCGGCAGCTGGGCGGGATCAGGCGCGGCGGCCCAGTCCTGCAGCAGTTTGGCCTGGTCGTTGGCGCTGGCGGCGGCCAGTTCGGCGGCGGGACCGGCCTGGGCGGTGCCCACGAGCAGCAACAGCAGGGGCAGAAGAAAAAGGCGTAGGGACATGCTCGGCCTCGTCGATGGGTAAAGGCTCCTGCGCGACGTCTCCCGGGGGAGGGCGGGCGTGGCCTCGTTTCTGGTGCCGGGCACCGGGCCGTGTGGCCGGGTGCGCTGGCGGGCCCTCACTCCGGCCCTCTCCCGGGGGAGAGGGGGGGCGGAGCGGTGGTGGTGCGGGTGCTTCCTGTGGGCTGCGGAACGCCTTTTGCCCTCACCCCAACCCTCTCCCCGAGGGAGAGGGGGGAAGAGCTATTGGCCTCGGAACGGCTTTGGCCCTCACCCCAACCCTCTCCCCAGGGGAGAGGGGGTAGGAGCGGGGTGCCATCTTTCCGGCTTCGCTCCCCCCTCGGGGGAGAGGGGCCTAGGGTGAGGGCTGGCCGTTACTTGCCGCTCTTCACCGGTTCGTCGGACTTCTTGTCGTTGCCGGGGATATAGGGGCTCCAGGGCTGGGCGCGGACCGGGCCCTCGGTCTGCCAGACGACGTTGAACTGACCGTCGTCCTGGACCTCGCCGATCATCACCGGCTTGTGCAGGTGGTGGTTCTTCTCGTCCATCTTCACGGTGTAGCCGTCCGGTGCGGCGAAGGTCTGGCCGGCCATGGCCTTGCGGACCTTGTCGACGTCGGTGCTGCCGGCCTTTTCCACCGCCTGGGCCCACATGTGGATGCCGACATAGGTGGCTTCCATGGGGTCGTTGGTCACGGCGGTCTGGTAGTTGGGCAGGTTCTTGGCCTTGGCATAGGCCTTCCAGGCCTCGACGAATTTCTTGTTCACCGGGTTATCCAGCGACTCGAAGTAGTTCCAGGCGGCCAGCTGGCCCACCAGCGGCTTGGTGTCGATGCCGCGCAGTTCTTCCTCGCCCACCGAGAAGGCCACCACCGGCACGTCGGTGGCCTTCAGGCCCTGGTTGCCCAGTTCCTTGTAGAAGGGCACGTTGGAGTCGCCGTTGATGGTGGAGACCACCGCGGTCTTGCCGCCGGCGGAGAACTTCTTGATGTTGGCGACGATGGTCTGGTAATCGCTGTGGCCGAAGGGGGTGTAGACCTCTTCGATGTCCTTGTCCTGCACGCCCTTGCTGTGCAGGAAGGATCTGAGAATCTTGTTGGTGGTACGCGGATAGACGTAGTCGGTGCCCAGCAGGAAGAAGCGCTTGGCGCCGCCACCTTCTTCGCTCATCAGGTATTCCACCGCCGGGATGGCCTGCTGGTTCGGCGCCGCGCCGGTGTAGAAGACGTTGGGCGACATCTCTTCGCCTTCGTACTGCACCGGGTAGAACAGCAGGCCGTTGAGTTCTTCATAGACCGGCAGCACCGATTTGCGCGAGACCGAGGTCCAGCAGCCGAAGGTGACCGCGACCTTGTCCTGGGTCACCAGCTGGCGCGCCTTCTCGGCGAACAGCGGCCAGTTGGAGGCCGGGTCCACCACCACGGGTTCCAGCTTCTTGCCCAGTACCCCGCCCTTGGCGTTGATCTCGTCGATGGTCATCAGCGCCATGTCCTTGAGCGAGGTCTCGGAGATGGCCATGGTGCCGGACAGCGAATGCAGGATGCCGACCTTGATGGTGTCCGCGGCGTGGGCGGCACTCCAGGGAAACAGGCCGCTCATGAGCAGGGCGGACGCGGCAAGGGTGGTCTTCAGTAGGGGGCGGCGCTTCATGCGAAAGGCTCCTGAGCGAACGTGCGCTGTTGTTGGGCTGGACTGCGGGCCAGCCAGGGCGCCTTTTCAGGAACTGTGCCAGGCGTCGGCAAGGCGCATGGGGACTGGCGCCTTGCCGCCAGCCGCGGCTACGCGACCAGTTGTCCTGCACCAGCCTGGGGCCGAGCAGTGCCCTCGAATCGCGCCTTTGCACGATGCTGGTGCTCCCGCCTGACGTTGCCTTTTGCGCAACATGAAAGTCCGAATGCCGTATTGGTGGTGATGCCTGGGGCCTCCCATACTCGATCACAAGAGGTCGGCCACCGGGTCGGTCACCGCCAATTCGAAGCAGAGGAACAAGGCATGGGCAGGCAGGTCGGGGTCATCGGACTCGGCAACATGGGCGGCAACATGGCGATCACCCTGGCGCGCAAGGGCGTTGTCGTCACCGGGCTGGATCCCTCCAGCGCCGCCTGCGAGCGGGTCGCTGCCCAGGGCGTGGCCATCGCCGGTGATCTGGCGGCCCTGGCCGCCAGCAGCGACGTCATCGTGCTGTCGCTGCCCAAGGCCGAGCACGTCGAGGCCGTGTGCCTGGGCGAGGCGGGCCTGGTCAGCCGTGTGCGGCCGGGCACTGTGGTGGTCGACACCACCACCTCCACCCCGGAGACCAGCCGCCGGGTAGCGGCGGCCTTTGCCGAGGTCGGTGCCGATTTCCTCGATGCCCCGGTCTCCGGCGGCCCCGCCGGTGCCGCGGCCGGCACCATGACCATGGTCATCGGCGGCAGCGAGGCGGCCCTGGCCAAGGCGCTGCCGGCGCTGGAAGCCATGAGCGCGACCCGGGTGCACATCGGTGCCGTGGGCGCCGGCAACATCGCCAAGATCGCCAACAACCTGCTCGCCGCGGCGCACCTGATCACCACCGCCGAGGCGGTGACCATGGCTGCCCGTGCCGGCGTCGCCCCGGAGAAGCTGCTCGAAGGCATCAATGCCGGTTCCGGGCGCAGCGCCGCCAGCCAGGGCATGTTCCCTACCTGGGTGCTGAACAAGGCCTATGACTCCGGCTTCACCATGGGCCTGATGCGCAAGGACGTGGGCCTGGCCCAGCAGCTCATCGCCGAACTCGGCCTCGACCTGCCGCTGGCCGCGGCCACCGCCCAGGCCTGGAAGGCCAGCGCCGAGACCCTGGCCGATGGCGAGGATTTCTGCGCCATCGCGCGACGCACCAGCGAAGACCTGTTCGGCAAGGGGGAATGATCATGATGAACGCCAAGACACTGGAATTGCTCAAGCCCTTCTGGGGCGACCGCCAGCAGGTCGCAAGCTTTGTGGACGGCGCCTTCGTCGATGGCAGCGGCGAGCGGATCACCGTGCGCAACGCCCATGACGACAGCCCGGCCTACAGCTACCCCGATGCCGACCTGGCCGTGGTCGAGCGCGCCGATACCGCCGCCCGCCGGGCGCGCGAGGAATGGCGCGCCCTGACCGCCCAGGCGCGCGGGCGCATCATCTACCGCGTCGGCGCGCTGATCCGCGAGGAGGCCGAGGCCCTGGCGCAGCTGGAATCGCTGACCGCCAACAAGCCGATCCGCGATGCCCGCGTCGAGGTGCTCAAGGTCGCCGAGATGTTCGAGTACTACGCCGGCTGGGCCGACAAGCTGCATGGCGAAGTCATCCCGGTGCCCACCAGCCACCTCAACTACGTGACCTACGAACCCCTGGGTACGGTGCTGCAGATCACCCCCTGGAATGCGCCGATCTTCACCGGCGGCTGGCAGATCGCCCCGGCCATCACCGCCGGCAACGCGGTGATCCTCAAGCCTTCCGAGCTGACTCCGGTGACCTCGCTGCTGCTGGGCGTGCTGGTGGAACGCGCCGGTGCGCCAAAGGGCCTGGTCAACGTGCTCGCCGGCCAGGGCCATACCGGTGGCCAGCAGGTGATCGCCCACGCCGACATCCGCAAGGTGGTCTTTGTCGGCTCGCCGGCCACCGGTCGGCACATCGCCGCCGCCGCGGCCCAGCGCTGCATCCCGGTGGTGCTGGAGCTGGGTGGCAAGTCGGCTAACATCGTCTTCGAAGACGCCGACCTGGACCTCGCCGTACGCGGCGCCCAGGCGGCGATCTTTTCCGGCGCCGGCCAGAGTTGCGTCTCGGGTTCGCGGCTGCTGGTGCAGGAATCCATCTACGAGCGCTTCATCCAGGCGGTGGCCCGCGCCGCCAGCCAGTTCAAGGTGGGAGATCCGAGCGATCCCGAGACCCAGATCGGCCCGATCCACAACGCCAAGCAATTCGCCCATGTGCGCAACATGGTGGAAGGCGCCCTGGGTGAAGGCGCGCGGCATGTCGCCAATGGCGTCGAGCCGCTGCCCGCCGGAACCGGCTACTACGTCAATCCCACGGTGCTGGCCGGTCACAACGGCCTGAGTTGCGCCCAGGAAGAGATCTTCGGGCCAGTGGTGGTGGCTATCCCGTTCAAGGACGAGGCCGACGCCATCCGTATCGCCAACGACAGCCGCTTCGGCCTGGCCGGGGCGGTCTGGACCCGCGACGTCGGTCGCGCCCACCGGGTGGCCCGGGGCGTGCGCGCCGGTACCTTCTGGGTCAACGGCTACAAGACCATCCACGTCAGCTCGCCCTTCGGCGGCTACGGCGAGAGCGGCTACGGTCGCTCCTCCGGCCTCGACGCCCTGCGCGAATACAGCGAAGTGAAGAGCGTCTGGGTGGAAACCGCCGCGGTGCCCGCCGCTGGCTTCGGCTACGGCGCCAGCCTGGAGTAACAGATGACCATCCATCAAGCCTTGTTGGACGACGCCCGCAGCTGGCGTCGCGATTTCCACGCCCATCCGGAACTGGGTTTCGCCGAGCACCGCACCGCGGCGCGGGTGGCCGAGTTGCTGGAGGGCTTCGGCCTGGAGGTCCATCGTGGCCTCGGTGGGACCGGCGTGGTCGGGGTGCTGCGTCACGGCGAGGGCCCCAGCCTGGGTCTGCGCGCCGACATGGACGCCCTGCCGATGCAGGAGGTGGGGGATGTCCCCCACCGTTCCACCGCCGCCGGGCGCATGCATGCCTGCGGTCATGACGGCCACACCGCCATCCTGCTGGCCACCGCCCGCCACCTGAGCGAAAACCGCGATTTCCGCGGCACCCTCTATTTCGTCTTCCAGCCCGCCGAAGAGAATCTTGGCGGCGCCCAGAAGATGATCGAGGACGGCCTGTTCGAACGCTTTCCCATGGACGCCCTCTACGGCCTGCACAACTGGCCGGGATTGCCAGCCGGGCAGGTGGTGGTCAATCCGGGCGCCATGATGGCTTCGCTGGACACCTTCGCCATCACCCTGACCGGCAAGGGCTGCCATGCGGCCATGCCCGAGCGCGGGCGTGATCCCATCGTCGCCGCGGCGGACCTGATCCTGCAGCTGCAGACCATCGTCGCCCGGCGGATCTCGCCGCTGGCCGCCGCGGTGGTCAGCGTGACCATGCTGGAGGCAGGGGAGGCCATCAACGTCATCCCCGAGGTGGCGCGGCTCAGGGGCACGGTGCGCTGCCTGGATGGCGCGGTACGTGCCGAGGTGGAGCGGCTGATCGGCGAGATCGTCGCCCAGGCGCCGCTGGCCCAGGGGGTGCGCGGCGAGCTGGAATTCACCCGCGGCTATCCGGTGACCCAGAACCATCCCGAGCAGGCGGCGCGGGTACGTCAGGCGGCGGTGACCGCCTTTGGCGCCGAGCGGGTCAGCGATGGCGTACCGCCGTCCATGGCCTCCGAGGACTTCGCCTTCATGCTGGCGGCGCGCCCGGGGGCCTATCTCTGGATGGGCGTCGATGGCGCCCAGCCCTCGGCACCGCTGCACAACCCGGCCTATGACTTCAACGACGCCATCATCGAGCCGGCCGTACGGCTGTGGGCCGAGCTGGTGCGCCAGGAGTTGCCGGTCTAAGTCTCTTGCAGCGAGCGCCGCCGACGCTCAGCGAAAGGCGGTCATCTGCTGCACCATGGCCGTGCGCAACTCGTCCGCGGCGCGACTGAGCTTGCGCCCCAGGCGGGTGACCAGTTCGACGTGGGCGCGGGCGAAACCCGGATCGGCCAGGGGCAGGGCGCGCAAGGCGCCGCTGTCCAGTTCCTGGGTGGCGGCGAACAGCGGCAGCAGGGTCACGCCGCCCTGCTGGGCGTAGTGCTTGAGCAGGGCGAAGGTGTTGCAGGTCAGGGTTGGCGCCAGGCGCTGGCCGGCGGCCTGCTCCACGGCGTCGAGCATCTGGCGGATGCCGTAGGAGATATCCGGCAGCGCCAGGCGATGCTCGCCCAGCGCTGCCAAGGTCATGGGGCCCTGTGTCGCGGCCAGCGGATGCTCGGGCGCCACCATGGCATACAGCGGCTGCTCGCGGCTGCCATGTACGCGCAGGTGCGGATCGCGCGGCGGATTGAACACCAGCCCCAGTTGCGCCTCGTCTTCCATTACCTGGCGAATCACCTCGTTGGTGCCCACCACATTGACCCTGACCTCGATCTCCGGATGCCGCGCGGAAAAGTCGCCCAGGCTGCGCGAGAGGTCGCCGATGAAGCCCTCGCCGATGGCCAGCACCACGCGGCCGGTGCGCAGGCCCTGGAGATCGGAGATGGCGTCTCTCAGGCCGTCGAGCTGGGTCTGGCGCTGGCGGAAATAGTCCAGCACCAGACGTCCGGCCTCGGTTGGGGTGATGCCACGGCGGTGGCGCTCGATGAGGTCGACACCCAGCTCCGCCTCGACCTGGGCGATCTGCCGGCTGACCGCGGAAGGGGCGATATCCAGGGCGTCAGCCGCGGCGCGCACGCTGCCCAGGCGCACCGCCTCGACGAAATAATGCAAGCGTTGTTCGTGAATTCCACGCATCCGTGTGTTCTCTTAAAGGCAACGGAAAAGGCCATTTCCAGTATTGGAGAGAGAACAGGCCGCTGTCCATACTCGGGCCAAGACCACGGCCGCCCCGGCCTGGCCAAGGCCCGCGACGCAGAGCTCCGGAACGGCGAGAAGTCCCAGGCGAGACACTGTCCGCGTCGGGCTTCCTCCCTTCGGCACGCCAGGCGTGCGACCTCGACCAGGCCTCCAGAACGACCGGGTCCTGCTCCCTAGCGGAGCCCTTTTCTGCCCAGCGGGCCTAAGAGCGGCTAACAAAACGTAGCGAGCGGTTGTCAGGCGGGTGCGCGCGGCGCGCAGGAACCGGAGTGTACGAGCGGTACATGAGGATTCCGAGCACTGCACGCACGTGTCTGGCGGACGCGCAGTAGTTTTGTTGGTCGCTCTGAGTCGCTCGCGACTGCCAACCAGACCAACAACCGAGCCCGCGAGCGGGCCGCAGGGGGAAGAATGAGCGCCAATCCGACGCTGGCCGTGGGCCAGGACCGAGCCGTCAGCAATACCGTCAGACTCTACATCTGGGCAGCACTGGTGCTGCTGATCGCCGAGCTGATCGGCTCCCTCACCATACCGCTGGGGCCGGGCAAGGTGGTGCTGCTGCCGATGATCTGGGCGCTCTTGCTGGGTGCGGCGGTGGGGCAGGTCGGCAAGCGCATGCCGCTGGGGCTGGGTATCGACCGCGGCGCCCAGGTGCGCTCGGCGGCCATCCTGCAATACGCCTTGCTGGTGTTCATCGCCAAGCTCGGCCTGGTGGTGGGTGGCTCGCTGCCCACGGTGATCGCCGCCGGCTGGGCACTGGCCTTCCAGGAGCTGGGGCATTTCGTCGGCACCATCCTGCTCGGCCTGCCGGTGGCCCTGCTGCTGGGCATCAAGCGCGAGGCCATCGGTGCCACCTTCTCGGTGGGGCGTGAACCGAGCCTGGCGATCATCAGCGAACGTTATGGCATGGACTCCCCGGAAGGTCGCGGCGTGCTCGCCGAGTACCTGACCGGCACCCTGTTCGGCGCGGTGTTCATGGCCATCGTGGCCGGTTTCATCGCCAGCCTGAACATCTTCCACCCCTATTCCCTGGCCATGGGCGCCGGCCTGGGCTCGGGCAGCATCATGGCCGCCGCGGCCGGTGCCATCGCCGCCCAGCAGACCGCCGAGGTGGCCAAGGAGGTCATGGCCCTGGCCGCCGCTGCCAACCTCATCACCCTGACCCTGGGCACCTATTTCACCCTGTTCATCTCCCTGCCGCTGGCTGTCTGGGGCTACCGTGTGATGGAGCCGCGCATCGGCCGTACCACCAAGGCTTCCTTCCAGCAGAGTTCGGTGGATGCCGCCGTGGTGGACGAACCCGTGGAACTGGGCTGGTCGGCACGCTTCAGCGCCTGGCTGGCCTCGGGTGCCCTGGCGCTGCTGGCGACCCTGGTGATGAGCAAGACCCTGCCACCGGCTGCTTTCCTGGGCGTCGCGGTGATGATCCTGGCGGCCTTCGTCGGTGAACTGCTCTGCCAACTGTTTCGCCGCAAGGTGCCGGCGGTGTGCTGGGTATCGCTGGTGGCCATGTTCCTGACCTCGCCCTGGTGCCCGCTGGCGCCGCAGATCACCGCCGCCCACAACGCGGTCGGCATCATGGCGCTGATCACCCCCATGCTGGCCTTCGCCGGCCTGTCCATCGCCAAGGACATCCCGGCCTTCCGTCGCCTCGGCTGGCGCATCGTGGTGGTTTCGCTGATCGCCAGCTTCGGCACCTTCATCGGCGCGGCCTTCATCGCCGAAGTGTTTCACTGATCCTCGCGCGCACCGGGTCCCCGGTGCGCCGCTTCCCGCTGCCGTATCGCTCCGCCGCTTGATCTCTGCGCTTCCCGCGTTTCGTGTCGCAGCTCCCAGCCTTGAGTCCTGGCGGCCCGGTGTCGTCCGTGGGCGATCACCGGCGCTTGAGCTGCGCCCCGAGTTGCAGTATCTATGATGGAAAATTAACAAAAACCGTTAATTTAATAACATCAAGAAAAACGGAGGCGCGCTCGGCATGGGCAAAATCGCGGTCATCGGCAGCAACATGGTCGATCTCATCACCTACATCGAGCGACTGCCCGTGCAGGGCGAGACGCTGGAGGCGCCGGACTTCGCCCTCGGCTGTGGCGGCAAGGGCGCCAACCAGGCGGTCGCCGCGGCCAAGCTGGGCAGCGAGGTGCTGATGGTGACCAAGGTCGGCGACGACCTCTTCGCCGACAACACCCTGGCCAACTTCCGCCGCTTCGGTATCGACACCCGTCACGTGATCCGCGCGCCGGGTCGCTCCAGTGGGGTGGCGCCGATCTTCGTCCAGCCCGACTCGCACAACAGCATCCTCATCGTGAAGGGCGCCAACGCCGCCCTCGGCCCGGCCGACATCCAGGCCGCGGAAGCCGATCTGCGCGATTGCGCGCTGATCGTGCTGCAGCTGGAAATCGCCCTGGAGACGGTCTACGCGGCCATCGACTGCGGCCAGCGCCTGGGCATCCCCGTGCTGCTCAATCCGGCGCCGGCAGTGGCCGACCTGAGCGCCACGCACCTCGCCCGGCTGGATTACTTCGTCCCCAACGAGACCGAACTGGCCCTGGTCAGCGGTCTGCCCGTGCAGGATCGCGAGAGCGCCTTCGCCGCCGCGCGGGTGCTGGCCGGTCGCGGCATCCGCCACGTGGTGGTCACCCTGGGCGCCGCGGGCGCGCTGTACGTGGGCGAGGAGGGCGAATTCAGCCTTCCCGGCCAGCCGGTGGCGGCCATCGACACCACCGGCGCCGGCGATGCCTTCATCGGCTGCTTCGCCCATGGCCGCGTCCAGGGCCTCGGCCTGCGGGACGCCATGCAGCGGGCCGTGGCCTATTCGGCACTGTCGGTCACCGGGCGCGGCACCCAGACCTCCTATCCCGAGGCCGCGGTCTTCGAAGACTACCTCGCGTCCCTGGATCTCTGACGCAAGGTCGGCAATCCCTCACCCTGGCACCCCTACGGAGAACAACAATGAGCCAGTCATCCCTGCGGCCCAGCGCCGACGGCTACTACCTGAACCGCACGCCGTGGTTCGCCTTCATCCTGCTGTGCTGCATCTTCGCGCTCTGGGCCGCCGCGGCGAGCATGAACGACGTGCTCATCGCCCACTTCAAGAAGGCCTTCCTGCTCAGTGACTTCCAGACCGCCTTCGTCCAGTCGGCCTTCTACCTCGGCTATTTCTTCCTGGCCCTGCCGGCCGCGCTGATGGTGCGGCGCTTCAGCTACAAGACGACCATCCTCTTCGGCCTGTTCCTCTACATGGTCGGCTGCCTACTGTTCTTTCCGGCCGCCTCCATGGCCAAGTACGGCATGTTCCTGCTGGCGCTGTTCGTGATCGCCGCCGGGCTGTCCTTCCTGGAGACCGCCTGCAACACCTATTCGACCCTGCTCGGGCCGCGCGAGACCGGCACCCGCCGGCTGAACATCTCCCAGACCTTCCACCCCTTCGGCGCCATGACCGGCGTCTACGTGGGCAGCTTCGTGATGTTCAAGGACGGCGACGCCAGCCAGGCGCAGCTGCTGCAGATGAATCCCGCCGAGGCCGCCGCCCAGCAGCTGCAGATGATCCAGGCCACCCTGACGCCCTACCAGTGGATGATCGGCGTGCTGGTGCTGATCTTCGTGCTGATCGCCTGCACCCGCTATCCGGCCTGCAAGGGCAACGATGCCGTGCGCAGCGAAAGCGACGGTATCGCCGCCAGCCTCGGGCGGCTGCGGCGCAATCCGCGCTTCGTCTTTGGCGTGCTGGCGCAGTTCCTCTATGTCGGCGCCCAGGTCGGCGTCTGGAGCTTCACCATCCGCCTGGCCATGCAGCTCGGCGGCATGAACGAGCGCAGCGCCTCCTGGTTCCTGCTCACCACCTTCGCCGCCTATTTCGTCGGCAAGCTGATCGCCAACCTGCTGATGCGTCGCTGGCATCCGGCCAAGGTGCTGGGCGTCTACGGGGTGCTGTGCATCGCCCTGCTGGCCTACACCATCCTGGTGCCCAACATCACCGCGGTGTACGCCGCCGTGGGCGTGAGCATCTTCCTCGGCCCCTGCTGGCCGACCATCTATGGCCTGACCGTCGACGGCATCGGCCGCGACACCGAATTCGGCGGCTCGCTGCTGGTGATGAGCATCGTCGGCGGCGGGGTGATCCCGATCTTCCAGGGCCTGCTGTCGGACTACACCGGCGGCAACATGCAGCTGGCCTATTCGGTGCCCCTGCTGTGCTTCACGGTGATCGTCGCCTACGCCCTCTATTGCCTGCGTCATCCGGCCAGCGAGCGGCTGCCGGTGGGCGCCGCCCAGACCGCCTGAGGAGGGCGCCGCCATGTCCGTACGCCTGCCCCTGCAGCCTGAGCAATTCACCGCATGCGAGCGCACCCTGCTCGCCAGCGACGCCTTCCAGGTGCGCGCCTGGACCTATCCCTCCGGGGTGCGCGCCCTGGCGCTGGAGAATCGCCGCGGCCGGCTGATCGTACTGCCCTACCAGGGGCAGATGGTCTGGGACGCCAGCTTCGACGGCTGCCGCCTGACCATGCCCGGATTGTTCGACCAGCCGCGGCCAACCCGGCGGATCATCGAGACCTATGGCTGCTTCATGTTCCACGCCGGGGTGCTGCGCAACGGCTGCCCGGCGCCGGAGGACAGCCACGAGCTGCACGGCGAACTGCCCTGCGCGCCGCTGGACGAGGCCTGGCTGGAGCTGGGCCGGGACGCGGAGGGTGACTTCCTGCGCCTAGGCGGTCGCCATGACTACGCCATGGGCTTTGGCGATCGCTATCGCGCCCAGCCCAGCGTGACCCTGAGACCGGACAGCGCCGTGTTCGAGCTGGGCCTGGAAGTGGAAAACCAGGCCGGCCAGCCCATGGACCTGATGTACATGGCGCACATGAACTACGCCTACGTACCCGGCGGTCGTTTCCATGAGCCGCTCGGCGTGGCCCGCACCCGGGTGCGCACCAGCGTGCCGGCCCATGTGCGGCCGACCGCCGACTGGCAGGCCTTCATCGCCGAGCTGGCCGAAGATTCGGAGCGCCTGCGGGTGCTGGATGCGCCTGAGCGCTACCAGCCGGAAATCGTCAGCTTCATCGATGCCCCGGGCACCGACGCGGCGGGGGAAGCGCACTTCCTGCTGGAGCATCCGGACGGCGCCGCCTTCTACACGGCCTATCGCCCGACGGCCTTGCCCCATGCCACGCGCTGGGTGCTGCACAACCCCGATCAGCAGGTGGCGGCCTTCGTGCTGCCGGCGACCTGTGAGCCGGAGGGCTATCTGGCCGAGACCGCCAAGGGCAAGGTGCAGCAGCTGCAGCCGGGTGAACGGCGCACCTTCAGTGTGCGGACCGGCTATCTCGCCGCCGCCGAGCGCGAGGTGCTGTTGGCGCGTCTGGCCGACCCGGCGCGGATCAGGTAAGCAGTTGCGCGCCGTTCGCCTCGATCCGCTCGCGATAGCTGCGCGGAATGCGCCCGTCGCTGACCACCCCGTCGAAGTCGTCGAGCGCCGCGAAATGCGCGGCGCGCACCACGTCGAACTTGGTATGGTCGACCAGCAGCAGCCGCTGCTGGGCCTGGCGCAGGACCTTCTGCTTGACCTCGACCTCGTTGAAGTTGAAGCAGGTGACGCCGAAGTCCTCGCTCACCCCGGCCGCCGAGACGAAGGCGTGGGTGAGGCGCACGCCATCGAGCACCCCGGTCTCCAGGCGACTCTCGAAGATCTGATTCTTGCGCTGGAAGGTCCCGCCGCACACCACCAGGGTGCAGTTGACCTTCTGCTGCAGCTTGAGCAGCACATTGAGCGAATGGCAGACGGCGGTGAATTCCAGGTCATCGGGAATGAAGTCCACCACGAAGGGCGTGGTGGTCCCGCAATCGAGGAAGACGGTGTCGCCGGCGCGGATCTGTGCCGCGGCCAGCCGACCGATGCGGCGCTTTTCCTCGACCTGGCGCAGGTCCTGTTCCACCACCTGGTAGCCGGGCGCCTCGCTGCCGCCGACATCGCGGGTGACGTGACCGCCGAGCAGGCGCAGGCCGTCCGGCGGGAGCCGCAGGTCGCGTCTCAGCGTCATTTCCGAGACACCCAGCAGCTGGGCCATCTCGCGCAGGTGAATGGCGTGCTGATCCTGCAGCGCCTGGTGCATCAGCTTGAGCCGAGCGGCTTTCTTGCTATCCATGAGGGGTGCGCTACGGGAGTCCGACTAGAGGTGCAGGCCGCACCAACCAAGAATTCTGATCCGATCATACGCTACCCGTGCCTGAGGAGGCCCCATGCAGCTTGAACCCGGCGAACTCGCCAAGACCATCGACCACACCCTGCTCGCCGCAGATGCCCGCCGCGCCCAGATCGAGCGCCTGTGCCAGGAGGCGCGTACCCATGGCTTCTACTCGGTGTGCGTGAATTCCGCCCAGGTCCCCCACGCCGCGGCGCAACTGGCCGGCAGTGCGGTCAAGGTCTGCGCGGTGGTGGGCTTTCCGCTCGGCGCCGGGCTGAGCGCGGCCAAGGCCTTCGAAGCCGAGCAGGCCATCGCCGCCGGGGCGGGGGAGATCGACATGGTGCTCAACATCGGCTGGCTCAAGGATGGCCTGCTGGACGAGGTCTCCGCCGACATCGCCGCGGTCCAGGCCGCCTGCGGTGCGGTACCGCTCAAGGTGATCCTGGAGACCGGTCTGCTCGACGAAACCCAGAAGCGCCAGGCCTGCCGGATCTGTCGCGACCTCGGGGTCGCCTTCGTCAAGACCTCGACCGGTTTCGGCCACGGCGGCGCGACCCTGGAGGATGTGCGGCTGATGCGCGAGGAGGTGGGTCCGGAGATGGGCGTCAAGGCCTCCGGTGGCGTCCGCGATCGTGCCACCGCCCAGGCCATGCTGGACGCCGGCGCGACCCGGCTGGGGACCAGTTCCGGCGTGGCCATCGTCAGCGGCGGCGAGGGTGGGGCGGGGTATTAGAGCAGGACGCCTGTAGGTTGGGTTGAGCGCAGCGAAGCCCAACGATGCCGCCTGGTGTTGGGCTTCGGCGGAGGAGCCGCCTCGGCCCAACCTACGCGTGCTACCCCGGTCCTTGGCGATACAGCTTGGAATCCTGGAAATCTCCCGGTGCCAGCACCTCGCCGACCAGGATCAGGGCGGTGCGGCGGAAATCCTTGTCCCGCGCCCGTTCGACGATGTCGGCCAGGGTGCCCTGGACGCTGTCCTGGTCCGGCCAGCTGGCGCGGTGGACGATGGCCACCGGGCAGGCAGGGCCATAGTGCGGCAGGAGGTCGGCGACGATGCGTTCCAGCTGGCCGACGCCGAGGTGGATGGCCAGGGTCGCGCGGTGGCGGGCCAGGTCGGCCAGCGCCTCGCCTTCCGGCATGGCCGTGCGACTGGCATAGCGGGTGAGGATCACCGTCTGGCTGACCCCGGGCAGGGTCAGTTCGCAACCCAGCAGGGCGGCGCAGGCGGCGGTGGCGGTCACGCCGGGAACGATCTCGTAGGGAATGCACAGCGCCTGCAGGCGGCGGATCTGTTCGCCGATGGCGCCATACAGCGAGGGATCGCCGGAATGCACCCGGGCCACGTCCTGGCCGCGGGCATGGGCGGCGGCCAGGTGGCCGACGATGGCCTCCAGGTCCAGGTGGGCGGTGTCGATCACCGTCTCGGCCTGGTGACCCTCCAGCACCGCGGGCGGCACCAGGGAGCCGGCATAGAGGATCACCGGGCACTGGCGGATCAGCCGCTGACCCTTGACGGTGATGAGGTCGGGATCGCCGGGGCCGGCGCCGATGAAATGGACGGTCATGGGATTTCCTCGGCGAGGGCGGTGAGCAGGTCGGTGACACTGGCGAATTCGCGATCGACGCTAGGCAGGGCTGGGCGACGCAGGATCAGTACCGGCAGGCCCCGCTCGCGGGCGACCTGCAGCTTGGGTTGGGTAGCGGCGCTACCACTGTTCTTGCTGATCAGCACATCGAAGTCACCCTGGGCGAAGAGCGCGCGCTCGGCCTCCAGGGCGAAGGGGCCGCGGTCGGCGATGATCCGCGCCCGGACGTGACCGGGATGGGTATCGAGCAGGCGCAGGGTCCAGAACTGCCCGCCGGGAATCTCCTGGAGATGCTCCAGCGGCTCGCGACCCAGGGTGAAGAAGGGGCGGGCGAAGGGTGCCAGGGTTCGCTGCAGCTCGGCCCAGTCGGCCACCTCGCGCCAGTCGTCTTCTGGTCCGGCCTGCCAGCCGGGTCGGCGCAGCGCCCAGCAGGGGAGGCCAGCGTCAGCAGCGGCCCGCGCGGCGTTGTGGCTGATCCGGGCGGCGTAGGGGTGGGTAGCGTCCATCAGCAGGTCGATGCCTTCACTGCGGAGAAAGGCGCTCAGCCCCTCGGCGCCACCATAGCCGCCGACTCGCACCTGGCAGGGCAGGTCCTGAGGCACCCGGCCGAGACCGGCTAGGCTGTAGATCGCCTTCGCCGGCAGTGTGCGGGCGATGGCCAGGGCTTCGGTGGTGCCGCCGAGCAGGAGTATCTTCATGGGCGGTCTTCCGTCAGAGTGGCGGAGGCTTCGTCATGCATGGCGTGCCCTCACCCCCGGCCCCTCTCCCGGGGGGAGAGGGGAGCAAAGCCAGTGCCTGGGATCGAGCGGCGGAATAGGCGTATTGGTCTCGTAGGCGGCTTTCCCGCCGGTCATTGCAGCGTGCTCAGCAAGCGTCGTGGGCGTCAGCCCGGACACCAGATTTCCAGGCCACCACCGAACTGCCCCCTCGCCCCTACGGGGAGAGGGCTGGGGTGAGGGGGCCAAGCGCCGCTCACAGTCTTCAGGGATGAAGGAGGCACACCCAATCATCCTCTCTACTTGTGCCGAGCGACGGCCACTCACGGCTTCACCACGTCCAGCAAGGTGATAGGCAGCGCCGCGCGCCAGGTGTCGAAGGCGCCCAGTGGCTGGGCCTGGGCCACCTGCAGGCGGGTCAGGTCGCCGCCGTGGCGTTCGCGAAAGGCCACCAGGGCGGCTTCGGTCTGCAGGGTCACGGCGTTGGCGACCAGGCGACCGCCGGGGCGCAGCGCGGTCCAGCAAGCGTCCAGCACGCCCGGCGCGGTAAGCCCACCACCGATGAAGATGGCGTCCGGGGTGGCCAGACCGGCCAGCGCCTCGGGCGCCTGGCCGGCGACCAGTTGCAGCGCCGGGGCGCCGAGCTGGTCACGGTTGTGGAGGATATGGGCCTGGCGACCGGCGTCGACCTCGATGGCCAGCACCCGGCAGCGGGGATGACTGCGCGCCCATTCGATGCCGATGGAGCCGCAGCCGGCGCCCACGTCCCACAGCAGTTCGCCCGGGCGCGGCGCCAGGCGCGCCAGGGTCACGGCGCGCACGTCTCGCTTGGTCAGCTGGCCGTCGTGGCGATAGGCGCTGTCCGGCAGACCGGGAGTGAGCGGCAGTCCCGCTTCGCCGGTCTCGCTCAGGACCTCGATGGCCACCAGGTTGAGCGCGGCTGCTTCCGCCAGCGACCAGTCCTGGGCGCGGCCGCTGATCCGTCGCTCCAGAGGACCGCCCAGGTGCTCCAACACCTGCAGCTGGCTGGCGCCAAAGCCCTGGTCCACCAGCAGCGCGGCCAGGGCGGCAGGGCTGTGGCCGTCATTGCTCAGTACCAGCAGGCGTGCGCCGGGATGCAGGTGGCGCACCACCCCGGCCAGGGGCCGCGCCACCACCGATATCAACGCCACCTCCTGCAACGGCCAGCCCAGACGAGCCGCGGCCAGGGAGTAGGAGGAGGGCGCCGGCAGCACCTGCAGTTCGTCGGCCGACAGCTGGCGCGAAAGGCTCGCGCCGACGCCGAACAGCATGGGATCGCCGCTGGCCAGCACGCAGACCGGGGTGCCGCGGCGGTCCAGGACCGGGGCCAGGGCGAAGGGTTGCGGCCAGGGCTCGCGGATGGCGCGAAGGCAGGGTGGCAGCAGCGCCAGCTGGCGTGGACCGCCAATGATGACCTGGGCGTCCAGCAGCGCGCGGCGGGCCTGCTTGCCGAGGCCGGGGTAGCCGTCTTCGCCGATACCCACCACGGTCAGCCAGGGGATCATGAACACACCTCATCGAACGTCAGCCGACCGGGCGTTTTCAAGGGGTCGGGCAAAGCGGGCATAATAACGTCTTTCCCCGTTCAGCCCGACCTTCCGCCGTGAATCCTCCTTCTCCCTCCGCCCTCGTCCCGCGGCCTTCGGCCTGTCCGGGGCTGCTGCGCATCGTGCCCGCGCGCGATGGCGGCCTGTGCCGGGTGAAGTTGCCGGGCGGGCGACTCACGGCAGGCCAGGCGCGGGCCATCGCCGCCGCCAGCGAGCGCTGGGCGAACGGGGTACTGGAGCTGACCAACAGGGCCAACCTGCAATTGCGCGGCGTGCGCCCGGACGGCGCCGACGCCCTGGTGGCCGCGCTGCAGGCCGCTGGCCTTGGTCCGGCCGATCCGGCCGCCGACGACGTGCGCAATCTGCTGCTCAGCCCGGCGGCAGGCCGTGATCCTCAGCAGTTGCAGGATGTCCGTCCCCTGGCCGCCGAATTGCTCGCCCTGCTGGAGGGCGACCGCCGACTGCATGGGCTGTCGGCCAAGTTCGCCCTGCAACTGGATGGCGGCGAAGCCCTGGCGCGGCTCGACCATCCCCATGATGTCTGGCTGTCGGCTCGCCCCGAAGGCTACCTGCTCGGTCTCGCCGGTATCCCGCTGGATGCGCCGGTTGGATTGATCGCCCCGGGCCAGGAGGTGGCGACCGTCGCGCGGCTGCTGCATCGCTTTCTCGACCTGGCCGGTCCCGAGCAGGGCCGCCTGCGCCAGCTGCTGGCGCAGCGTCCGGTCGCCGAACTGCTGGCGGGGTTGGATCTGCTGCCGGTTCCGCGCAGCCCACGCGCGGCGGCCGCAACCGCGCTGCGCCTGGGCAGCCATCCCCAGCTTCAGCCGGGTCGCTGCTGGGTCGGCGCCCAGCCCGCCCTGGGCCGACTGCCGGCAACCAGCCTGGCTGCCATCGCCGACCTGGCCGAGCACCTCGGCGAGGGCGCGCTGCACCTGACCCCCTGGCAGGGCCTGCTGCTGCCCGACGTGCCGGTCGACAGGGCCCCCGAGCTGCTCGGCGCTCTGGCCACCCTGGAGCTGACCACCGATCCAGCCGCGCCCCTGGCCCGGCTGATCGCCTGCACCGGCAGCCAGGGCTGCGCCAAGGGCCAGGCCGACACCAAGGGCGATGCCCTGCGCCTGGCCGAGCGGCTGCCGGCGGACGTGGAGGTGCATCTCTCCGGTTGCCCGCGCAGTTGCGCCCTGGCCGGCCAGGCACCCCATACCCTCTTGGCGGTGGCTCCCGGCCGCTATGACCTCTTCGTGCGCGACGCCACCCAGCCCGGTCCGGGCCGGCGGCGCGCCACCCGACTATCCCTCGACGAGGCCGCCGCCTGGCTGGCCCGGAGTCCCAGTGATGCTTGAATACGAACGCGACGGCCAGGCGATCTATCGCCAATCCTTCGCCACCATCCGCGCCGAAGCCGATCTCTCGGCCATCCCCGCCGACCTGGAAAAGCTCGCCGTGCGGGTGATCCACGCCTGCGGCATGGTCAACGTGGTCCAGGACCTGGCCTTTTCCCCGGGTGCCGGCGCGGCCGGTCGCGCGGCCCTGGCGGCCGGCGCGCCCATCCTCTGCGATGCGCGCATGGTCGCCGAGGGCGTCACCCGCACCCGCTTGCCGGCCAACAATCAGGTGATCTGCACCCTGCACGACGAAGGCATTCGCGAACTGGCCGTGGCCCAGGGCAACACCCGTTCAGCGGTGGCCCTGGAGCGCTGGCGGCCGCACCTGGCCGGCAGCGTGGTGGTGATCGGCAACGCCCCCACCGCGCTGTTCTATCTGCTGGAGATGCTCGATGCCGGCGCGCCCAAGCCGGCGCTGATACTCGGCATGCCTGTGGGCTTCGTCGGCGCCAGGGAGTCCAAGGACGCCCTGGCCGCCGACAGCCGCGGCGTGCCCTATGTCATCGTCCGCGGCCGGCGGGGTGGTAGTGCCATGGCCGCCGCCGCGGTCAACGCCCTGGCCACGGAGGTGGAGTGATGGCGGGCCGCCTGCTCGGCCTGGGCGTCGGCCCCGGCGATCCGGAACTCATCACCGTGAAGGCCCTGCGCCTCTTGCAGAGCGCGCCGGTGGTGGCCTATTTCGTCGCCAAGGCCAAGGCCAACGCGGGCCAGGGCGGCAATGCCTATGGCGTCATCGAGGGCTATCTGCTGGACGGCCAGCAGCGCCTGCCGCTGGTCTATCCGGTGACCACCGAGAAGCTGGCGCCGCCGCTGTCCTACGAGACGGTGATCGCCGACTTCTACGACACCGCCGCCGCCCAGGCGGCCGACCATCTCGACGCCGGTCGCGACGTGGCGGTGATCTGCGAGGGCGATCCCTTCTTCTACGGCTCCTACATGTACCTGCACGACCGCCTGGCCGAGCGCTACGAAGCCCAGGTGGTGCCGGGGGTCTGCTCCATGCTCGGCGGCGTGGCCATGCTCGGCCTGCCGCTGGTCTATCGCAACCAGACTCTCACGGTGCTCTCCGGGGTGCTTTCCGCCGAGGAGCTCAAGGCGCGCCTCGCCAGCGCCGACGCCGCCGTGGTGATGAAGCTCGGACGCAATTTCGAGAAGGTGCGCCAGGTGCTGCGCGACCTGGGTCTGGACCAGCGCGCCCGCTACATCGAGCGCGCCACCATGGACAACCAGCGCATCGTCGCGCTGGACGCCGTCGAGCCCATGGCTTCGCCGTATTTCTCGCTGGTGGTGGTGCCGGGGGTGAAATGGAAGGGTTGAGCGCGGCCATCGTCATCCTTGGGCCCGGTGCCCTGGCCACCGCCCGCCGCCTGCAGGCTGGCCTGCCGGGCAGCCTGGTGCACGGCCTGGCCGGGCGGGTCGAGGGCGATGTCAGCTACAACGCCTTCGGCGACCACCTGCGCGACCTCTATCGCCAGCAGCGCCCGCTGCTGGTGCTCTGCGCCGCCGGCATCGTCATCCGCAGCCTGGCGTCCTTGCTGGATGACAAGACCGCCGAGCCGCCGGTGCTGGCGGTGGCCGAGGACGGCAGCGCCGTGGTGCCGCTGCTCGGCGGCCTGGCCGGCGCCAATCGCCTGGCCCGTCAGCTGGGTAGGCTGCTGGACGTGGCCCCGGCCATCACCACCAGCGGCGAATTGAGATTCGGCACCTGCCTGCTCGATCCGCCGGCCGGCTATGCCCTGGCCGATGTCGACGTGGCCAAGCACCGGGTCGCCGATCTGCTGGCCGGCGCCCCGGTACGCATCGAGGGCGAGGCGCCCTGGCTGGATGAGGTGCCCCTGGCCCGCGATCCCGAGGCGCGGCAACGCATCCTGGTCTCGCCCCTGACCAACGCCGACGACCATACCCTGTTGATCCACCCCCGCGCCGTGCTGGTGGCGGTACGCGCCGATGCCACCGCCGCCGCCATTACCGCGCTGCTCGCCAGCACCGGCTATGCCACCGGGGCCGTGGCGGTGCTGCTGGCTCAGGCGGCCGACATGGCCGCGCCCGGCCTGGCCGAGCTGAGCCAGGCGCTGGAGGTGCCGCTGAGATTCGTCGACGCCCGCACCCCGGAATTCGCCCAGGCGGCCGTGGCACGGGCCCAGGCCCAGGGCCTCGCCCTGCACCTGCATGACCGGCCGCTGGACGCCGATGACCTCGGCCAGCGCCGTGGCCGCCTCAGCGTGGTGGGCCTCGGCCCTGGCGCGGCCGAACTCATGGCACCGGTGGTGCGCCGCGCCCTGGACCAGGCCGAGGACGTGCTCGGCTACGCCACCTACGTGCAGATGGCCGGTCCCCTGCGCCCGGACCAGCTGGCCCATGCCAGCGACAATCGCGAAGAATTGCAGCGCGCCCGCCATGCCTTCGAACTGGCCGCCAGCGGGCGCCAGGTGGTGATGGTGTCGTCCGGCGATCCGGGCGTCTTCGCCATGGCCGCCGCGGTGCTGGAGGTGCTGGAGGGCGCCGCCGACCCGCGCTGGGCGGCGGTGGAGCTGGAGATCCTGCCGGGCATCACCGCGGCCATGGCCAGCGCCGCCCTGGCCGGGGCGCCGCTGGGTCACGACTTCTGCCTGATCTCCCTGTCCGACAACCTCAAGTCCTGGACGGTGATCGAGCAGCGCCTGCGCCAGGCCGCCGCGGCGGACCTGGCCATGGCCTTCTACAATCCCATCTCCAAGGCCCGACCGCATCAGCTGGACCGGGCGCTGGACGTCCTGCGCAGCTGCCGCTCGGCGAACACCCCGGTGATCCTCGGTCGCGACGTCGGCCGTCCCGGTGGCGGTCTCGAATACACCAGCCTCGGCGCCCTGCGCAGCGAGATGGTGGATTCGCGCACCCTGGTGATCCTCGGCTCCAGCCATACCCGGCGCTTTCCGCGGGCCGACGGCGGCGAATGGGTCTATACCCCGCGCTGGTACGATACGGAATTGTTATAAAGTAACATTTAGTGCTTGAATCCTGGTCGCCGCTGGCTCACCCTCGGCGACCTTTCCGTTCCCTGGCGGGAAGCCGGTGCAACTCCGGCGCGGTCGCGCCACTGTGAGCTTCGCGAGAAGTGAGCCAGACCTTGCCAGGGGACATCCATCATCCACCAGGGACGCGTCATCCCAAGGAGAGTCCATGTTTCGCCATCTTCTGCCGCTGCTCGCCGCCGGCCTGCTGTCCGTAGCCTCCCTTACCGCCCAGGCGGCCACCCCCTATCCGCTGACCATCCACAACTGCGGCCGCGACCTGGTCTTCGAACGCGCGCCTCAACGCCTGGTCAGTCTGGGCCAGGCCAGTACCGAGTTGCTCTTGCGCCTGGGCGTGGGCGCGCGGCTGGTGGGCACCGGCGTCTGGTTCGGCGGCTTGCCCGCGGACCTGCAGGCGGCGGGCAAGGGCATTCCGCGGCTGGCCGACAACGCCCCCAGCTTCGAAGCCGTGGTCGGCACCCGGCCGGATCTGGTGGCGGCCCAGTACACCTATCACGTCGGGCCGGGCGGCGAGGTGGCGGACTTCCCGCGCTTCGCCACGCTGGGCATCTCCGCCTATGTGGCGCCCAGCGATTGCGAGGGCAAGGCGGTGACCGCCGATTCCAACAGCGACGGCAGCCGCAGCGCGCCGTTCGACATGAATCTGGTGACCCGTGAAGCCCAGGAGCTGGCGGCCATCCTCGATGTGCAGCCGGCCGGCAAGCAGCTGGTTGCCGAGCTGGACCGCCGTATCGCCGCCGCTGGCGAGCAGGCCAAGGCGGCCGGGGTCCGGGGGCGTTCGGTGCTGTTCTGGTTTTCCAGTCCGCGGCTGGAAGGGGATCCCTGGGTCGCTGGCAACCTCGGCGCGCCGGCCTGGATCGCCCGCGCCCTGGGCCTGCGCAACGTGGTCGACAGCGCCGAGGAATGGCCGGCGGTGAGCTGGGAGCGCATCGCCAGTCTGGACCCTGACTATATCGTCGTGGCGCGCATGGACCGCCGTCTCTATCCCGCCGATGACGTGGACAAGAAGCTGGCCTTCCTGCGCAGCGATCCCCTGACCCGCGAATTGCGCGCGGTGCGCGAGAACCGCCTGCTGGTGGTGGACGCCCCGACCCTCAATCCCTCGCTGCGGGTGGTGGACAGCGTCGAGACCCTGGCCGCCGACCTGGCCAAGCCGCAACCATGAGTCTGCCCCTGGCGGCCGAGGGGGCCCGGCCCTGGCGCTGGCTGCTGGGCCTGGCCGCGGTGCTGGCGCTGGCGGCGAGCGTGGTGCTGGCGGCGTCCTTCGGCGAGATGCCCATCGCGCCCCTGACCAGTCTGCAGGCCATCGCCAACGGCCTCGGCCTGGGGCCCTATCCGGTGGAGCGCATCGTCCAGGGCATCGTCTGGGAATACCGCCTCAGTCGCGCTCTGGTGGCCGCCTGCTGCGGCGCCGGCCTGGCGGTCTCCGGCGCCATCCTCCAGGCGCTGCTGCGCAACGCCCTGGCCGAACCCTATGTGCTGGGGCTGTCGGCCGGCGCCTCCACCGGCGCGGTGCTGGTGATGCTGCTGGGGGTCGGTGGCGGCATGCTCGGCGTGTCCCTCGGCGCCTTTCTCGGCGCGGTGCTGGCCTTTACCGTGGTGCTGCCCTTTCTCGGCAGTGGCGGCAGCACCCGCATCATCCTCGCCGGGGTGGCCGCGTCCCAGCTGTTCAATGCCCTGACCGCCTATATCGTCGCCACCGCGGCCAATGCCGAGCAGGCACGCAGCGTCATGTTCTGGCTGCTCGGCAGCCTGGCCGGGGTGCGCTGGCCGGACGTCTGGCTGGCCGCCGGGGTAGTGCTCGCTGGCTTGCTGGTGTGCCTGGCCTGCGCCCGGGCGCTGGATGCCTTCGCCTTTGGCGAAGACGCCGCCGCCAGCCTCGGCGTGGCGGTGGGGCCGCTGCGCCTGCTGCTGCTGGCGGTCACCGGCCTGATCACCGCCTGCCTGGTCAGCCTGGTGGGTGCGGTGGGCTTCGTCGGCCTGGTGATCCCCCATGTGGCACGCTTCCTGGTCGGTCCGGGGCATGGCCGGCTGTTGCCCACCTGCGCCCTGATCGGCGCGCTGTTCATGGTGCTGGCCGACATCGTCGCCCGCACCCTGGTGGCCAAGCAGACTCTGCCCATCGGCGTGGTCACCGCCCTGGTCGGCGCGCCGGCCTTCGCCTTCATCCTCTACCGCGCGCGGGAGGTCCGATGAGCCTCGCCGCGCGGAACGTGGCCTGGAGCGCCGGCGGCCAGCCGATCCTCGCCGGGGTGACCCTCGCGGTGCCGCCCGGCGGGGTGCTCGGACTGCTCGGCCCCAATGGCTCGGGCAAGTCCAGCCTGCTGCGGCTGCTGGCCGGGCTGCGGCGGCCAGAGGAGGGCAGGGTCAGTCTCGACGCGGTGCCGCTGGCCGAGTTGCGCCGGCGCGACCTGGCGCGGCGGGTCGCCCTGGTGGAGCAGCAGGCCGGTACCGAGGCCGATCTGTCGGTGGCCGAGGTGGTACGCCTGGGGCGCACGCCCCATCGAGGTCTGCTCGATGCCTGGAGCGCGCGCGACGCCGAGGTCTGTCAGCGCGCCCTGGCCCAGGTCGGCCTGGTCGACAAGGCGGCACGGCGCTGGCACAGCCTCTCCGGTGGCGAGCGCCAGCGCGCCCAGATCGCCCGCGCCCTGGCCCAGGAGCCCAGCGAACTGCTGCTGGACGAACCCACCAATCACCTCGATATCCAGCACCAGCTGGAGATCCTCGACCTGGTCCGCCGCCTGCCGGCCACCTGCGTGCTGGCCATCCACGATCTCAACCTCGCCGCGCTATTCTGCGACCGCCTGGCGGTGCTGCGCGACGGCCGCCTGGTCGCCGAAGGCGCTCCGGCCGCGGTGCTGACGGCCGCGCTGATCCAGCAGGTCTGGGGGGTGAAGGCGCAGGTGACGCTGGACGGCCCCGACGGTCGGCCGACGATCCGCTATCGGCTGGGCTGACGCCGCCGCACCGGGCCGGCCCGCTCTTCGATCGCCTGCCTGAGCTGCGGGCGCCCCCCCAGCCAGAAGACCGCTTCGGTGGCGATGAACAGCGGGCCGATGGCCAGGCCGGCCAGGTCGTCGAGAAAGGCCGGCTTGCGCCCCTCGTAGTGGTGACCGACGAACTGGATGGCCCAGCCGACCAGGAACAGACCCAGCCCCCAGCCCAGCCAGACGCCCGTGGTCCGGGCCGCCAGCACGGCACCCAGCCAGAGGGCAAGACCAAGCAGCACGCTCATCAGCAGCCCCAGCGGCCGATCCAGGCGCAGGTAGAAGACCGCCACCGCCCCGGCCACCGGTACCGCGGGCGACAGCGGCCAGCCGGCCAGGCTGAAGACCGGTCGCGACAGCAGGATGGCCACCGCCAGCACGATCAGCAGGATGCCGGGAAAGTGGCTGGCGATGTTGCGCGGATCGCGGTGGTAGCTCGCGTACTGGCTGAGATGATCTTCCAGGGTCTTCATCGGCAGGCATCCAGGCGGCTGGGCGGGAAGCCTCAGCATGCACCGGGAAGACCCTGCGCGTCAGTGGGCACCAGGAGAAATGCCATTGCGATAATCGCCCCCTCGCTCGATAATCGATCAAAAGCCTGCCGAGGACCGGTCCGATGGACGATAACCGCACCGCTCACGCCACGGGCCTGCCGCCACTGGCCGCGCCGCCCATCATTGCCTCGCCGGCCAAGCGCATCGAAGCCTTCACCGGCGACCCGAACTTCATGACCTCCCTGGCCCGCGGCCTGGCGGTCATCCACGCCTTCCAGGAGCGCAAGCGCCAGCTGACCATCGCCCAGATCAGCCATCGCACCGAGATCCCCCGCGCCGCGGTGCGCCGCTGCCTGCATACCCTGATGAAGCTGGGCTACGTCACCACCGACGGCCGCACCTATTCGCTGCTGCCCAAGGTGCTGACCCTGGGGCACGCCTATCTGTCGTCGACGCCGCTGGCGGTCACCGCCCAACCGGTGCTTGATCGCCTCAGCGAGCAACTGCACGAAGCCTGCTCCATGGCCACCCTGGAAGGCGACGAGATCCTCTATATCGCCCGCTCGGCGACGCCGCAGCGACTGATCTCGGTGGACCTCAGCGTCGGCAGCCGGCTGCCGGCCTATTGCACCTCCATGGGCCGCATCCTGCTCGCCGCCCTGGACGATGCCGCCCTGCACGACTACCTGGAGCACGCCGACCTGCAGGCCAAGACCAGCCGCACCCTCTATCAGCCGCCGGCGCTCATCGCGTGCCTGGGCCAGGTGCGCCAGCAGGGCTACGTCATCGTCGACCAGGAGCTGGAGGTGGGGCTGAGATCCCTGGCGGTGCCCCTGAGAGACGCCGCCGGCCAGGTGCTGGCGTCGCTCAACGTCGGCACCCACGCCAGTCGGGTCAGTCGCCAGGAACTGGAGACGCGCTTCCTGCCGGTGCTGCTGGCGGCCAGCCAGGAATTGAGCACCCGGCTGTTTCACTAGCGAATCCGGTCGATTATCGGCCATATCGCCGATAATCGAATTGTCAGCTGTTCGGGGTTGGGCTTAACGTCGGCGCAGTGGCGCACTACGCCGATAACAACAACACGAGCAGACCACCATGACACAAACCCTCGCGGGCGCCGTGCCCCTGGCCGATTCTTCGGCCACGGCGACAGCCGGCACCCTGGATGTCCAGCACTTCATCAATCGCCAGGCACTGTCCGCCTACCAGTGGCGCATCGTCGCCCTGTGCTTTCTCATCGTCTTTCTCGACGGCCTCGACACCGCGGCCATGGGCTTCATCGCCCCGGCGCTGTCGGTGGAGTGGGGCATCCCGCGGGCCAGCCTGGGGCCGGTGATGAGCGCGGCCCTGGGCGGCATGGTCTTTGGCGCCCTGGGCTCCGGGCCCCTGGCCGATCGCTTCGGTCGCAAGGGCGTGCTGGTGGTCGCCACCTTCATCTTTGGCGGCTTCAGCCTGCTCTCGGCCTTCAGCGCCAACCTCGAACAGCTGGTGATCCTGAGATTCCTCACCGGGCTGGGCCTGGGCGCCGCCATGCCCAACGCCACCACGCTGCTCTCGGAATACACCCCCGAGCGCCTCAAGTCGCTGCTGGTGACCAGCATGTTCTGCGGCTTCAACCTGGGCATGGCCGGCGGTGGCTTCGTCTCGGCCTGGATGATCCCGGCCTATGGCTGGCACAGCCTGCTGGTGCTGGGCGGCGTGCTGCCGCTGGCGCTGGCCGTGGTGCTGCTGCTCTGGCTGCCGGAATCGGCGCGCTATCTGGTGGTGCACGGCAAGAGCGCCGAGCGCATCCGCCGGGTGCTGGCGCCCATCGGCCGCGAGGCCGCCGAGGCCCGGCACTTCGTGGTGCCCGAGCAGAAGTCGGTCAAGACCGGCAACGTCTTCGCGGTGATCTTCAACCGCAACTACAGCGCCGGCACCCTGCTGCTGTGGCTGACCTATTTCATGGGCCTGGTGATCGTCTACCTGCTCACCAGCTGGCTGCCGACGCTGATGCGCGACGCCGGCGCCAGCCTGGAGCAGGCCGCCCTGATCGGCGCGCTGTTCCAGTTCGGCGGGGTGCTCAGCGCGGTGTTCGTCGGCTGGGCCATGGACAGATTCAATCCGCACAAGGTGATCGGCCTGTTCTATGTGCTGGCTGGGATCTTCGCCTATTGCGTGGGCCAGAGCCTGGGCCAGGTCGCCCTGGTCGCCACCCTGGTGCTGGTGGCCGGCATGTGCATCAACGGCGCCCAGTCGGCCATGCCGTCGCTGGCGGCGCGCTACTACCCGACCCATGGCCGCGCCACCGGGGTGTCCTGGATGCTCGGCATCGGCCGCTTCGGCGCCATCACCGGCGCCTGGATGGGCGCGACCCTGCTGGGCCTGGGCTGGACCTTCACCCAGGTGCTCACCGCGCTGCTCCTGCCGGCCGGTCTTGCCGCCCTGGCGGTATTGATCAAGGGCGTGGTCAGCCACGCCGATGCCACCTAGCGTCGACGGCTTCCCCTTTGCCGGTGGCAGGCGCTAGGCGCAGGCGCTGCCACCGCGTAAAGTTGCACCCTTTGCATGCTCCGCAGTCACCCGTCTAGAGCGGGTGCAGACGTCCAAGGGGTTCCATGAAAGGTTTCGCGCGCAGCGGGCAGTGGGCTGTCCGGCTGGTAACGCTTATCGCTTGCTTTCTGATTGCTCCGGCCTTTGCCGAGACCCGCCAGGTCACTGACGTTCTCGGGCGCACGGTGACGATCGAGGCACCGGCCAAGCGGGTGGTGCTGGGCTTCCACTATGGCGACTACCTGGCGGTCGGTGGCGAGCAGGCCTTCGATGCCGTGGTCGGTGTCTCCCGCGGCGCCTGGGAACGCAAGGTGCCGGCCAACTGGGCGCTCAATGTCGCCCACCGACCCTCCCTGGCCAGCCTTCCCGATGTGGGGGAGACGGAAAACAACAGCTTCTCGGTGGAAAAGGTCCTCGCCCTCAAGCCTGATCTGGTGGTGCTGGCCGCCTGGCAATTCCAGGCGCTGGATAGCGAGGTCAAGCGCCTCGAACAACTCGGCATCCCGGTGGTGGCGATCGACTACAACGCCCAGACCCTGGAGCGCCACCTGGCCTCCACCCGCCTGCTCGGCGTCATCACCGGCCAGGAGGCGCGCGCCGCCGAGCTGGCCGACTTCTATGCCAAGGTGGTGGAGGACATCCAGACCCGCATCGCGGCCGCTCATCGTCCGAAGCCGCGGGTCTATGCCGAGTTCGGCAACAAGGGGCCGGCCGAGTACTCCTTCACCTATGGTCGCAACATGTGGGGCGCCATGGTCACCCTGGCCGGTGGCGAGAACATCGCCGCGCCCTTCATCCAGTGGTGGGGGGTGATGAATCCGGAACAAGTGCTCATGGCCCAGCCGGAGGTCATCTTCATCTCCGGGCGCGAGGACAACAGCAATCCCACCGCCTTGCCCATGGGCCCCGGCGTGACCGCCGATGATGCCCGCAACCATTTGCGCGCCTTCATGCAGCGACCGGGCTGGGCCAATCTGCCGGCGATCCGCGACGGGCGTCTGTATGGCGTCTACCAGGGCGCCTCGCGCAGCCTGGAGGACTTCGCCATGCTGCAGTTCATTGCCAAGCAGCTCTATCCGGATCTGTTCCAGGACGTGGATCCCATGGCCAACTACCGCGACTACTATCGCCGCTACATGCCGATCCAGCCCCAGGGCACCTTCGCCATAGGCCTGACGCCATGAGCGCGGCCGCGAGCGCCAGCCACGGCAACGCCATCGCCGAGCAGCGCGCCCGCGAGCGTCGCCGCTGGCGCGCTTGCGCGGTGTTTCTGCTGTTGACCCTGGCGGCTCTGGTGCTGGACATCGCCACCGGGCCGTCGCTGCTCTCGCCGCTGGAGGTGCTCAAGTCGCTGACCGGGCTTGGCGAGCGGCAGCCGATGACCGACGCCATCGTCCGCGACCTGCGCCTGCCGGTGGCGCTGATGGCCCTGGCGGTGGGCGCCGCCCTCGGTGCGGGCGGGGCGCAGATGCAGACGCTGCTCAACAACCCCATGGCCAGCCCCTACACCCTGGGCATGGCCGCCGCCGCCGGCTGTGGCGCCGCCCTCAGCCTGGCACTGGGCAGCTTCGGCCTGGGCGCGCTGATCGGGGTGCCGCTGGGGGCCTTCGCCTTCGCCATGCTGGCGGCGCTGTTTCTCTTCGCCCTGGCCTCGCTCAAGCGCACCGGCAGCGACACCATCATCCTCGGCGGCATCGCCCTGCTGTTCCTCTTCCAGTCGCTGCTGTCGCTGGTGCAGTTCCTCTCCTCGCCGGAGCTCTCCCAGCAGATCCTCTTCTGGCTGTTCGGCAGCCTCGGCCGCGCCACCTGGACCACCCTGGCCATCGTCGCCGGGGTGACCCTGCTGTGCTGCCTCCTGCTCTTGCGCGATGCCTGGAAACTGGCCGCGCTGCGCCTGGGCGAGGCGCGGGCCGAGAGCCTCGGCGTGGACATCCGCCGCCTGCGCCTCAAGGTGCTGATCCTGGTGGCGGTGATGACCGCCACGGCCACCAGTTTCGTCGGGGTGATCGGCTTCGTCGGCCTGGTCGCGCCCCATATCGCCCGTTGGCAGGTGGGCGAGGATCAGCGCTTCCTGCTGCCGCTGTCGGCCATCTGCGGCGCCCTGATGCTGTCCTCTGCCTCGGTGCTGTCCAAGTCGATCCTGCCCGGGGCGCTGTTTCCGGTGGGCATCGTCACCGCCATCGTCGGGGTGCCCTTCCTGCTCTGGCTCATCTTCGCCCCGCGCAGGTCCAGCCCATGATCCGCCTCCAGGACCTCGCGCTGAAGCGCGGCGACCGCACCGTGATCTCCGGACTCTGCACCGAGCTGCACGCAGGGCAGGTCCATGTGATACTCGGCCCCAATGGCACCGGCAAGACCACCCTGCTGCGCGCCCTGGCCGGAGACCTGCCGCTGGCGGCGGGTCATATCGAACGCGGGGAAAGGCGGCTGGTGGCGGGGGCTTGGCTCCGCGCTCAGCGCGAGAGCTGGCGCCAGGGCGTGGCCTATATGCCCCAGGATTCCCATGCCGAGGCGGCGCTGTCGGTGCTGGAGACGGTGGCCATGGGCAGCCTGGAACGGCTGACCCTGCACCTGGACGATGAGCTGCTGGAACGGGCGCTGGGCAAGCTCGACGAGGTGGGCATCGGGCACCTGGCCTCGCGCCAGCTGGGCGCCCTGAGTGGCGGTCAGCGGCAACTGGTGTTCTTTGCCCAGGTGCTGATGCGCGAACCCGAGGTGATGCTGCTGGATGAACCGGTCAGCGCCCTGGATCTGCGGCACCAGATCAACCTGCTCGATCGGGTACGCCACGAGACCCGATTGCACAATCAGGTGACCGTGGTGGTGCTGCACGATCTCAACCTGGCCTGCCAGTACGCCGATTCGCTGCTGGTGCTGGTCAACGGTGGCCTGCTGGCCGCCGGCCGGCCCGCCGCCATCGTCACCGCCGACCTGCTGGAGGCCACCTACGGCGTGGCGGTGGACATCCTCCACGACCGCCAGGGCCGCCCGGTGGTGCAGCCGCTGACCGGTCAGGCCTTCAGCGAGGCCTGATTTTCAATGGGTCGTAGAGCCTGTTCATAATCTCGCGAGCTAGAGCCAAACAAGGCGAGAAGGCCTGAGGAAGCGGAGTTTACATAGCGTAAATGAGCATTCCGGAGGCCTTCTCAACGCGGTTTGGCCGACGCGCAGCAGATTATGAGCAGGCTCTTAGAAGGTGTAGGTGAAACCGGCCTGTACCGTCCGCGGCTCGCCCGGATAGCTGTAGGCGTTCCAGGAACTCTCGTCGTAGCCCTTGTTGAAGACGTTGCGCACGTCCAGGTTCAGCCGCAGGTGCTCGTCGACCTTGTAGAAGCTCAAGAGGTCGGTGACCGTGTAGCTGTCCATCGTGTAGTCGCTGGCGATGGTCTTCTGGCCTTCGCGCTCACCCACGTACTTGAGGTTGGCACCCAGGCCCAGGCCGCGCAGTGCACCGTCGTGGAATTCGTAGACGTTGAGCAGGTTGACGGCATTGCGCGGGATGTTGGTCAGGCGCGTGCCGCGGGCCAGGGTGTTGTCCTTGGTGACCTCGGCATCGGTGAAGGCATAGCCGCCGAGGATGCGCCAGTTGGGCGTCAGGTCGCCGGTCACGTTGACTTCGAAACCGCGGCTGCGCACCTCGCCGGCGGCGACGTTGAAATTCGGATCGACCGGGTCCAGGGTCAGGACGTTTTCCTTGACCGTATGGAAGATCGCCGTGTCGACGCTGAGGCGGCCGTCCAGCGCCGCCCACTTCATGCCCACCTCGTAGGCCTTGCCTTCCTCGGGATCGAAGCCGCCGCCCAGGCGCGCCGCGCCGGTGTTGGGCTTGAATGACTTGGAGGCGCTGGCATAGAGGGCCAGTTCCGGGGTGAGGTCGTAGCTGACGCCTAGGCGCGGGGTGACGGCGTTGTCGGCGTTGGACCAGCTTTGACCACCGGCGACGAAGTTGTCGTAGTCATGCTCGAAGCGTTCCAGGCGCACGCCACCCAGCACCTTGAAACGCTCGGTGAGGGCGATCTGGTCCTGCACGAAGGCCGCCCAGGTCTTGAGGGTCTCGTGGTCGTGGGTGGGCGTACGGGTCAGGGCTGGGCGCGGCTGGCCGAGAACCGGATCGACCAGGTTGATCGGATAGGCGCTGACACTGCCTGGCGAGCGCTGGATGATCGACTGATAGTCGTAGTCTTCCACCTCGATCCCGGTGATCAGGGTGTGGCCGAGGCCGAAGGTGTCGAAGCGACCGGTCAGGTTCAGCTGCAGGTCGCGATCGGTCCACTCCAGCTTGCGGTAGTTGAAGTTGCGGCCCAGGGTCACGCCGTCGGCCTGCACGCCGTTGGCTTCCACGGCATTGCCCTTGAGGCTGCCGTCCAGGTACTGGAAGCCGCCGGCCAGGGTCCAGGCGTCGTTCAACTGGTGCTCGAAGCGCAGCTGATAGGCCTCGCTGTCGCTGTGCAGCAGGTTGGTGGTGCCCTTTTCCCAGGCATTGGTGGAGCGACTGGCCTCGGCGCGCTGGGTCAGGTAGTTGGTGCGGCCGCGATCCAGCGGGGCGTTGCTGCGGATGATGTCCGCCTCGAAGGTGATGAGGGTGGCGTCGGTGGCCTGCCAGCTAAGCACCGGGGCGACTTCGTAGCGCTCGGTGTGCACGTCGTCGCGGAAGGTGTCGCCGCCCTCGGAGATCAGGTTGAGGCGATAGGCCAGGCGGCCGTCCTCGTCCACCGGGCCGGTGGTGTCCAGGGTGCCGCGTTTCTGGCCCTGGTCGGTGAACTGGCTGCCAAGGGTGGTCTTGCGCTCGCCCAGCGGCTGCTTGGTGACCACGTTGAAGGTGCCGCCCGGATCGCTGCGGCCATAGAGGGTCGCGGCCGGGCCGCGCAGGACTTCGACCCGCTCCAGGGTGGCGGCATCCGGCGCGCTGGGATAGCCACGATTCATGGGGAAGCCGTTGCGGAAATACTCGGAGCTGGTGAAGCCGCGCACCGTGTAGCTGGTCAGGCCCTGGCCGCCGAAGTTGTTGCCGCGGCCGACGCCACCGGCCTGGTCCAGCGCCTGTTGCAGGCGGGTGGCGGAGAGGTCGTCGAGGGCTTCGCGGGAGACCACGCTCACCGACTGGGGCGTCTCGTGCAGCGGGGTGTCGGTACGGGTGGCACTGCTGGAACGCTCTGCCTTGTAGCCCTGCACCGGACCGGTGGGTGATTCGGCCGTGCCGACGATGGTGAGGTCGGACAGCGCCTGGGGCGAATCTTCCGTCTGCTCCTGCGCATGACCGGCGAGGGGGAGGGCACAGAGGGGCAGCAGATAGAGAGCAGGGACCAGCCGGCGCATTGTTATCGTCCTGGGATCGGGGAGGCGGATTCTAGAGCGGCTTGCAAAGTGGATACAACTGCGAGTCGTTACCGCCTGAGACATATTTTCATCGGACTGGTCGGTTCGTTGGCGACGGCGCGCCCAAATACCGTCGTCGCCAATCGCCGGCAGACACCTGGCGGGCCTGCGCCGGGAGGCGAGCCCGGCACTTTTGCCGTAGCATGCCGCTCCTTTGCCGTCGTGACCGCCCATGAATACCGCCACCCTTGCCCACCTCTCCGCGCTGCTGCTCGCCGCCCTCGATTCGCCACCTGCCGAGGCGCGCCGGCTGGTGCACGGCCGTGGCCGGCTGCTGCCGGGGCTGGAACAACTCACCGTGGACTGGCTGGAAGGCGTGGTGCGGGTAGGGCTGTTTCGCGAATTGCCCGCCGCCGAGCTGGATGCCCTGCGCACGACTCTGACCGTCCTGGGCGAGACCCCGGCGTGGCGCGCCAGCGGCGCCCGCAGCCTGCTCCTGCAGCATCGCTATCGCCTGGACGCGGCCAGCGAGGCGCTGATCGGTGCGCCGGTGGGCGAGCACGTCATCCATGAAGACGGCCTGAAGTTCGGCCTGGACCTCACCCGCCACCAGAACATGGGGCTGTTCCTCGACATGCGCCTGGGCCGCCGCTGGGTGCGCGAGCAGGCCGCCGGTCTGCGCATCCTCAACCTGTTCGCCTACACCTGTGGCTTCTCGGTGGCCGCCCTGGCCGGCGGCGCGGCCCAGGTGGTCAATCTGGACATGGCCCGCGGGCCCCTGACCCGCGGTCGCGAGAACCACCGACTCAATGGCCATGACCTGGGCAAGGTCAGCTTTCTCGGCCACGAACTGTTCAAGTCTTGGGGCAAGGTGCGCAAGCTGGGGCCCTATGACCTGGTGATCGTCGATCCGCCCAGCTTCCAGCAGGGCAGCTTCGCGCTGACCAAGGACTACGCGCGCATCCTGCGCCGCCTGCCCGAACTGCTCACCCCCGGTGGCCGGGTGCTGGCCTGCGTCAACGACCCCGGCGTCGGCGCGGATTTCCTCATCGCCGGCATGGCCCAGGAGGCGCCCGGACTGGCCTTCGTCGAGCGCCTGGCCAATCCGCCGGAATTCGCCGACGAAGACGCCGAAGGTGGTCTCAAAGTGCTGGTGTTCCAGCAGGACCAGGCGTCGTAGGTTGGGTTGAGCGTAGCGAAGCCCAACGGTGCCCGGTTTCGGCCCCGCCTTGTTGGGCTTCGACGATAAAGCCGTCTCAACCCAACCTACGGAATCCGCCCGTAGGTTGGCGCTGAGCGCCGCGAAGCCCAAAGGTGCCCAGCCTCGACCCCGGCCCGTTGGGCTTCGACGATGAGGCCGTCTCAACCCAACCTATGAATCCGCCCGCAGGTTGGCGCTGAGCGTAGCGAAGCCCAACAGTCCCCAGGTTCAACCCCAGTTCGTTGGGCTTCGACAGTGGCGCCGGCTCAACCCCACCTGCGCGACGGGGCGCCATTTCATCGGGCGCTCGGTACCACTCGGAGGCCCTGGTGGCGGATGAGCGCAGCAGCAGCCATGCTGTGGCGTTACCTGGAAGGAGCGGCAATGGACGTGCAATGGTGGTACTGGCTGGTGCTGGGCGTCGGCCTGATGCTGAGCGAATTGGTGGTGCCGGCCTTTTTCCTGATCTGGTTCGGCCTGGGCGCCCTGCTGGTCGGCGTGCTGCTGCTGGTACTGCCGGCCCTGGCGCTGGCCGTGCAACTGCTGGTCTGGAGTCTGGCCTCGCTGGTGGCGGTGTTTCTCTGGTTTCGCTATGGCAAGGACCGTGGCAAGCCCGGTGAAGACTGGAGCGCCGACGTCCATCTGGGCGAGATAGGCCTGCTGGTCGCGGCGGTCGGCCCCTTCGCCCGTGGCCGCGTGCGCTTCCAGAAACCCATCCTCGGCAGCGATGAATGGCCCTGCCTGGCCGATGCCGAGATCGCGGCCGGCGAGCGGGTTCGACTGCTCGCCTTCGAAGGCAACCTGGTCAAGGTCGCCCGTCAATCCTGACGTCTTCCATCCATAGGGACATCGTCCATGAGTGTCAGTCTTATCGTCGCCCTGCTGTTGCTGGTCTTCATCGTCGTCACCGTCGCCAAGGGCGTGCGCCTGGTGCCCCAGGGGCAGGAGTGGATCGTCGAGCGCCTCGGCAAGTACCGCACCACCCTCAAGCCCGGGCTGAATTTCCTCATCCCCTACATGGACCAGGTCAGCTACCGCCTCAGCACCAAGGACCTGATCCTCGATGTGCAGCAACAGGAGGTCATCACCCGCGACAATGCGGTGATCCTGGCCAATGCCCTGTGCTTCGCCAAGATCGTCGATCCGGCCAAGGCGGCCTATGGCGTGGAAGACTATGCCCAGGCCATCACCAGCCTGGCGATGACCTCGCTGCGCGCCATCATCGGCGAGATGGAACTGGACCAGGCACTGTCCTCGCGGGACGAGATCAAGGCGCGGCTGAGGGTCAGCATGGCCGAGCAGACCGTGGACTGGGGCATCACCGTCAAGGCGGTGGAGGTGCAGGAGCTCAAGCCGACCCCGTCGATGCAGGCGGCGATGGAAATGCAGGCGGCCGCCGAGCGGGAGCGCAAGGCGGTGGTGACCCGGGCCGAAGGCGCCAAGCAGGCCGCCATCCTGGAGGCCGATGCCCGTCTCGAAGCCGCCAAGCGCGACGGCGTGGCCCAGGTGACCCTGGCGCAGGCCTCCGCCGCCGCCCTGAGCAAGATCTCCGAAGCCGTGGGCAGCGAACCGACGCCGGTGCTCTATCTGCTGGGCGAGCGTTATATCAATGCCATGGAAAAGCTGGCCACCAGCGAGAACGCGAAGACGGTGGTCCTGCCGGCCGATATCCAGCAGACGCTGCGTGGCCTGCTGGGGACCAAGTCCTAGTCCGGCAATTGTCGCGGGCCTGCCCTAGCCCTGCTTCGGCAGGCGCCGATAGAGCTGCTCGACCTTTTCCCGCGCCCAGGGCGTGCGGCGCAGGAAGGTCAGGCTGGATTTGATACTGGGCTCATGGGTGAAGCAGCGCAGCGGGATGCGTCGGCCGAGTTCTTCCCAGCCATGATGCTCCACCAGGCGGGTGAGCAGGGCTTCGAGGGTGATGCCTTCGAGGGGGGCGCGGGGCTTGTCGGACATCGGCTGGGCTCTGGATGAGGGGAGGGCAGTGTAGCCGCTGCAACAGCGCGCCGCGCGTCGAAGCGGTCGACAGTCCACAAACGATGCTGTTCGATAATCGAACTATTAGTCGATTATCGGATTGTTTGCATGGGTAGGGCTTTGTAGTCTGGCTCCAGACCGCCGCACCGGGCGGCGCCGACAACAAAGACGCGAGTCGACAATCCATGGCCCAGATCCTGTCCCTGAGCGAAGCCATCCAGCGCTTCGTCCACGATGGCGAGACCGTCGCCCTCGAAGGCTTCACCCATCTCATTCCGACCGCCGCCGCCCACGAGCTGATCCGCCAGAACCGGCGCGACCTGACCCTGGTGCGCATGACCCCCGACCTGGTCTATGACCTGCTGATCGGTGCCGGCTGTGCCAAGCGGCTGATCTTCTCCTGGGGCGGCAATCCCGGGGTCGGCTCCCTGCACCGCCTGCGTGATGCGGTGGAAAAGGGCTGGCCGCACAAGCTGGAGATTTCCGAGCACAGCCACGCGGCCCTGGCCAACGCCTATGTCGCCGGCGCCTCCAACCTGCCCTTTGCCGTCCTGCGCGGCTATCAGGGCTCGGACCTGGCCAAGGTCAATCCGGACATCAGGTTCATCGCCTGCCCCTTCACCGGCGAGCAGCTCGCCGCGGTGCCCAGCGTGCGCCCCGACGTCACCGTCATCCATGCGCAGAAGGCCGACCGCCAGGGCAACGTGCTGATCCAGGGCATCCTCGGCGTGCAGAAGGAAGCGGCGCTGGCCGCCCAGCGCTGCATCGTCACCGTGGAGGAGATCGTCGACGACCTCCAGGCGCCGATGAACGCCTGCGTACTGCCGACCTGGGCGCTCAGCGCGGTCTGCGTGGTGCCGGGCGGGGCGCATCCGTCCTATGCCCACGGCTACTACGAGCGGGACAACCGTTTCTACCAGGCCTGGGACCCGATCGCTCGCGACCGCGACACCTTTACCCAGTGGATCGACACCTACATCCGCGGTACCGCGGACTTCGCCGCCTTCCAGGCGAAGCTGGCTGCGGAGGCCTGAATCATGAGCGACTTCACCACCAATGAAATGATGACCGTGGCCGCCGCACGCCGCCTCGGCAATGGCAGCGTCTGCTTCGTCGGCATCGGCCTGCCGTCCACCGCCGCCAACCTGGCACGCCTGACCCATGCGCCGGACGTGGTGCTGATCTACGAATCCGGCCCCATCGGTGCCAAGCCCTCGGTGCTGCCGCTGTCCATCGGCGACGGCGAACTGGCCGAGACCGCCGACACCGTGGTGCCCACCGGCGAGATCTTCCGCTACTGGCTGCAGGGCGGACGCATCGACGTGGGCTTTCTGGGCGCGGCCCAGGTCGACCGCTTCGGCAACATCAACACCACGGTGATCGGTGACTACCACCAGCCCAAGGTACGCCTGCCGGGCGCCGGCGGCGCGCCGGAGATCGCCGGCTCGGCCAAGGAGGTACTGATCATCCTCAAGCAGTCGCACCGCAGCTTTGTCGACAAGCTGGCCTTCATCACCTCGGTGGGCTTCGGCGAGGGTGGCGATCATCGCCAGCAGCTGGGTCTGCCGGGCAAGGGGCCGACCGCCATCATCACCGACCTCTGCATCATGGAGCCGGAAGCCGACACCCACGAATTCGTGGTGACCGCCCTGCATCCCGGAGTGACCCGCGAACAGGTGGTGGCCGCCACCGGCTGGGCCATCCGCTTCGCCGACCAGGTCGCCACCAGCGCGGCGCCGACGGCAACCGAACTCGCGGCCCTGCGTGATCTGCAGGCCCGGACCAATGCCGCCCACGGCGGCCAGAAAGGAGCTGAGGAATGAGTCGCCCCGTCTATATCTGCGACGCCATTCGGACCCCCATCGGCCGGCTCAACGGCGGACTTTCCGCGGTGCGCGCCGATGACCTGGCGGCCATTCCGCTCAAGGCGCTGCAGGAGCGCAATCCCCAGGTGGACTGGACGGCAGTGGACGAGGTGTTCATGGGCTGCGCCAACCAGGCCGGGGAAGACAACCGCAACGTGGCGCGCATGGCAGTGCTGCTGTCGGGACTACCGGAAACGGTGCCGGGCGTGACCCTCAATCGCCTCTGCGCTTCGGGCATGGAGGCGGTGGGCCAGGCCTATCGCGCCATCGCCCTCGGCGAGATGGAGCTGGTGATCGCCGCCGGGGTGGAATCCATGACCCGCGCTCCCTATGTGATGGGCAAGGCCGACAGTGCCTTCGGTCGCGGCCAGAAACTGGAAGACACCACCCTGGGCTGGCGCTTCGTCAATCCGGCGATGAAGGAGACCTACGGCGTCGACAGCATGCCGGTCACCGGCGACAACGTCGCCGCCGACTATGGCGTCAGCCGCGCCGACCAGGACGCCTTCGGCCTGCGCAGCCAGCAGCGCGCCGCGGCGGCCCAGGAATCCGGCTACTACGCCGAGGAAATCGTCCCGGTGACGATCAAGGGCAAGAAGGGCGACCTGGTGGTGGCGCAGGACGAGCATCCGCGTCCGGACACCACCGCAGAAGGCCTGGCCAAGCTCAAGCCGGTCAACGGCCCGGACCGGACCGTAACCGCGGGCAACGCCTCGGGTCTCAACGACGGCGCCTCGGCGATCATCCTGGCCTCGGCGGAAGCGGTGCAGAAGCACGGCCTCACGCCCCGCGCCCGGGTACTGGGCATGGCCAGCGGCGGGGTGGCGCCGCGCATCATGGGCGTCGGTCCGACCCCGGCGGTGCGCAAGCTGCTGCAGCAACTGGACCTGTCCATCGAGGCCTTCGACGTCATCGAGCTCAACGAGGCCTTCGCCGCCCAGGGCATCGCCGTCCTGCGCGAACTGGGCGTGGCCGACGACAGCCCCAAGGTCAATCCCAATGGCGGCGCCATCGCCCTGGGTCATCCCCTGGGCATGAGCGGCAACCGCCTGGTGCTCACCGCGGTGCACCACCTGGAAAAGACCGGCGGCCGCCTGGGGCTCGCCACCATGTGCGTGGGCGTCGGCCAGGGGCTGGCGCTGGCGGTGGAGCGGGTGGACGGGATCTGAGGCTTTGGCGCTGAGGCAAATCGCGGCCATGGCGGTCCGCCGATACGGCCGCTCCTACACGTGGCGTACCTGTAGGAGCGGCCCATGGCCGCGATAGCCAGAGCTGATCCTAGAGCGGTCGCCTCGGCAACCTACCAAGATTTCATCCACTGCTAGCCTCAATCCATGCCCACACCCCCTGTAACCGCGTGTGTCTCTCCTGGTCCGATGGCGGTAGGCTGTCCCCCGTCCATCCATACCTATAATTAAGGATCTCCATGAGCACTCACCCGCATTACAGCTTCGAGGAGCGCAAGAAGCGCATCTTCGCCATCGTCGGCGCCTCGTCCGGCAACCTGGTGGAATGGTTCGACTTCTACGTCTACGCCTTCTGTTCCATCTATTTCGCCGCCGCCTTCTTCCCGAAGAGCGATCCCACCGTGCAGCTGCTGAGCACCGCCGGCGTCTTTGCCGCGGGCTTTCTCATGCGCCCCCTGGGCGGCTGGATTTTCGGGCGCGTCGCCGACAAGTACGGCCGACGCACCTCCATGGTCATCTCCATCCTGATGATGGGTGCCGGCTCCCTGGCCATCGCCTGCCTGCCCACCTATGCCAGCATCGGCGTCGCGGCGCCGGCCCTGCTGCTGCTCGCGCGCCTGCTGCAAGGCATCTCGGTGGGTGGTGAATACGGCACCACCGCCACCTACATGAGCGAGGTGGCGCTGCGTGGCCAGCGCGGCTTCTTCGCCTCCTTCCAGTACGTCACCCTGATCGGCGGCCAGCTGCTGGCGGTGCTGGTGGTGGTGATCCTGCAGCAGGTCCTGAGCGATGCCGACCTGCGTGCCTGGGGCTGGCGGATTCCCTTCCTGGTCGGCGCCGCCGCGGCCGTGGTCTCACTGTTCCTGCGTCGCTCGCTGGAAGAGACCACCACCGCCGAGACCCGCGCCAACAAGGAGGCCGGTACCCTCAGCGGCCTGTTCAAGCACCACAAGGCGGCCTTCTTCACCGTGCTCGGCTACACTGCCGGCGGCTCGCTGATCTTCTATACCTTCACCACCTACATGCAGAAGTACCTGGTCAACACCAGCGGCATGGACGCCAAGACCGCCAGCGCCGTGATGACCTGTGCCCTGCTCGTGTTCATGCTGATGCAGCCGCTGTTCGGCATGCTCTCCGACCGCATCGGCCGGCGCGCCTCCATGCTGCTGTTCGGCGGCCTGGGCACGGTCTGCACCTGGCCGATCCTCACGGCGCTGGCCAGCGTCCAGAGTCCCTTCGTGGCCTTCCTGCTGATCTGCCTGGCCATGGCCATCATCAGCCTCTACACCTCCATCAGCGGCCTGGTGAAGGCGGAGATGTTCCCGCCGGAGGTGCGTGCCCTGGGCGTGGGCCTGTCCTATGCGGTGGCCAATGCCATCTTTGGCGGTTCGGCGGAATTCGTCGCCCTGAGCTTCAAGACCCAGGGGCATGAAGAAGTCTTCTACATCTATGTCTCGGTGATGCTGGCGGTGGCCTTCCTGGTCAGCCTGAGATTGCCGCGGCAGGCCACCTACCTGCATCACGACCACTAGGAGCAACCAACAAAACTACTGCGCGTCCGCCAGGCGGGCGCGTGCAGTGCTCGGAATCCTCATGTACCACTTGTACATTCCGGTTCCTGCGCGCCGCGCGCACCCGCCTGACAACCGCTCGCTACGCTTTGTTGGCCGCTCCGCCACTTGAGGAATCCCCATGTCCAACCTGCTATTCGACGCCTACTTCACCAGCGCCGCCATGCGCGCGGTGTTTTGTGACCACGGCCGACTGCAGGGCATGCTGGACTTCGAAGCGGCCCTGGCGCGCGCCGAGGCGGCGGTGGGGGTGATCCCGCAGACGGCGGTGGCGCCCATCGCCGCTGCCTGCCGCGCCGAGCGTTATGACGCGGCCGAGCTGGCCCGGGCCGTGGTCAGCGCCGGCAATTCCGCCATTCCGCTGGTCAAGGCGCTGGGCCGGCAGATCGCCGCCCAGGACCCCGAGGCCGAGCGCCATGTGCATCGTGGCGCCACCAGCCAGGACGCCATGGACAGCGGCCTGGTGCTGCAGATCCGCCAGGCGCTGGACCTGCTGGACGCCGACCTGGCGCACCTGGCCGAGGCCCTGGCCGCCCAGGCCGAGCGCCATGCCGATACCGTGCTGGCCGGCCGCACCTGGCTGCAACATGCGACGCCCGTGACCCTGGGCATGAAGCTGGCCGGGGTGCTGGGCGCCATCACCCGGCATCGCCAGCGCCTGGCCGAACTGCGACCACGGGTGCTGGTGCTGCAATTCGGCGGTGCCTCGGGCAGCCTGGCCGCCCTGGGCGCTGATGCCCTGCCGGTGGCCGAGGCCCTGGCCCGGGAGCTGGCGCTGAGCCTGCCGGAGCAACCCTGGCACACCCAGCGCGATCGCCTGGTCGAGGTCGGCGCCTGGCTCGGCCTGGTGGCCGGCAGCCTGGGCAAGCTGGGCCGCGATCTCTCGCTGCTGATGCAGACCGAAGCCGCCGAGGTCTTCGAGCCCTCGGCGCCGGGCAAGGGGGGCTCTTCCACCATGCCGCACAAGCGCAATCCGGTGGGCGCCGCGGTGCTGATCGCCGCCGCCACCCGCGCGCCGGGTCTGGTCAGCACCCTGTTTTCCGCCATGCCCCAGGAGCACGAGCGCAGCCTGGGGCTCTGGCACGCCGAGTGGGAAACCCTGCCGGAGCTGTTCTGCCTGGTTTCCGGCGCCCTGCAACAGGCTCAGGCCATCGTCGCCGGGCTGGAGGTCGACGCCGCACGCATGCAGGCCAACCTGGAACTGACCCACGGCCTGGTGCTGGCCGAGGCGGTCAGCATCGCCCTGGCCGGGCGCCTGGGGCGCGAGGCCGCCCACCACCTGGTGGAGCAGAGCTGTAAGCGCGCTGTCCAGGAGGGTCGCCACCTGCGCCAGGTCCTCGGCGATACCCCCGAGGTCACCGCCGAGCTTTCCAGTGCCGAGCTGGATCGACTGCTGGACCCCGCCCATTACCAGGGCCAGGCCCGGGCCTGGGTGGCTCGCGCCCTGGCCGAACACCGCACTTTGCTTGCCCATTCCTAGACCAGAGGACTGCCTGATGCCCAGCGTACGTCTCGCCGATGGCGACCTGAATTACCAACTGGAGGGCCCCGCGGGCGCCCCCGTGCTGATCCTGTCCAACTCCCTGGGCACCAACCTGGCCATGTGGGACGACCAGGCCGCCGCCTTCAGCGAGCGCTTTCGCCTGCTGCGCTACGACACCCGCGGCCATGGCGCCTCCCTGGTGACGCCCGGCCCCTATCGCATGGACGGGAACGGTCGCGACGTCCTGGCCCTGGCCGACGCCCTGGGCATCGACCAATTCGCCTTCTGCGGCCTGTCCATGGGCGGCTCCATCGGCCAGTGGCTGGGCATCAACGCCCCCGAGCGGGTCACCCGTCTGGTGCTGTGCAACACCGCCGCCAAGATCGGCACCCCCGAGGTGTGGAATACCCGCATCCAGACCGTCGAAGCCGGCGGCGAGCAGGCCATGCGCGACCTGCGCGACGCCTCCATCGGTCGCTGGTTCACCCCTGATTTCGCCAGCGCCGAGCCGGACCGGGTCGACCGCATCGTCGCCATGCTCGCCGGCACCTCGCCCCAGGGTTATGCGGCCAACTGCGCGGCGGTGCGCGATGCCGACTTCCGCGAGGTACTGGACGCCATCCGTGCGCCGACGCTGATCGTCGCCGGCAGCCACGACGCCGTGACCACCCCGGCCGACGGCCGCTTCCTGCAGGAGCGCATCCCGGGCGCCGAGTACGTCGAGTTTCCCGCCGCCCACCTGTCCAACGTGCAGATGGGCGCTGCCTTTACCCAGCGCGTGCTGGCCTTTCTGAGCGCCTGAAGGAGTCGATCTTGGACGAAAGAGAACGTTATGAAGCCGGCATGCAGGTCCGCCGCGCGGTGCTGGGCGACGCCCACGTCGATCGCAGCCTGGAAAAGCTGACCCCCTTCAACGAGGAATTCCAGGAGATGATCACTCGCCACGCCTGGGGCGACATCTGGACCCGCCCGGGCCTGCCGCGGCACACCCGCAGCCTGATCACCATCGCCATGCTGATCGGCATGAATCGCGAAGGCGAACTCCGCCTGCACCTGCGTGCCGCCCGCAGCAACGGGGTGACACGAGAGGAGCTCAAGGAGCTGATCATGCAGAGCGCCATCTACTGCGGCATCCCGGCGGCCAACGCCACCTTCCACCTGGCGGAGGCGGTGTGGGATGAGTTGGGGGTGGAGTCGTTGGAGGGGTGAGTTTTCCCTTGGGCCCCTTGGATGAAGCCCGCCGGTTTAGATTTGGTGGGCGTTATTGGTTTTGAATGAGGCGTATGGCGTAGGTTGGGTTGAGCGTTAGCGAAGCCCAACATCACGGGGTTAGCCCTCGATACCTGGCTTTGCCTGCTGGTGCCCTAGCTGCTTATCGAAGTCTAGAGGAGGTCCTTGTTTCGCCCCCTCGGGCGAGTCACTTTTGCCAATCGCGGCAAAAGTAACCAAAAACGCTTGCCCCACGTTTCGGCCCTGCGCTGCGCTCCGGGTCCCCTCGCTCCGGTGCCGCTCCAGGGGCACGGCACGAAGGGGCTTCCTGCCCCTCGCGCCTTGCTCGGCGTCCTGCCTCGCATCCCCCTCCGCGACACCTACACTCGGCCTCACTGACGGGGCGGGGCGACAGCCTGAGGCTTGGGTGTTTAAAGGTTTGTAGCGTGGAAAACCGCGTAGCGTTTTCCACTGATACGCATGGCCATGCTTAGTGGACAAGGCTTCGCCGTTGTCCACGCTACGGCTACGGCTACGGCTACGGCTACGGCTACGGCTACGGCTACGGCTACGGGCTTTTTGTGGCTCTTCAACCAACACTTTCAGGCTAGCGAATCGCCCCGTTCAGGAGGGCGAACGCCAGTGTCGTGGAGTGGGTCGAGCCGCATGGATGCGGCGAGAGGTCCAGTGGGCCATGGACGGCCCATCTGGACCGACCCCGGAACGGCGCTGGTGCGAGCGCACCCGGAGCGAAGCGGAGGGCCGGATGGTCGGGGCAAGCGTTTTTGCTTACTTTTTTCGCGTTTGAAAAAAGTGAGTCGCCCGGGTGGGCGAAACAAAAAGCATGAAGGCGTTTGATAAACAGCTGAGGCACCAATAGGCCAGAGAGTTGGGCTTCGCTATCGCTCAACCCAACCTACAAAAGCGGCCCCCAGCCTAAGACCGAGGGCGTAGGCTTGTTATTTCGCCATCACCCGCGTAATCCGATCCCCCTCGGCATCATCCTGCCCCTTGGCCTTGTTCACCGCGTAGACCACACCCTTGCCATCCACCACCGCGTGGTTGGGATAGGTACCCAGCTCCAGATTGGCCTTGAGGGTGCCGTCCGGGTCGACCACGGTCAGGGTGCCGGCGCCGCGGTTGGTCACGTAGGCCAGGCGCTTGACCGGGTCGAAGGCCACGTTCAGCGCCCCGGCGCCGGTGGTGACGTTGTGCAGGGTCTTGCCGGTCTTGGCGTCGACGATCAGCAGGTTGTCGCTGCCCTGGGCGGTGATGAACAGGCGATCGGTCTGGGGATCGTGGGCCACGCCCATGGGGGTCTTGGCGCCCTGGATCGGGAAGACCTTCTCGACCTGCTCGGTCTTGGCGTCGATCACCGCGGCTTCGTTGGTCTTCAGGCTGACGGCGTAGAGCTTGTGCACCGCCGGGTCCAGGTGCATGCCGACCACGGCGAACTGCTCGCCGCGCACGCCCGATTCGATGGTGATGTGCTTGCGCACGGCCGGGGTCTTGGCGTCGAAGCTGACGATGTCCGGGGTCATGGCCGCCGAGGCGAAGGCGCGGTCGAGCTTCTCGTCGACCACCACGGTGTGGGCATGGGGCACGAGGCCGGGTTCGAATTGCTTGACCAGGCCCAGGTCACTCTGGCGATAGACCGCCACGGTGTTCTGCCGGGTATTGGTGGTCCAGACGTGGCCGTTGCGATCGTCCACGCCCACGCCGTAGACGGCGTAGACACCGGCGTCGCTGCCCGGCGCGGCGGCCGGGGTGATCTGGCGCTGGATGGCCAGGTCCTTGGGATCGAGTTTGAGCAGTTGCGAGACCTTGACCGGCGGGCGGCCCACAGCCGAGGTGACGAACAGGGCGCCGGTCTTGGCGCTGATGTCCACCTGGTACAGCCCCGGGACCAGTTTGACCGCGGTGAGGCTATAGGCGTCGGCGCCGGATAGCGGCACCACCGGCGAGACCTTGAGCGGGAAGACCGCGGCGCCCGAAGGCTGGGCGGTGCTGATGACGATGGGGTGCTGGCCGGGGGCGGCGTCTTCGGGGATGCGCAAGGTCGCCTTGAAGGTGCCCTGAGCGTCGGCCACGTAGGCGGCGTCGGGGTTGAGCGCCACGCCGCCGCGGGACAGGGTGATCTGCTGACCGGGGGTGAAGCCGCGGCCGTCCAGCGCCACCTCGCTGCCGGCCAGGATGGCGGTGCCGGTGACAGGGCTGGCCTTGATCTCGCCATGGTAGTCCGGATCGGGGGCTTCGAAGCTGGAGCGCGCCTGGGCGGTTTGGCCGCCCAGCGCCAGCAGACCGGCCAGCAGGGTGACGGAAAAGATGCGCCGGCCCTTGGCCGAAGACGCTGGAGCGATGTTCATCAGGGATTCCTTGTAGCGGCGATCAAGATACCCGCGCCAGAGCGCCGGGCGGCAGAGGCCCTCCTGGGCTGGACCATGTTAAGGCGAAAGCGAAATACTTGCATTTAGATTTGCAGGTTTTACGCGTGCTCGGCATCCGGGGTATCGAGCGGGCGCTGCATCAGGCAGGCGCCGGCGCCATAGCCGGCCAGCTTGGCCTTGAGCGCGGCGTCGGCTGGGACTGGGTGATAGTGGTGGCGTTGCCAGTAGCCGATGGCGTTGGACAGCGACACCAGCCGCCCCTGGCGCAGGCGGGCGCGTCGGGCCTGGCCCTTGGCGTGACGATAGAGACGCCCCGCCACGCCCTGACCTTGGGCCTCGGGATGCACGGCGCAGTCGTGCAGGAACCAGGTCGAGGCCGCGCCTGGCAATTGCTTGAGAGGAGCACCCAGTACCGGCGGTAGGCCGTCGTCCCAGGGATAGGCGATCAGATAGCCACGCAGGCGATCCTCGGCATCGGTCGCCACCCAGCAGTGTTCCGGGGCGAGTTCCAGGCGATTGGCGTAGAAGGCGTGGTCTTCGAGCAGGTCGGCGGGGTAGTTGGCCGCCTGGATGTCGAGAACGGCCGGGATGTCGGCAGGGCGCAGCGGGCGTATCGAAGGCATGACGATGAGGGGAAAAGGTCCGGCCGGGCAGTATGTTCACTGCCCGGCCGGGAGGCAAATGCCCCGGAGCCGTGGGTGGTGAGTCCCCTCGGCAAGCCTGCGCCCAGGCTGTGGGGGACTGGATTCCACCGACGACCTTGGCGTGCCTGGCGCCGCCGCTGGCTTCAAGCCTTGGCGATCAGCCGCGAATTGCGCTCGTTGCGGAATTGCAGGTCCTCGATCCGCTGGGTCGCTGTCTCGGCTTCCTGGCGGGCGGCGAGGATGAGGTCGTGGTGCGGTGATTTGGCGCAGACCGGATCGGCGTTGCGCGCATCCCCAGTGAGCATGAAGGCCTGGCAGCGGCAGCCGCCGTAGTCCTTTTCCTTTTCGTCGCAGGAGCGGCAGGGCTCGGGCATCCAGTCGTAGCCGCGGTAGACGTTGAAGCCGAAGGAGTCGTACCAGATGTGCCGCAGATCCTGCTCCTTCACGTTCGGGAAGGCGATGGGCATCTGCCGGGCGCCGTGGCAGGGCAGGGCGGTGCCGTCCGGCGTGATGGTCAGGAACAGCTTGGCCCAGCCATCCATGCAGGCCTTGGGGCGCTCTTCGTAGTAGTCCGGGGTGACGAAGATCAGCTTGCAGGGATGATTCTCGGCCTTGAGGCGCGCGCGGTACTCGTTCGTGATGCCTTCGGCGCGCTCCAGCTGGGCCCTGGTCGGCAGGAGACCGGCGCGATTGCGCTCGGCCCAGCCATAGAACTGGCAGGTGGCGAGTTCGACGAAGTCGGCTTCCAGGGCCAGGCAGAGGTCGATGATCTGGTCGATGCGATCGATGTTGTGCCTGTGGGTGACGAAGTTGAGCACCATCGGGTAGCCATGGGCCTTGACCGCCTTGGCCATGGCCAGCTTCTGGGCGAAAGCCTTCTTCGAGCCGGCCAGCAGGTTGTTCACCTGTTCGTCGCTGGCCTGGAAGCTGATCTGGATATGGTCCAGGCCGGCTTCCTTGAATTCGGCGATGCGCGCCTCGGTGAGGCCGATGCCGGAGGTGATGAGGTTGGTGTAGTAGCCCAGCCGGCGCGCCTCGCGGATCAGCTCGGCGAGGTCCTGGCGCACCAGGGGTTCGCCCCCGGAGAAGCCGATCTGGGCCGCGCCCATCTCCCGTGCCTCGGCCATCACCTTGAACCACTGCTCGGTGGTCAGTTCGCGCCCCTGGGCGGCGAAGTCCAGGGGATTGGAGCAGTAGGGGCACTGCAGCGGGCAGCGATAGGTGACCTCGGCCAGCAGCCACAGCGGCAGGCCGACGCTGGGCGCAGCAACGGTGGGCGGCTGCGGCAACTGCATGGGCGTGCCCGGCAGGCTGGTGTCAGCCGAGCAGGAGCCAGTGCTCGGCACGGGCGACCTCCATGAATTGTTCGACGTCGGCGCCCAGCTCGGGCACGCCGGGAAAGCGTTCGTCGAGGACGGCGATGATGGTGGCCACGTCACGCTGGCCGTCGATCAGCCCGCCGATGGCGGCGGCGCTGTCGTTGAGCTTGATCATGCCCTCGGGATAGAGCAGCACATGGGCGTCCTGCGCCGGCTCGAACTGGAAGCGATAGCCGGGGCGCCAGCGCGGCACCTGGGTGCGGTCGAAGCTCATAGGTCGATTCCTCGGTGCCAGCGACGTTCGGCGGTGACGCTGTGATAGGGCGGGCGGTGCAGTTCGTAGGCCATGCTCATGGCGTCGAGCATGGTCCAGAGGATGTCCAGCTTGAACTGCAGGATCTCCAGCATGCGCTGCTGGGATTCCCAGGTGGTGTAGTGCTGCAGGGTGATCTGCAGGCCGTGCTCGACGTCGCGCCGGGCCTGGCCCAGGCGGGTGCGGAAGTATTCGTAGCCGGCCGGATCGATCCAGGGATAGTGGGTCGGCCAGGCGTCCAGGCGCGACTGGTGGATCTGCGGCGCGAACAACTCGGTCAGGGAACTGCTGGCGGCTTCCTGCCAGGAGGCGCGGCGGGCGAAGTTGACGTAGGCGTCCACCGCGAAGCGTACCCCGGGCAGCACCAGTTCCTGGGAGAGCACCTGCTCGCGGTCCAGGCCGGTGGCCTCGGCCAGGCGCAGCCAGGCCTCGATGCCGCCTTCGCTGCCGGGCTCGCCGTCGTGGTCGAGGATGCGCTGCACCCACTCGCGACGGATCTCGCGGTCCGGGCAGTTGGCCAGGATGGCGGCGTCCTTGAGCGGGATGTTGACCTGGTAGTAGAAGCGGTTGGCCACCCAGCCCTGGATCTGCTCGCGACTGGCGCGACCCTGGTACATGGCCACGTGATAGGGGTGGTGGATGTGGTAGAGGTCGCCCTTGGCGCGCAGGGCGGCTTCGAATTCGGCTGGCGTGAGGGCGTTGGGCATGGCGTTCACAACTCGATGGACATCCCGTCCCAGGCGACTTCCACACCCTGGCGCGCGACGATGGCGCGCTCGGGGGAGTCTTCGTCCAGGATCGGATTGGTGTTGTTGATGTGGATCAGCACCTTGCGCTGGCGCTCGAAGCCGGCCAGCACCTCCAGCATGCCGCCAGGACCGCTCTGCGGCAGGTGGCCCATCTCGGTGCCGGTCCGGGTGCCTACGCCGCGACGCTGCATCTCGTCATCGGTCCAGAGGGTGCCGTCCACCAGCAGACAGTTGGCCTGGCCCATCAGCTCCAGCAGGGCGGCGTCCGGCTGGCCGAGGCCCGGGGCATAGAACAGTTTGCCGCCGGTGTGTCTGTCATGGACCAGCAGGCCCAGGTTGTCGCCCGGGTGCGGATCGTAGCGATGGGTCGAATAGGGCGGCGCGGCGCTGCGCAGCGGAAAGGGCGTGAATTCCAGATGCGGACAGGCCGGAATGGTGAAGCTGCCGCTCAGGGCGATGGGCTGCCAGCTGAGCCCGCCGTTCCAGTGTTCGAGCATGTTGAACAGCGGAAAGCCGGTGGTGAGGTCCTGGTGGACCATCTCGGTGCACCAGACCTGGTGGGGGCAGCCTTCACGCAGGCTGAGCAGGCCGGTGGTGTGGTCGATCTGGCTGTCCAGCAGGACGATGGCGCGGATGCCGGTGTCGCGCAGGGCCCGCGCCGGCTGCAGCGGGGCGAAGCCGGCCAGCTGGGCGCGGATGTCGGGCGAGGCGTTGCACAGGATCCAGTTCACCCCGTCATCGGACAGGGCGATGGAGGACTGGGTACGGGCCTGGGCCCTGAGGGTGCCCTTGCGGAAGCCGTCGCAATTGACGCAATTGCAGTTCCACTGGGGAAAGCCACCGCCGGCGGCGGAGCCGAGAATCTGGATATGCATGGGAAAGGCTAAACCTGGAAAAAGTACGCCCCGGCGAACCGGGGCGTGGGGCGCATCAACGGTTGGCGAAGTACATGGTGACTTCGAAGCCGATGCGCAGGTCAGTGTAAGCAGGCTTGGTCCACATGGGAGGTCTCCTCTTTGACTGCGAAAGCCGGATGGATCCGGTCGTCAAGTCTAACAAATGTTATCTAGCTAAGGGTTTTTGCCGCGACGAATCGCTGGCGGTCCGGCGGACATAACTGTCTTACCGATCCTGCAACAGATTGACCGCCGGCAGCGGCCGACGCTCCCGGGAAAGTGTTGAAAGCTATGACATCCAGCCGGATGGCGCGTCGGCATTGGCCAGGGCGAAGCGCGGTGCGTCGCTGGCGGTGAGTTGCTGCCAGGCCTGCTGCAGGGCCCTGTCGTCCAGGGTGGCCAGGGCGTGTTGTAGGGGCGCAAGATCCAGCGTCCCGCTGCGCTGGAAGCCCCACCAGAGGCGCTCGGCCAGAGCAGCGCGTTGAGGGGTGCCGGGGCTGAAGTCGCGCACCAGCTGGCGGATGTTCTGTGAAAGCGTCGCACCCTCGGCCTGTATGGCGGCCAGGCTGTCAGCCAGGCAACCCTCGATTTCCGCCAGGATCTCCGCCGCCCGGGCATGGGGTGACTGGACACCGATCAAAAGACCGGCCTGATCGCCCAGCTGGCGATAGGCGGAAAACACCGCATAGCCCAGTTGCCGCTCGCTGCGCAGGCGCTGGAACAGCGGTCCCTGCAGGCGCGCCGCCAGCAGCCGCCAGGCGGCTTCGGTGGTGGCGCGCGCGTCGGGTTGCGGACAGAACAGCAGCAGCGCCTGCTGGGCATCGGCGCTGGGTTCGGGGTGCCAGTGGCGACCGGTGAAGCTGGGCAATTCGCCCTGCGGCCCGGCCTGGGGCTGGGGCGGCGGGGTGACGGCAGCCAGGGATGCCTGCGCCGTCTGCGGCAGGCCGCAGGCCAGGGCTTGCCAACGCGGGCCTTCGGTAATCTCCGTCAGCGGCGTGACCGCAGTCAGTCGCTCGGGCAGGACCTTGAGCAACTGGCGGATCAGCATGGGCTCTGGCGGTACCGCGGGTGCCGGGCTGCCGTTATCCCGCTCCGCCGTCAGGCGGCCGAGCGCCTGCTCCAGCACCGCCGGCAGCGCCGCGGCCCAGCCTTGCAGTCGCAACTCCCAGGGCGCCCCCGGTGGACTCCAGCGCAGGTTGACGCCCGCCTCGGCGGCCCGCCGGGGGAGCGCGCCCAGTACCTGGGCATCGGGCGCAACCGGTCCCGGCCATCGCCAGCGCAGGAACAGCAGGCCTTCGCGCTGCTGCGGGGCAAGGGCCTGGCTGGTCGGCCAGGGTTGCAGCGCCGGGGCGCTCGAAGGTACGGGGTCAACGAGCAAAGGATTGGGCGGTGGCAGGGTAAAGGGAGCGGCGACGGGCGACGCCCGGTTCGCTGCATCGGCCAGGCCGGCGGCGAAACCGCTGAGGCGTTCCGGGACCAGTTGCGCGAGCAGCCGCGGCCAGGCGGCCTGGGCGGCGGGCGAGAGGGCCGGTTGTGGCCAGGCGTCTCCTCGTCGATCCAGCCAGAGGCGTTCAACCAGGCGTCTTGCCAGCGCCAGGGCGGGCAGGGTGGCCCAGACGCGCTGGATGCGTTCGGCGTGGCTCTGCTGCAATGCGGACAGGGGTGTCTGGCGCAGGGTGTCCAGCCAGGCGAACAGGAGGCTGGTCAGGTGGCCGGGGCTGGCCTGAGGACCGGGTGAGAGATCCAGCTGGAGCAGGCCCTGGCCTGCCTGGCGATAGGGCCAGGCGAGGCTGAGCCGTGCGGCCTGGCCCGCCTGGCGCAGGAGGGCGGGCAGGCCGCCGGGATGGTCGCCGAGCAGCAGGGTCTCCAGCAGCTCCGCCGCTTCCCAGCTGCCGGGCGGCAGGTCGTCGAGAGCGAATTGCAGAGCCAGCCTGGGCGGCGTGGCGGTAATGGTCTGCCAGCGTTCGCCGGTGGCCGGGAGTGGCGGGGGCGCTGCATTCGCGGGCGCAGGAGCGGATGCCAGGACGGCACCCTGTTCGCGGGCCAGGTCTGCCAGTTCGGCCAGCGATTGTGGCCCGGCCAGCATCAGCAGAGCGTTATCGGCGCGGTAGTGCTGGTGCTGGAAAGCGCGCAGCGCCCTTTGGAAGGCAGGGCTCTGCAGCGGCAGGCTATAGCGATTGCCGGCGTGAAAGCCGGCGGCGGGATGGTCCGCGGGCAGGGCGGCCGCCAGGGCCAGGTCGCGGCGGGTATCGGCGCTGCGCGACCAGGCGATGAATTCGGCGTGCAGTACCTCGCGCTCGCGGCGCTGGGCGCCTGGTGCCAGCAGCGGTGCGGCGAGCATGTCCAGCAGTCGGGCGAGCCCGGCGGCCAGATGCTCGGGGGCCAGGGCGAAAAAGAAGTCGGTGGTGGTCTCGCGGGTGCTGGCGTTGAGTTCGCCACCCAGGCGCTGCACCAGCGGCATCAGGCCGTCCGTCGCCGGATAGCGGCGGCTGCCGAGAAAGAACAGGTGTTCGAGAAAGTGCGCCAGCCCCGGAAAGGCCCGCGGTGCCTGGTGACTGCCGGCGCCGATGCGGACCAGGGCGGCCGCCTGGGGCAGCTCGGGATCGTGCAGCAGGGCGACGGCCAGGCCGTTGGCGAGGCGCAGTCGGCGGTGTTGGGAAAGAGAGCTGGGCATGGGGATAGCTTAACCGAGTCTTGGGGAGGGTGATGGAGCGGGGCGTGCCCTCACCCCGGCCCTCTCCCTGGGGGAGAGGGGGAAGAGCGAGAGCCGTGCCTGGTTTGGCCTCACCCCGGCCCTCTCCCCGAGGGAGAGGGGGAGGAGCGGGTGGGGTGCCTGGGTTTGTCCTCCCCCTGGCCCTCTCCCAGGCGGAGACGGAGCGTTCGAGGCACGGTCTTGACACTGTAGCGTGGAAAACGGCGCAGCCTTTTCCGCTGGGCCTCAGGTGCCAGGGGCTCTTTTCATAGCAAGAAAAGCCCGGGCGAAAAAAATCCCGGCTGGGCCGGGATTTCGGGGTGGGGCGAGGGGGGTTCCAACAGGATGTCAAAAATGCTCGAAGCATCCTCGCCCCGAACCCTCTCCCGGAGGAGAGGGGAGCTCAGGCGCGGGCGCCCTTACTTCTTCTCGGGCAGGGCGAAGGCCATCACATAGTCACCCTGCTTGGTGCCCAGCGAGCCATGGCCGCCGGCATAGACCAGCACGTACTGGCGACCGTCCTTGCCGGTGTAGGTCATGGGGGTGGTCTGACCACCGGCCGGCAGGCGGCCTTTCCACAGTTCCTTGCCGTTCTTCACGTCATAGGCACGCAGGTACTGGTCCAGGGTGCCGCTGAGGAAGGCCACGCCACCGGCGGTGGTGACGGTGCCGCCCAGGCTGGGCACGCCCATGGGCAGGGGCAGCGGAACCGGCGAGTTGTCGCGCACGGTGCCGTTCTTGTGCTTGTAGACCAGTTTGCCGGTGGTCAGGTCGAGACCTGCCACATAGCCCCAGGCGGGTGCCTGGCAAGGCAGGCCCAGCGGCGACAGGAAGGCCGACAGGATCACGCCGTAGGGCGCGCCCTTGTTGGGCTGGATGCCCTCGGTCTCGCTCTTGCGCGCCGGCTGGTTGGCAATCTCTTCACGCGGCACCAGCTTGGAGGTGAAGGCCATGTAGCTGGGGTTGAGGAAGGCGATCTGGCGCACCGGATCGACCGAGAGGCCGCCCCAGTCGAACACGCCGAAGTTGCCCGGGTAGACGATCGACCCTTGCGTGGACGGCGGGGTGTAGATGCCCTCGTAGCGGTGCTCGCGGAAGGCGATGCGGCACAGCGCCTGGTCGAAGGGCGTACCGCCCCACATGTCGCTTTCCTTGAGGGTCGGCGCGGCCAGGTTGATCGAGGAGACCGGCTGGGTCGGCGAGGTGTGGTCGCCTTCCACCGCGCCCTGGGGCACCGGGGTTTCCTTGATCGGGTAGATGGGCTGACCATTGGTGCGGTCCAGCACATAGATGCTGCCCTGCTTGGTCGAGGCCATCAGCGCGGGTTTCACGCCGCCTTCGGTCTTGATGTCCACCAGGGTCGGCTGACCGCCCACGTCCATGTCCCAGAGGTCATGGTGGGTGAACTGGTAGTTCCAGCGCACCTTGCCGGTGGCGATGTCGAGGGCGACCACGCCGGCGCTGTACTTCTCGGAGGCCGGGGTACGGTCACCGCCCCACTGGTCGGGCATCTGGTTGCCCATGGGCAGATAGACCATGCCGATCTTTTCATCGACGGCCATCATCGACCACATGTTGGGCGAGTTGCGGGTGTAGATGCCATCGGCGGCGATGGGCGCGGTGGCGTCCGGATTGCCGCTGTCCCAGTTCCACACCAGCTTGCCGCTGTGCACGTCGTAGGCGCGGATCACGCCGGACGGCTCGTCGGTGGAGACGTTGTCGGTGACGTGGCCACCGATGATCACCAGGTTGCGGGTCACCGCTGGCGGCGAGGTGGAGTAGTAACCGCCGGGCGTGAAGCTGCCCATGTTGGCGGTCAGGTCGACCTGACCGTTGTCGCCGAAGTCGCTGCATACCTTGCCGGTGTCGGCGTTGATGGCGATCAGGCGGGTGTCGGCGGTGGGCAGGAACAGGCGGCGCGGGCAGCTGCTGGCGGCCGGGGTGCTCTGCTCGTCGACCGGGACGGCACTGCCGTTGGCCAGGCTCTGGCCCGCGGTGGTGGTGCCGGCGTAGGTGGCGTCGTCGTGGTAGGCCACGCCGCGGCAGGTCATGTGCGCCCAGCCCTTGAAGCTGTCGGCGTGCTGGGTGCTCAGCTTGGGATCGAAGCGCCAGATTTCCTTGCCGCTGTCGGGGTCCACGGCGATCACCTGGCTGTGCGGCGTGCAGACATAGAGCTTGCCGTTGACCTTGAGCGGGGTGTTTTCCGCGGTGGTCTCCTGGGGATCGTTCGGGCCGGGGATGTCGCCGGTACGGAAGGTCCAGGCCGGTTGCAGCTCCTTCACGTTGCTGACGTCGATCTGCTTGAGCGGCGAGTAGCGATCACCGAACGCGGTGCGGCCATAGGACGGCCAGTCGCCATCGGCGGCGGTCGGGGCGGCGCTTTCGACGCCAGCGGTATCGCGGCCCAGGTCACCGTCCAGACGGTTGTAGTTGACGAACTGGGCGATCAGGGCGACGACCGCGGCGATTACCAGGGAGCCGACCAGCGGCAGGCCGCCGCTACGGCTGTCCAGCGGACGGCGGAACACCGGGATCAGCAGCACCAGGCCGAGGACGAACCAGAGCGCCAGGCGCGGCACCAGTTGCCACCAGTCGAACTGGACTTCCAGTACGGCCCAGGCGGTGGAGACCACCAGGAAGAAGGCATAGACCCAGACCCCGCTGGCCCGCCGGATGCACAGCAGGTAACCACTCAGGGCGAGCAGCACGCCGCCGCCGAGGTAATACAGGGAGCCCCCGAGGGTGGCCAGTTTGATGCCCAGCCCCAGCAGGGCGAGGCCCAGGAGGATGAACAGGATGCCGAGTAACCTGGCAGGCAGGCCTCCCGGTCTCGCGTTGGAAGTGACAGTCATGGCAGCGCTCGCAATGCAATCGTGAAAAGAGACTTCGACTCGATCGACGACATCGCAAATCGGAACCGCATGCGGATCTGTCGTCTGCTACGTCTGAACCTGTTGTCTGTCTTATTGTTCCACCCCTTCGCCGGCTTCCCTGGCAGGAAGCTAGAGCGGTCGCGCTGAGGCGAAGCGGGGGATGGATCGGGGGCGTCGTCTGAATCGGGCGGGTAGATAGTAAGCTAAGCATTGACTGATGTCACTTCGCGATGACGGAAGGAAGGGACCCGTGGCGCGCCGTGCCTGCTAACATCGCGAGCCGTTTCCGCGATGCCTCCTGCCATGTCCGACGTGCTTGCCCTGGTCCAGGCGACCTTCGACGTCACCGCTCCGGTCTTCGCCCTGGTGCTGCTGGGCTGCGTGCTCAGGCGACTGGGCTGGATCGACACCCCCTTCATCAACACCGCCTCGGCGCTGGTGTTTCGCGCCACCATGCCGACCCTGCTGTTTCTCGGCATCCTCAAGGCCGATCTCGGCGAGGCGCTGCAGCCGCTGCTGCTGGGCTATTTCGCCCTGGCCACGGTGGCGAGTTTCCTGGCCGCCTGGGGCTGGGCGATCTGGCGCTGTCCCCATGCCGATCGCGGGGTCTATGTGCAGGGCGCCTTCCGCGGCAACTGCGGCATCGTCGGCCTGGCCCTGGCGACGACCCAGTACGGCGACTATGGATTGTCGGTGGGCGGGATCATGGCCGGCATGGTCATCCTCTTCTACAACGTGCTTTCGGCCATCGTGCTGGCGATCTACAGTCCGCACCTGGAAGCCAACTGGCGCACCCTCCTGCGCAGCATCCTCGGCAATCCGCTGATCATCGGCATCCTGCTGGCGATTCCCTTCGCCTATTTCCAGTGGCAGCTGCCGCGCTGGCTGGACACCTCGGCGCGCTACTTCGCGGGTCTCACCCTGCCGCTGGCGCTGATGTGCATCGGCGCCACCCTGTCACTGACCTCGCTGCGCGAGAGCAGCGGCCTGGCGCTGGGCGCCAGCCTGTGGAAGATCGTCTGGATTCCGCTGCTGGGCGTGCTGGGCGCCCTGGCGCTGGGCATCCAGGGACCGGCACTGGGCATCCTCTTTCTCTACCTGGGGTGCCCGACGGCCGCCTCGAGCTTCGTCATGGCCCGCGCCGCCGGCAGCAATGCCCAGCTGGCGGCGACCATCGTGGTGCTCAGTACCCTCGGCGGGATGCTGACCACCAACCTGGGCCTGCTCCTGCTGAAAGCATTCAGCCTGCTGTAGGGCGCGCCGGCCAGACATCGGCGTTGTGAGAACGTTTATCGGTTGGCGCCAGCTAAAAGTCAGATTTGAGCGTAATAGTGCGACGTCGCCCGTCCCAGGTCGTCTTGCCCTCTCTATACTTATCGCACTATCTACTTGCGAGGAGAGCGGCTGCTCACTACCCAAGCCCTACGCGTGGTATCCATGAAACGCTCGCTCCAATTCAGCCACAAGATCCTGCTGGCGGCCGCCCTGGTGGTGACCATCGCCCTGGCCGGCTTCGCCAGCTTCAATGCCTATCTGCAGCGTCAGGCGATCACCCAGAGTCTCGAAGCTTCGCTGGGCGAGATCGGGCGCATTACCGCCGGCAACATCGCCTACTGGCTGGACGCGCGGGTCAAGCTGATCGACAGCCAGGCCCAGGCGCTCAGCCGCGACAGCAGCCCGGCCAACGTGGTGGGCCTGCTGGAAGAGAAGCTCTATACCAGCAACTTCGACTCCACCTACCTGGGTGAGGTCGACGGTACCTTCACCGACCGCCCCCATACCCCCATGGAGGCCGGCTACGACGCCCGCCAGCGCGACTGGTACAAGGCTGCGGTCAGCGCCGGCGGCCCCATCCTCACCGAGCCCTATCTCACCGCGCCGCCGCAGAGCTTCCTGTGCATCACCATCGCCGCGCCGGTCCTGCAGAACGGCAAGCTGATCGGCGTGGTGGCTGGCGACCTGGTGATGGACAGCCTGATGAAGATGATCACCTCGCTGGACGCCGGCGGTCTGGGCGAAGCCTTCCTGGTGGACGGTGACGGCAAGATCCTGGTCAGCAGCCACGCCGACCAGGTGCTGAAATCGCTCAAGGAGGTCTTCCCGGAGCAGACGCCGAGCCTGGCCCCCGGTTTCCATCACGTGCTGCAGAACGGCAGCGAGCGCCTGGTGAGCTTTACCCCGGTCGCGGGCCTGCCCTCGGTCAAGTGGTACCTGGCGCTGTCCATCGACCAGGCCAAGGCCTATGCCCCGGTGACCCAGGCACGCAACCTGGCCATCGTCGCCACCCTGGTGGCGGTGGTCGCCATCATCCTGTTGCTGGGCTTGCTGATCCGCGTGCTGCTGCGGCCGCTGCACGACCTGACCCGCGCCATGGCCGACATCGCCGAAGGCGAGGGCGATCTGACCCGCCGCCTGCCGGTGCAGGCCCGCGACGAATTCGGCGCCCTGGCCGAGGCCTTCAACAAGTTCGTGGCGCGCATCCACACCTCGATCCGCGACGTGGCCCAGAGCACCGGCGAGCTGAATCAGGGCACGCGCCGGGTGCTGGAGTCATCGCAATCCTCCATGCAGCAGTCGGATCTGCAGGCCCAGCGCACCACCAGCGTGGCCGCCGCCATCAACGAATTGGGCGCCGCCGCCCAGGAGATCGCCCGCAATGCCGCCCATGCCTCGGGCGAGGCCAGCACCGCCCGTGCCCAGGGTGAAGAGGGTCGCGAGGTGCTCGACGAGGCCCTGCACGCCATGCAGGCGCTGTCGGCCAAGATCGGCACCAGTTGCGAACATATCGAGGCGCTCAACGGCAAGGCCGCCAACATCGGCCAGATCCTCGAAGTCATCCGCGGCATCTCCGAACAGACCAACCTGCTGGCGCTCAATGCCGCCATCGAGGCGGCCCGCGCCGGTGAGGCCGGGCGCGGCTTCGCCGTGGTGGCCGACGAGGTGCGCTCCCTGGCCAGCCGCACCCAGAGTTCGGCGCAGCAGATCCAGCAGATGATCGAGGAACTGCAGACCGGCTCGCGCGACGCCGTGGCGCTGATGCAGGAAAGCCAGCGGCAGAGCGCCCACAGCATGCAGGTGGCCAAGAGCGCCGGCGAGCGGCTGGGCAGCGTGACCGAGCGCATCGGCGAGATCGATGGCCAGAACCAGTCGGTGGCCACCGCGACCGAGGAACAGACCTCGGTGGTGGAGACCCTGAACATGGACATCAGCGAGATCAACCTGCTGAACCAGCAGGGTGTCGACAACCTCCAGGCCACCCTGGCGGCCTGTACCGCCCTGGAAGCCGAGGCCGGTCGCCTGCAGCGGCTGGTGGG